>NZ_JBEPOZ010000001.1:0-402187 GCF_040547005.1 Arthrobacter sp. UYCu712
GACACCAAGGCGGCGCGGAGCATCTCGGGGTTCCGTTATCTCCCGCGTTCTGACAACGCCAACGGGCGGATCGGTAAATACTCGATCGGAGTCAGTTCCAACGGGGTCGCGTGGAACGTGGTCGCCACCGGTACCTGGCCGGACACGAGTGCGGAGAAGACCGTCAACTTCACCGCGGTCAGCGCCCGGTTCGTCCGGCTGACTTCGACCACCGAGGCCGGCAACCGGGGTCCGTGGAGCAGCGCCGCAGAGATCAATCTCCTCGGCCCCTCCAAGGGGTCCTGGGGTCCCACCATCAACTTTCCGATCATCCCGGTCGCGGCGGCGCTGTTGCCCGGCAACCGGATGCTGACCTGGTCCGCTTACTCCCCCACCTCTTACGTTGGCACCAAGGGCTACACCCAGACGTCCATCCTGGACCTCACCACCGGCAAAGTGACGCAGAAAGAGGTGGCCAACACCGGTCACGACATGTTCTGCCCCGGTACGGCGTTGCTGCCGGACGGGAAGATCCTGATCAGCGGCGGCAGCAGCAGCGCGAAAACCACTTTGTACAACCCTGCGACGGACACCTGGAGCGCGGGGCCGGACATGAAGATCGCCCGCGGCTACCAGACCAACGTGACCACATCCAACGGCGAGGTTTTCACCATCGGCGGGTCGTTTTCGGGCGGTATCGGCAACAAGAACGGTGAGATATGGTCCGCCGCCGGCGGCTGGCGAACGCTGTCTAATGTGCCGGTTGACAACATCCTGACCGCCGATCCCCGTGGCGGCTACCGTTCCGACAACCACGCCTGGTTGTTTGCCGCCGCCGGTGGCCGGGTGTTCCAAGCGGGTCCCAGCAGCAAGATGAACTGGATCTCCACCACCGGCAACGGCAGCATCACCCCGGCCGGCCTGCGCGCGGACAGCCCGGACGCCATGAACGGTGACGCCGTGATGTACGACGTCGGAAAGATTCTCACTGTGGGCGGCTCGACCGCCTACGACAAGACCCCGGCGACGGCGCGGGCGTACACAATCGACATCAACAGCGGGGTCAAGGTGGCCCGGACCGCGGACATGGCTGTCACCCGGTCGTTCGCGAGCGGGATCGCGATGCCCGACGGGCAGGTGATCGTGGTCGGCGGCCAGGCCACCCCCGTGGTGTTCACGGACACCGGCGCGCGGATGTCGCCGGAGATCTGGAACCCGGCCACCGGCAAATGGACCACGCTGGCCCCGATGGCCATTCCCCGGACGTATCACAGCGTCGGCCTGCTGCTCCCCGATGGCCGGGTCTTCGTCGGTGGCGGCGGGCTGTGCGGCGACTGCACCACCAACCACCTGGACGGCCAGATATTCACGCCGCCGTACCTGCTGAACGCCGACGGCAGCGCGCGCACCCGTCCGACGATCGTGACAGCACCCGCCACGGCCGCGGCGGGCAGCACGATCTCGGTCAGCACCGGCTCGCCGATCACCAAGTTCTCCCTGATGCGGATGAGCACGGTGACCCACACCGTGAACTCAGACCAGCGGCGGATCCCGGTCACCGCTTCGGTGAGCGGCAACACCTCCTCGCTGAAGTTGCCGGCGGACCGCGGCGTGCTGGTGCCGGGCACCTATCTGCTCTTCGGCATGGACGCCAACGGGGTTCCCAGCGTCGCCAAGACGATCAGGATCAGTTGACCCCCGGTTGAGCTATCACTTGGAGTCCCTCTGGGGCTCTCTGAGGGCCCCAGAGCCGCCATAAGTGATAGCTCAACGGGTGCGGGGCCAGGGCGACGTGGGACAGAATGGGTCCATGACGCGAATCGCAATCATCGGCGGCCACGGAAAAGTGGCTTTGGAACTGTCCCGCATCCTCGCAGCGGACGGGGAGGACATCACCTCCTTCGTCCGCAACCCTGACCATGCGGCCGAGGTCGCCGCCACCGGCGCAACCCCGGCCGTCCTCGACGTTGAACAATCGACGACGGCGGAAATCGCCGAGGCCCTCCGGAACCACGACGCCGTTGTGTGGTCCGCCGGCGCTGGCGGCGGGCACCCGGAAAACACCTACGCCGTGGACCGCGACGCCGCGATCCGTTCGATGGATGCGGCGGACCAGGCCGGCGTCGGACACTATGTCATGGTGTCCTACCTCGGTGCCGGCCCGGACCACGGTGTGCCGCCGGAGAACGGCTTCTACGCCTATGCGGAGGCCAAGGCGGCCGCGGACACCTACCTGCGTGCCTCGGACCTGGGCTGGACCATCCTCGGCCCCGGCCGGCTGACGGACGGGGCCGGCACCGGCCTGATCGACGTCAATCCCGACGGCGCCTCGCAAAGCACCGAAACCTCACGCACCAACGTGGCCCTCGTGGCCGCGGCGGTGCTGGGCCTGCCGGTCCCGATGCGGCGCACCATAGAGTTCCGCGACGGCAGCCTGCCCATCGCCGCGGCGCTGGACGCCCTGGACTGACGGGCCGGGTTCCTGCCCGGATCCCCGATAGGGTGGAGTGGCGGCCGTGCGTCCAACAACGATGCACGGCCCGCGCTGAACCCCGGGGAAAGTGAGCCTATGGACCAGTTGGCACTCATCATCGGACTGCTGCTGGCCACCGTGGTGGCCGTGGGTGTGGGGGACAGGCTGCGGCTGCCCTTCCCGGTCCTGATGCTGATCCTGGCCGCCTCGCTGACGTTCATTCCGGGCTTTCCGGACATGGAGATCTCGCCGGAGCTGATCCTTCCCGTCTTCCTGCCGCCCCTGCTCTTCGCCACCGCGCAGCGCAGTTCCTGGGCCGTCTTCCGGGTCCGCTGGCGCAGCCTGCTGATGCTGGCCGTCGCCCTCGTTGTGGTTTCCACGGTGGTTGTGGCGGGCGCGGCCTGGCTCGTGATCCCCAGCATCGGCATCCCCGCCGCGATCGCCCTGGGCGCCATGGTGGCTCCGCCGGATCCCGTGGCAGTGGAATCGATCGCCGGCCGCGTCCACATGCCGCGCCGGCTCACCACCGTGCTGCAAAGCGAAGGCCTGTTCAACGACGCCGCCGCCATCGTCATCTTCCAGGCCGCGGTGGCCGCCACTGTCTCCGGCACGAAGATCGCCCCCGACGTCGTCCTGCAGTTCGCGCTGGGCGCCACGCTCGCCGTCGTGGTCGGCATCGGCATGGGCTGGCTGACCAGCCTGATCACCCGGCTCGTGCAGTCCATGGTGGCCCGCAGCGCCGTCACCCTCGTGGTGCCGTTCGCCGCCTACATCCTGGCCGAAGAGGTGCACGCGTCCGGCGTGATCGCCGTCGTCGTCACCGCCCTGGAGATGCAGCGCCACTCCAGGCCGCAGGACGCCGCCGAGCGGGTCACCCGGACCGCCTTCTGGGACGTTGTTGAACTGCTGGTCACCGGGCTCGCCTTCGGCCTGGTGGGGCTGGAGGTGCGGAAGGTCATCCGGGATGAAGGCACCGGCATCTTCGACATGATCGGCACCGCCGTTGTGGTCTGTGTGCTCGTCTTCGCGGTCCGGTTCGCCTGGCTGGCGATGATGTCCGGGCTGACGCGCTCCAAGAAGGATTCGCTGCGCCCCAACTCCGCGAAGGAAGTCCTGATCCTCACGTGGTGCGGCATGCGCGGCCTGGCCACCCTGGCGCTGGCCCTGGCGCTCCCGCTGACGCTGGCCGACGGCAGCCCGTTCCCGGCCCGGGGGCAGCTGATCGTGATCGCCTGCGCTGTCCTGCTGGCCACCCTGGTGCTCCCGGGCCTGACCCTGCCGTGGCTCATGCGGGTGCTGAAGGCTTCCGGGGACGGATCGGAAGAACGCGACGCCGCCCGGGTCCTGGCCGGACGGGCGCAGCAGGCGGCCATCGCGGCGCTCAAGGGCAACGAGCTCATGAAGGAGCTGCCGCCGGAAAAGGTGGCCCTGGTCAAGGAAAAGATGACGCGGCTGCACGCCGAACTCCTCGACGGCAGCCTCCGCAACGAAACCGTGGGGGAGAAACGCAAGCGCGGGCGCGAACTCGCGATCGCCGTGCAGACCATTGCCCTCGACGCGGCCCGCCAGGAGGTCGTGGCGGCCCGCAACGAGCCGGGCATGGACCCGGAAGTCGCGGACCGGGTGCTCCGCCAGCTGGACCTGCGCACCATGATCATGCCGGAATAGGGCCCGGCAGATGCCCAGGCCAGGAGTACCCCGGCGCAGCGTGCTCAGCGGCGGGCGGGCAGTGCCAGTTCCAGCGCGTTCTCCTCGACATAGTCCAGGGCGTGCCGGATGGCGCCCATTGTGACGATCGCGTCGCCCAGCGGGGAGACCGTCACGCGCGGCGGGGTTGCGGTGAAGCGCGGGAGCCGGCTGGTGATGCCGGGCAGCAGGATGCCCGCGGACTCCGCCACGGCGCCTCCGATCACCACCTGCTCCGGGTTGATCAGGCTGGCGATTGAGGCGATGACGCGGGCCATCCGTTCCGAAATCCGGTCCAGGATCTCCAGCGCCGCGGGATCCCCGGCGGCGGCGTCTTCGAAGACCCGCCGCGCGCTGGCCGTGCCTCCCGCCTGGGGTCCGCCGCCGGCCGCGGACCACTGCCGGGCCAGGCTGGCGATGCCGTCGCTGGAGCCCACGCCCTCGACCATGTCCAGGTAGCCCATTTCGCCGGCCGCACCGGCCCGGCCGTGCAGCAGCCGCCCGGACTCCATCACCCCGGCGCCGAGGCGTTCGCCGGCCAGGAGCACCACGAGGTCGTCCACCCCCGCGCCGGACCCGCGCCAGCGTTCGCCGAGCGCGGCGAGGTTTGCGTCGTTCTCCAGCAGGACCGTCCAGCCGTGCAGATCCTTCAACGCCAAGCGGAGCCCGACGTCGAACAGGCCCCAGAAATGCTGGGTCACCAGGACGTTGCCGTCACGGTCCACGGGGGCCGCGATGCCGGCCCCCGCCGCGAGGACCCGGGCGGGATCCGTGCAGGCAGCCGCCAGGGCCTGCCGGCAGGCCAGGTCCACGACGGCGATCCGCTCCTCCGCGGGGATGTCCGCGGCCCGGAAGCTCCCGCTGGAGCGTCCGACGACCGTGCCCCGGAGGTCCGCGACCGCGGCCGTGGTGGTGGCCGCGCCGATGTCGATGCCGAGGACGTACCCGGCGCCGTGGTTGAGCTCGAAGCGCCGGGCCGGCCGGCCCTTCCGTGCGGACCCCGTGGCAGGAGCCGGGTCCCCCCGGGGCGTGTCCAGTTCACGGATCCAGCCGCGCCGGATCAGGTCCTCGCAGACGGCAATGACGGAGGCCCGCGTCAGCCCGGTCCGGGCCATCAGTTCGGTGCCGGTGGCCACGTCGGTGCCGCGGATGAACGCCAACACCGCCTGGGCATTGACGCGGCGCAGCAGGCGGGGGGTGGCGGCGGATTGCGGCATCAAATCTTGACCTCCCCTGGATCCGGACACATAATTGTTCAGGCAATATATTTAGCTTGTATCTAAAATACCAGAGACCCAGACCCAAGCCCCGAAGGATTTCCCTTGTCCAACACCGCCACGCTGGCAACTCTTTCCGGTTCCGACCTCGCCGCCGACCCCACCTGGTGGCGCCAGGCGTCCGTGTACCAGATCTACCCGCGCAGCTTTTCCGACTCCAATGGTGACGGCCTCGGCGATCTCAAGGGCATCACCGCGAAGGTTCCGTACCTGAAGACCCTCGGGATCGACGCCGTATGGCTGAGCCCGTTCTACCCCTCTGCACTGGCCGACGGCGGGTACGACGTTGACGACTACCGCGACGTGGACCCCAAGCTCGGCACGCTGGAGGACTTCGACGAGATGTCCGCGGCCCTGCACGCGGCCGGCATCAAGCTGATCGCGGACATCGTCCCGAACCACTCCTCCAACCGGCACGAATGGTTCAAGGAAGCCCTCGCGTCCCCCCGCGGCTCTGACGCGCGTGAGCGCTACATCTTCCGGGACGGCACAGGCGAGAACGGTGAGATCCCGCCGTCGGACTGGGAGTCCGTGTTCGGCGGCCCGGCCTGGGAACGCATCACCGAACCCGACGGCACCCCCGGCCAGTGGTACATGCACATCTTCGCCAAGGAGCAGCCGGACCTGAACTGGTCCAACCGCGAAATCCGCGACGACTTCCTCAAGACCCTGCGCTTCTGGTCCGACCGTGGCGTGGACGGGTTCCGCGTCGACGTCGCCCACGCCCTGACCAAGGACCTCACCGAGCCGCTGCTGTCCAAGGTCGAGCTGAGCGAGGCCAACAGCGGCACCGACGGCTTCGACGACGGTTCGCACCCCTTCTGGGACCGCGACGAGGTCCACGAGATCTACGTCGAATGGCGCGAGGTCTTCAACGAATACAACCCGCCGCGCACCGCCGTCGCGGAGGCCTGGGTCCACGCCAGCCGCCGCGGCCGCTACGCCAGCCCGCAGGGACTGGGCCAGGCGTTCAACTTCGACCTCCTGCAGGCCGACTTTGACGCCGAGGAATTCCGCGAAATCATCACCCGGAACCTCGCGGAGGCCACCGAGTCCGGCGCCTCGTCCACCTGGGTTTTCTCCAACCACGACGTCGTCCGGCACGCCACCCGCTACGGCCTGCCCAAGGGCGGCGGCAAACACGCCCAGGGCCAGGACGGCAAGGGCTGGCTGCTGGCCGGCGCCCCGGCCGAGGAGCTCGACGTCGAGCTGGGCCTGCGCCGTGCCCGCGCGGCCACCCAGCTGATGCTGGCGCTGCCGGGCTCCGCGTACCTGTACCAGGGCGAGGAACTCGGACTGCAGGAGGTCGCCGAGATCCCCGATTCCGAGCGCCAGGACCCCACGTTCTTCCGCAACAAAGGCGTCGAGATCGGCCGCGACGGCTGCCGTGTCCCCCTGCCCTGGGCTCCCGAGGGCAGCTCCTTCGGGTTCGGCGACGGCGGCTCGCACCTGCCGCAGCCGGCCTGGTTCAGCCGCTACGCCGTCGCGGCCGAGGACGGGGTGGACGGTTCCACGCTCGAGTTCTACCGGCAGGCCCTCAAGCTGCGCCGCGAGCTGCAGACCTCCGAAGAACTGCAATGGCACACCACCACCAACCCCGAGATCCTGCACTTCAGCCGGCCCGGCGGCTGGCAGACAGTGACGAACTTCGGCGACGTGCCGGTGGAATTGCCCGCCGGCGAGGTGCTGCTCAGCAGCGGCCTGCTCGAGGGCGCCCTGCTGCCGGCCAGCACCACCGTCTGGCTGCGGTGAGCGCGGCGACGCATGAGCCGCCGGTCCAGGAGCTGATTTACGGCTGCATGGGCCTTGGTGGCAGCTGGTCGGCGGAGCCGTACTCGTCCGCGGATGTGGACGAGGCGGCCGCCGCCGTTAAGGCAGCCCTGCAGGCCGGCATCACCCTCTTCGACCACGCAGACATCTACCGCAGCGGCAAGGCCGAGGCGGTATTCGGTGAGGTGCTGGCGCAGACCCCCGGGCTGCGGGCGCGCATCCGGCTGCAGACCAAGTGCGGCATCCGGCTCAACGAGCAAGGCCTGGAGACGTACTACGACCTGAGCCGGGAGGGCATCCTGGAACGGGTCAACCAGAGCCTGGCCCGGCTCCGCACGGATTACGTGGACGTGCTGATGCTGCACCGCCCCGATCCCCTGATGGACCCGGCCGAGGTGGCCTCCGCCGTCGGGCAGCTCATGGCCGAAGGCAAGGTGCGCGCCATAGGCGTGTCCAACATGTCCGGACCGCAGATCGAGATGCTGCAGGACCGGCTGGAGGCGCCGGTGGCGGCCAACCAGCTGGAAATGAGCCTGCTGAAACGGGCCTGGCTCGAAAGCACCGTGCTGGTCAACCACGCCGAGGGTACGGACTACAGCTTTCCGCACGGCACCGTGGAGCACTGCGTCCGGCGGGGGATCAGCCTGCAGGCCTACGGCGCGCTTGCCCGCGGCCTCTACACCGGGGCGCCGGCCGCCACGCCGACGGCGGCGGAGGAAGCCACCACCGCCCTCGTGGCGGAGCTGGCACGGGATAAGGGCACCGCGGGGGAGTCCATCGTGCTGGGCTGGCTGATGAAACATCCGGCCGGGATCGCCCCCGTGATCGGCACCGCCAATCCGGACCGGATCCAGGCCTGCGCCGGCGCCGCAGAGGTGGCCGCGGGCATGAGCCGGGCCGAGTGGTACCGGCTGTGGGTCACCGCGCGGGGCAGCAACATCCCCTAGCATGTGATTTTGGTCGTAATGGTCACCCCTCGGGGGTGGAATACTTCGCTGGAGGGACCCGGGTGCGGATAGCGTAGAGGCATGACCTCTACGACCGCAGCCGCGACCATCCGGCCTCAACGCAATGTTCCAGCAGAAATCGCCCGCTCATGGCTCCTGGTCAACGCGATGAAACCCGAGCTCTTCGACCAGTCCGCCGTCTCCCGCGCGGACGCCATCATCCTCGACATCGAGGATGCCGTGGACCCGTCGCAGAAGGACGCCGCCCGGGCGCACGTCGTGGAATGGCTCACCAGCGGCGGCAACGCCTGGGTCCGCATCAACGACGCCACGAGCCCCTTCTGGGCCGATGACCTCGCCGGACTCCGCGGCACGCCGGGCCTGCTCGGCGTGATGCTAGCCAAGACCGAGTCCGCGGACCAGGTCACCGAGAGCTTCCACCGCATGGACGGCAAGACCCCGGTCATCCCGCTGGTCGAGTCCGCCGTCGGCATCGAGGAAGCCAACCACATCTCCAAGGCCCAGGGCGCGTTCCGCCTGGCCTTCGGCTCCGGCGACTTCCGCCGCGACACCGGCATGGCGGCCACCCCGGAAGCCATGGCCTACCCGCGCGCCAAACTCGTCGTCGCCAGCCGGGTCGGCAACCTGCCCGGCCCCATCGACGGACCCACGGTGGGCACCAATCACCCGATACTGCGCGAGCAGACCGGGATCACCGTGATGATGGGCATGACCGGCAAGCTGTGCCTCGCCATCGACCAGACCAACGTCATCAATGAGGTCATCAGCCCGACGCCGTCCGACGTCGCGTGGGCCACGGACTTCATGGCGGACTTCGAGGCCAGCGGCCGCGTCATCCGTGACGGTTCCGACCTGCCGCGCCTGGGCCGCGCCGAGAAGATCATGAAGCTCGCGGTAGCCTTTGGGGTGCAGCCGGCGCTGTAGCCGCACCCGTACCACGCCAGGAGGCCCCGTGACCGATACCCGCTATCTGGTCCACGGGGTCTTTTGGGATGGTCCGCCGCCGTTTCCCGCACCTGGATCCGGAGGGCCCGCCGCCGGGCAGTCCTGCTCCGGTCTGCCCGTGCTGCGGCTCCAGGACCCCGCCGGAAGCTTCACCGCTCTGGCGCTCGACGCCGGCACCCGCCTCGGTTTCCGGCTCGCCGCCGCCGCGAAGTCATGCCTCGGACACCACAAGGTGCACGGTCCCGCGGACCGGGACCACATCCTCTGCCCCGACCGGGCTGCCGCCGCGAGGGGGAGCCAGTGCGAGCGCTGCTTCGTGGTGGACGACTCGCGGCTCATCCACGACTTCCACCGCGGCGGGCGGGTCCCGCCCGGACTGCGCGCCTACCTCATGCAGCCGCACTGGCTCTACGTCGCCACCTTCGCGAACGGCGCCAGCAAGGTCGGGACCGCCTCGCACCTGCGCAAATGGAACCGGCTCGCCGAGCAGGGCGCCGTCGTCGCCCGGTACGTTGCCCGCGCCGACGACGGCCGGGTGGTCCGGATCCTCGAGGACCTCGTGACCCGCGACGCCGGGCTGCCGCAGCAGGTCCGCACAGCCGCCAAGGCTGCTGCGCTCGTGGCGCCGGCAGCCGCCGCCGAACTCGACGCACTGAACGGACAGCTGGCGGGGGAGGCCCGGACGCTGCTCACCGGCGCCGGCACGGAGGACTTCGAGGTGGTGAATGAGCGGTGGGTCCGGCCGGAGCTCTCCGCCAAAGCCTGTTCACCGGCCGCCCGGCATGCCTACCCCCACGACCTGGGTGCCGGGACCCACGGGTTCCGGATCGACTCGCTGAGCGGAAGCATTGCCCTCGCGGCGCTGGACGGCAGCGACCTGGAGTTCGTGGTGAACCTCGGGCAGCTCAAAGCACGGGTGATCGAACTCGGCGACCACGGCTCGGACGTCCCGGCCGTGCAGGAATCGTTGTTCTGAGGCCTGCATTGCACCGCGACGCGCAAAATACCGGGCGCGCCCGGATTCCGGCAGCGCCAGGTATCTTGAGCGTCGCCAGGGATTAGGCGCCTCGCAGCGTAGCCGGCGCGCCCCGGTAGACTGACACGGTGCTGAACGAATTCTGGGCCTCCGCGTCAACCACCTACAAGGTGCTCGTTTTCAGCGCCATGGGCCTGATCGCGCTCGGCATCATCCTCAACCTGGTCGGCAACAACACCGGCAACCAGGGCCTGGCCGTGGCCTCGTTGCCGGTCATCGGCCTCGGGCTCATCCTGCACATCGCGGGGATCGTGGTCCGCGGCCAGACCATCCGGAAGAACCTCAAGCGCTGACGGCCGCGTTTCGCCGCACATGGCTGCGCGCATGCTCGACGGCTGGAGGAAGGCTCGTGAACAGGTGTTTGTGATGCCGCAGGGACCGGATCACGCCGACGTTGGTCACGAGCTCCAGATGTTGCGGCTGGACGCCCTTCAGCAGGACTGTGATGCCCCTTAGCTCCAGCGCCGAAATCACCTCCACGAGGGTGTGGGCGCCGGTGGCATCCAGCATCCTCACCTGGGAGAGCCGGATGACGGCCACCTGGATGTCCTTGACCTGGCTTATCTCCTGCAACACACGTTCGGCTGCGCCGAAGAACATCGCCCCGTCCAGGCGGAAGATGGCAATGTGGTCGTCGCCGTCCGCAGGGTCCCCCGGAATTTCCTCGCGCTGCACCCCGCTCATTGAAGCGAACTTCCGCAATGTGAACAGGGCCGCGGCGGCCAGCCCGATCTGGATGGCCACGATCAGGTCGAAAGCGACGGTGACGAGCGCGGTCAGGATGAAGACCGCGGCATCGGCGCGAGTGGATCGCATGATGGCGGTGACAGTATGCCTGGAGATCATCCGCGTGGCCGTGATCATCAGGATGCCGGCCAGCACTGCCAGCGGGATCCGGCCGACCAGCCCGGCGGCCAGGTAGATGATGGCCAGCAGCACGAGGGCGTGCACGATTGCGGACAGCCGGGTCTTAGCGCCGGAGCGGACGTTGACGGCGGTCCGGGCAATGGCGCCGGTGGCGGGCATGCCGCCGAAGAGACCGGCCGCCACGGAGGCAAGGCCCTGTCCCGTGAGCTCCCGGTCCGGCCTGTACGCCCCGGCGGGCCTGCCGTCTGGGCCCACCAGGCCCGCGGCCACCCGGGCCGAAAGCAGGGACTCGATGGCGGCCAGTGCCGCAATGGAGACGGCTGGCATAAGCAGGCCGCCGAGCGTGGCCGGATCGAAGGACGGCAACTCCGGTGCGGGAAGCGAATGCGGCAGGGCGCCGATCCGGGGGATATCCAGCTGGAATAGCTCGGCACCGACGGTGGCCAGCAAAACGGCGATCAGGCTCGCCGGAAGGGACTTGTGCAGCTTCGGCAGCAGAAACATCAGGGCAGCCACACCGGCCACCACCACCAGTGTCTGGAGCACCGTCGGCGCCGTGGCCTGGGCCGCGGCCTCGACGGCAGCACGAAGGGTGTTGTGCCCGGGGACACCCTCGGTGCCGGTCGCCATTGGGACCTGCTGCAGGAAGATGATCAAGGCGATGCCGAGCGTGAAGCCCTCGACCACGGGCCAGGGGATGAACGCCACGGCCCGGCCCAGCCCGCTGACGCCCAAACCGATCACCAGCAGCCCGGCCATGAGCGAGACAAGGGCGATGCTGCCGGCGCCGTGGGCGGCGACCACCGGGGCCAGCACCACCACCATGGCTCCGGTGGGGCCGGAGACCTGGACGTTCGAACCGCCCATGACGGCGGCCACCAGGCCGGCTACCACGGCGGTGATGAGCCCGGCCTCCGCACCGACGCCAGAGCTCACGCCGAAGGCGAGGGCCAGCGGGAGCGCCACGATGCCGACCGTGATACCGGCGAGGAGGTCGGCCTTCCAGCTCGATCGCAGTCCGTCGTAGTCGCGGCGGGACGGCAGGTACCGGCCGGGAAGTCCTTGGGCGGCACTCACGGGGTCGGCCCCTGGGGTTGGCCGCCTGGCAGCTCCCGCGCGAGTCTGAGTTGCTTACTGGAATCGGCGAGGCTGTCCAGCAGGAAGATCCGCGCAATGGCCAGCAGTTCCGAAATTTTCGGATGGGCCAGCCGGTAGGTCACCGCGTTCGCGGACCGGACCGAGGTCACCACACCGTGCCGGCGGAGCGTAGCCAGATGCTGGGAGAGGTGGGAAGCCTCCAGGCCGGTCTCGGCCAGCAGGTAGCTGACTGGTGCAGCGGTGTCCGGGGCAGCCGCAAGCAGTTCCAGCACCCTGATCCGCGCCGGATGGGCCAGGGCTTTGAACAGGTTGGCCTTGATCTCATACAAAGGGGTCTGCGCTGCGGAATACATGGCTGGCCTGCGCTCTCTGGGCATCGCGGTCCGGGCGGGACCCCAACACTGATTGATGGTTTGATGTTTTCATCATACCGGAGGTTGCAATCCCGGCCGGGCCGCGTCATGCGGAAGTCCGGCCGGAGCCGTCGCGCTAGGCTGGATCCATGACTATCAATCCGGATCTGCAGGGCCGCAGCTACCCTGCCGCAGAGGTGTACGACGTCGGCCGCGAGAAAATCCGCGAGTTCGCGAGGGCCGTCAAAGCCACCCACCCCGCGCACTTCGACCTGGACGCGGCCAAGGCCCTTGGCCACACCGACCTTGTCGCGCCACCCACCTTCGCCATCATCATCGCCCAGCGCGCCGACGCCCAGCTGATCGAGGATCCGGACTCCGGCATCGACTTCTCCCGCGTGGTCCACGCGGACCAGCGCTTCATCCACCACCGGCCGATCGTCGCCGGCGACCGGCTGGTGGCCGAGCTGCACGTGGACGGGGTCCGGGCCATGGGCGGCGGCGCCATGATCACCACCCGCTCGGAAATCTTCGCCCTCACCGGTGAAAACGGTGCAGACGGCTCCCGCGAGAGCGTCTCCACCACCACGTCGTCCATCCTGGTCCGCGGAGAGGGACAGTAACCATGAGCACTGCATCCATTGCCCCCACGTTCGCGGAACTCGCCGTCGGCCAGGACCTTGGCAGCCGCAGCATCACCGTCAGCCGCCAGGACCTGGTGAAGTATGCCGGCGCGTCCGGCGACTTCAACCCGATCCACTGGAACGAGGCCTTCGCCACCGGCGTGGGCCTGCCCGGCGTCATTGCCCACGGCATGTTCACCATGGGCGCGGCCGTCCAGCTGGTGACCGACTGGGCCGGCGACCCGGCCGCCGTCGTCGATTTCCAGACCCGCTTCACCAAACCGGTCCTGGTGACGGACACTACGGGGACCGGGGAGCCGGGCGCCGTCATTGAGGTCAGCGGCGCCATTGGCGCCCTTGACGCCGACGCCGGCACCGCACGGGTCGACCTCACCGTCGTCTTTGCCGGACAAAAGGTCCTGATGAAGGCCCAGGCAGTCGTCAGGCTTACGTGACAATGATGCTGCCGTGACCAAGGACGTCTTCGTCCCGGCTGCCGAGATCACGCACTGGCGGAACGCCGTGGTGGTGGCCTACGGGGCCAGCGGAATCGCGTTCTCCACCTGGGTGTCCCGGCTGCCGGCCATCCGGGACGGCCTGGAACTGACTCCGGGCACCATCGGGCTGCTCCTGCTCTGCATGACGGCCGGGTCCTTCGTATCCGTGTCCGCCTCCGGCCTGATCGTCCTTCGGCTCGGCTCCAAGCACACCATCCGGATCGGCAGCATCATGGTCGGGTTCGGGCTTGTGCTCGCCGGCTTCGGCACCTCCGTGCTCGCCAGCCCGGTGGCGGTCGCCGCGGGACTGGCAATCATCGGGCTGGGCACCGCCAGCTGGAACACCGCGTCCAACGTTGAGGGCGCCGCGGTGGAACGCGCCGTCCGGCGGCACATCATGCCCCGGCTGCACGGTTCCTTCAGCCTCGGAACCGTGGCTGGAGCCGGGCTGGGTGCCTGGGCTGCCGGTGCCGGCATCCCCGTGTTCTGGCATCTGGCAGCCGCCGGGCTCGTGGTGGCCGGCTCGGTGGTAACTGCCTCCGCCTGGTTCCGCGCGGACGTCACCCCGGTCGAGGCGGAGCGCCCCTTCAAGGCAGCCGGAACAGATACCTTTGAGGATCCCTCGACCGGCCCCATCCCCATCGTCCGGCAGACGGACGCGGTCCCCGAACAGCCGTTGGACAACAAACGCCAGATCGCCCAGGCCTGGCGTGACAGGCGCACACTGCTCCTGGGCGTGCTCGTCCTGGGCCTTGCCCTCGCCGAAGGCGCGGCGGGGGACTGGGTGGCCCTGGCGCTGGCTGACGGCCACGGCCAGTCCGACGCCGCCGGAGCCGCGGGCTACGGGCTGTTCGTGACCTTCATGACTATCGGCCGCTTCGCCGGCACCCTGGTCCTGGACCGTTTCGGCCGCGTCCCGGTGATGCGCTGGTGCGCCGCCCTGGCGGTCGTGGGCCTCGGCCTGTTCGTCTTCGCCCCGGCGCCGTGGCTGGCCTACGTGGCCCTGGCCATCTGGGGACTCGGCGCCTCGCTGGGCTTCCCGGTGGGCATGTCCGCCGCGGCCGACGATCCCGTCAAGGCCGCCGCCCGGGTGTCCGTGGTGTCCACGATCGGCTACGGAGCGTTCCTCTGCGGGCCCCCGCTGCTGGGCCTGCTGGCCGAACACGTGGGCATCCTGCACTCGCTCCTCGCCGTGATGGTGATGCTGGTGGTCAGCTTCCTGCTCTCCCCGGTGGCGCGCAAGCTCAGTTAGCCGGTCCGGGCCCGGTCCGCTTACGGCACCGGGCGCGATCCCCGCTAGGCTGGTCAGGTGACCCAGACACTGCTCTCCGCCCTGACCACGGCTGCCGTCGGCGGCCCCGCCGGCCGCTTCGTCGAAGCCCGCACCGAGGCCGAAATCATCGACGCCGTCCGTTCCGCGGATGCCGCCGGAGAGCCGCTGCTGATCATCGGCGGCGGCTCCAACCTGCTGGTCTCCGACGACGGGTTCCCCGGCACGGTGTTGAAGATCGCCTCGGAGGGGTTCACCGTCAATGCGGAAGACTCCTGCGGCGGCGTCGCCGTCGTGGTCCAGGCCGGCCACAACTGGGACGCCCTGGTGGAGCACGCCGTGCTGCACGCGTGGTCCGGCATCGAGGCACTGTCCGGCATTCCGGGGGCCACCGGGGGCACCCCCGTGCAGAACGTCGGGGCGTACGGCGCCGACGTCTCCCAGACGATCGCCGCCGTGCGCACCTGGGACCGCGAACGCAACGCCATGCAGACTTTCACCAGTTCGGAGCTGAAGTTCGGCTACCGCGATTCCGTGCTCAAGCAGACCACAGTCAACGGCTCGCCCCGCTACGTCGTGCTCACCGTCGAGTTCCAGCTCCCGCTGGGACGGATGAGCGCTCCGGTCCGCTACGCGGAGCTGGCCCGGTCCCTCGGCGTCGAGGCCGGCAGCAGGGCGTACTCGAACGACGTCCGGCGCGAGGTCCTCCGGCTCCGGGCGTCCAAGGGCATGGTCTGGGATCCCGCGGACAGGGACACGTATTCCACCGGGTCGTTCTTCACCAACCCGATCGTGCCGGCCGACGTCGCGGCCACGCTTCCGGAGGCGGCCCCCCGCTACCCAGGCGGGTCGGACGGCCTGACAAAGCTCTCCGCCGCCTGGCTGATCGACCAGTCGGGGTACGGCAAGGGCTTCGGTCTTGACGCCGGCAGCGTCTCGGGCGGGCGCGCGTCGCTGTCCACCAAGCACACCCTGGCCATCACCAACCGGGGCGGGGCGAGTACCGGAGACATGCTGGCGATCGCACGCGAGGTGCGGCGCGGCGTCGTCGAACATTTCGGGATCGAACTGCACCCGGAACCGCTGCTGATCGGCGTGGAGCTCTAGGAAGCGGCCCCGGATCAGCCCCTGTGGCCGCGCGCGGAAACCTTGCTGAACAGCATGAAGGTGAATCCCGAGGCGGCAGCACCGAGCAGGAACACCTGGCAGAACGCCACGGACTGTGCGCTGGGCCCGCTCCGGAGCACCAGGCCGGCGCAGGCGAAGACGACTGCCCCGGCCAGCAGGGCCAGCGAGCCCAGCAGGAGGCTCTGCACCGTGGCGGGCAGTTCCGCCCCGGACTCGATCCGGAGCTCCGCGTCCCGCGGCGCGGCGGCGCCCCCTGCCGGGGCGGCGCGCCCGGATTCGGCACGCGGCTGCAGCGCGGCGGCTGTGACGAAGGAAGCGACGCAGACGGCCATACACACGCCGGCCACCAGCTGCATGGTGCTCATCATGGGGGAGAGTCGTGTTCCGCTGGCGATCGCGACAGCGAGCCCGGCAGCCATTCCTGACGCGCTGGCGGCCCAGCCCAGCAGGGCAAGCTTCCGGCACAAGGGCCGCAGCTGCGGCCACATCTCACTCATGGTCATTGTTCAAGCGTAGGCAGTCCTGCTGGAAGACGGCTGGGAACGGCCCGGACGCCGCCCGCGGCCCTACGATAAGTCCATGACAGCAGTGGTGCGTGCCCGGCTCAGCCGCAGGACCATGGGCCGGCTCCGGCTGGCCTCACAGGGGCTCACCGGGCCGGGGCTCGGGAGCGTACCCGCAGCGGTCCGGTGGATGACGGCGATGCAGGCGCAGGATCTGCAGGCTGCGCTCTGGGCTGTGGGGCAGCGGGTCCCCGGCACCAGCCTCAGCGATGTCCGCGGTGCGCTGGACCGGGGCGAGATTGTCCGTTCCTGGCCTATGCGGGGCACCCTGCACCTGCTGGCCCCCGAGGACCTGAAGTGGATGCTCGCGATCACGTCCGAACGCCTCATCCGCGCGATGGCGGGACGGCACCGGGAGCTGGACATCACCGCGGCGGACGCGGAGTCGGCCCGGGAGGCTGCGCTGCTGCTGGTCTCGGGCGGCGGCTCGGCCACACGGGCCGAGCTGTTCCGGGCCTTCGAAGCAGCCGGCCAGTCAACGGCGGGCCAGCGGGGCATCCATCTGCTGGGGGTCCTGTGCCAGCGGGCATGGCTCGTGCAGGGCCCGCCGGCCGGTAACCAGCAGCGGGTGGTGGCCTTTGACGAGTGGATCACGGAGTCGCGCCAGCTGGGCCGGGAAGAAGGCATTGCCGAGCTGCTGCTCCGCTACCTGCGCAGCCACGGGCCGGCCACGGACCGGGATTTCTCCTGGTGGTCCGGCATCCCCCTCACCGAAGTGCGGGCGGCGCTGGCGGGGCTGGCAGAGGGGCTCGTGGAGCTGGAGTTCGAGGGGACACGCTACTGGCTCTCGCCGGAGACGGCGGAGCTGCTCGACGGCGCCGTCCCCGGCGCGCGTTCGGTGCTGGCGCTGCCGGGCTTTGACGAGTTCCTGCTGGGTTACGCCGACCGCTCGCTCGTGCTGCCCGCCGAACATTCGAACAAGGTCGTGCCCGGCGGCAACGGGGTGTTCAAGCGGACCATCGTGGCCGGTGGCGAGGTGGTCGGCACCTGGGCGGTGGCACGGAACGGCGCGGCCGCCGGCGTCGTGCCCGAGCCGTTTGGCGCCGCTAACGGGCTGCGGCCTGCCGCCCAAAAGTCGTTTGGGCTGCAGGCCGCCAAGTACCGGAAATTCCTCGGAGCCGACCGGGCCTAAAGCGTCCCGGTGGCGATGTTGAGCATGCGGCGCAGCGGTTCGGCGGCGCCCCACAGCAGCTGGTCGCCGACCGTGAACGCGCTGATGTACTGCGGGCCCATTTCGAGCTTGCGGATGCGGCCCACCGGGATGTCCAGGGTGCCGGAGGCCGCCACGGGGGTCAGCTGAGCCATCGAGGCCTCCTTGGTGTTCGGCACCACTGTGGCCCACTCGTTGTCCGCGGCCAGCAGTTTCTCGATTTCGGCGACGGAGAGGTCCTCGCGGAGCTTGAGCGTGAGTGCCTGGGAGTGTGAGCGCATGGCGCCGATCCGGATGCACAGCCCGTCCATCATGATGTGGTCCTCGCCGGAGGTGCCGAGGATCTTGTTGGTCTCCACCCCGGCCTTCCACTCTTCCTTGGACTGGCCGTTGCCCAGGTCCGCGTCGATCCACGGGATCAGCGAGCCGGCCAGCGGCACGCCGAACTGGCTCGCGTCGATGTTGGTGCGCTGGTGGGCCAGGACCTTGCGGTCGATTTCCAGGATGGCCGACGCCGGGTCGTCCAGTTCCGTGCTGACCTCAGCGTTGAGCGTGCCGAACTGGCCCAGCAGTTCGCGCATGTGCCGTGCACCGCCGCCGGAGGCGGCCTGGTACGTCATCGATGTGCCCCATTCGACGAGCCCGTTCTTGAACAGCCCGCCGAGGCCCATGAGCATGCAGGAAACGGTGCAGTTGCCGCCGATGTAGTCCTTCACGCCTCCCGAGAGGCCGGCGTCGATGACGTCGCGGTTGATCGGGTCCAGGACGATGATCGAGTCATCGTCCATCCGCAGCGTGGAGGCGGCGTCGATCCAGAGGCCGTCCCAGCCGCGGCTGCGCAGCTCGCCGTGGACCTGCTTGGTGTAATCGCCGCCCTGGGCGGTGACGATGATCGGCAGCTTCGCCAGGGTATCGACGTCGAACGCGTCCTCGAGCTTGCCCGCATCGCCGCCGACAGGACCTGTGAACGCGGGCGCGGCACCTCCGGCGTTCGAGGTGGAGAAAAATACCGGGTTGATGTTGGCGAAGTCGCCCTCGTCCTGCATGCGCTGCATCAGGACAGAACCGACCATGCCACGCCAACCGACCAGTCCAACGGACGGAGTAGCTGCTGTAGTCATTTGGCCAGTTTAGACTTTGCGGCCCGCAGGGCGCAGTCGGTTACGTCACCCCGGCGCCACGGCGGGCCGTCGGCTTTACTCCACCGGGCGGGGGAGGTTGCGTGCCGAGCGCAGTTTCGACGCCCGGCGCTCCTTGGCGTAGCTGGTCCAGGCGACCAGCGGGACGTGGATCCCCACCGGGATGGTCCACCAGATGTCGCCCAGCAGCTCCCACGTGCCATCGACTGCGATGCGGACCGGGCCGTAGGCGACCCCGCCGGCGAAGAGCGAGGCAAGGATGGCCAGAAAGAGCAATCCGCCGGCGGAGCTGACAGGTTTGACCAGTCCGTGGCCGTCGTCCTTGCGGACTCCGTACTCCTCGGCGGTGTAGGCATTCACCTCGCCGTTCTCCGCCCGGCGGTGGATCAGGCCCTCTTCCCCGGTCTTGGCGCGCGAGCAGCCCGGTTCCTGGGGCATATCCGGACTACGCCTGGCCCCGGGATTCCTCAATGGCACGCAGCAGCCCGCCGTCGTCCAGGCCGTCGGTTTCCGCGACCTCGTCGGCGGCGAAGTCCGGAACGCCGGTGGTCCAGGTGTGTGCCTCACGGCGGACAAGCAGGTGGCGTTCGGCGTCGAGGGTCTTGAAGACGAGGTAGGCGGAGCCGCCGGCGTTCTGCTCGACGTGCTGGCGCACCAGGCGCAGCGTCGCCTCGGCGGAGCTGATCGTGGGGTCCTGGGCGAACACGAACCAGGTTCCCAGCAGCCGCGGCTGCAGCATCAGGGCTACCCCCGGAGCCTCGATCAGCACCACATTGTCCATGGCGTCCCCGGTGAGCAGGGACACTTCGGTCCACCGGACGGCCTGGCCGAGGGCCGTTGCCACGGCCGCAGCGACCCCGGTGACTCCGAGGTCGCCGTCGTCATCGGTGGTGGCCATGTCCCGCGCCATCAGGGACGATGCGCCCGCCGTGGACAGCGTGACATCGTCCACCATGTCCTGGGCGCGGAAAACGCTGACCGAGCGGTCCCGGGCGGGACCGTCGAACACGTTGAGCAGGTAGGCGAATTCACCCACGCCAAAGCCGATCACGTCGACGCCGAGGCGCGGCTCCTGCTGTGTCTGATCCTGAACAGTCACGTGAGTCTCCTAATCCCCGAAGCCGAAGAACTTGGACACGGACTTTCCAGCGTCTTTGACGTTATCAGCGGTATCGCTGACGAACTTGCCGGGATCCTTGACGGCGTTGACGATCCCCTCACCGACGTTCTTGCCCACGCTGCTGAAGGTGTCCCAGTTCTCGTAGATGGCAATCCCGACGCTGGCGACCTGGCAGACGGTTCCGGCGGGTGGCGGCAGGAAGCAGCCGACGCCGAGAAGCCCCTTGCCCGCGCTGGCCATACCGCCCTTGATGTCGCCGTCGGCGGAACTGCGCACGGAGTCGACGGCGCTGAAACCGACGCCGGCTTAGCCCAGTCCCCGCGCGAGGCCGGACTTGCCAAGCCACTCGAGTTTGGTGCCGGGACCAAGCCAGGGCTTCTCCGCGAAGACACCCTCGAATTTGCCGAGCGGCCCGATGTACTTGTTCAGGTTTTTCAATGACGCGATGTCTGAGACTTTGTCGATCGCGGCGAACCCGGGACCGCCGATCCGGTGCTTCCCCTGGACGAAGGACTTGATGAAGTCCGCACGCTGGTTCTTCAGCACCCAACCCAGCTGCCCGGCGTGCTTGGCGAGGGTGAGCGGTGCCTTGAGGTACTTCTGGATCGTCATCGCGGCCCGGATACCGCCGATACCGCCAATCAGCGCCCCGCCAATGAGCGCTCCCGCGTTGCTGCCGTTGGCGCCGCCGATTCCGCCGATCCCGCCCGGCCCGCCGCCGGAGCCGGTGGCGGCATTGCTGGCCTTCTCCTGCTGCTCGGCGTGGACCAGCAGGCGCTTGGACTCTTCCTTGAGCGCCAGTGCGGTTTTCTGAATGAGGGCGCGGTGTCTGCCGTTCCATTCGGAGGTGAAACGGGCGCCGTCGGAGCCCTTCCACGAAGTGGTGTTGTTGATAGCGCTGCTCAGCGACGTCGACTGCTGCAACAGCGTCTCCGATGTCTTGCCGAACTGCTGGGCCAACGTGCGCAACTGCGCGACGTCGGCTCCCCACACGTTTCCTGCCATAACCGCCGTTCCCCAATCCGCACATCCGACGGGCGGATGTAGCCCCGGACCAAAACTACCCGGCGGCCGCCCGCACCAACATGGGGTAGACTCCCCATCCTGCCGAAGGCCGGGGCAGCGGCGTGCCGCGAGAGGCTGCTATTTGTCGTCGGGCTCGGCCAGCAGGGCCGATTTCCGTTTCCGCAGCGCGTAGAACGCCCCGAAGGCAAAGGCCTGGGTGACCACCACAAGCACAATCGCGCCGACGATCTTGTTGCCGCCCAGGATCATGGTCAGCCCGACGATCGCGGAGAGCAATGCGAGCAGCGGCAGCAGCATGTAGCCGAGGACAAACAGGGTTTCCGGTTTTTTCAGCATTCCTAGCCCTCCGTCCGGCGCCAGAGGTTGATGCGGTAGCGCGTGCCGTTGTCCGCGGTCAGCCAGCCGTCAGCCGGCAGGCTGGCCCCGGCGGTCCAGTCGTAGCCGAGGTCCGGGGCATAGGTGTCGCCCTCGGCCGTCGTGTCGATCGTGGTGATGACGGCGACGTCGGCGAGATCCATCGACTGCGCGAAGATCTCGCCGCCGCCGATGATCCAGACCACCTCGTGGCCGGGCGCGAACTGGGATTCGAGGAGCGCTTCGTCCAGGGACTTGACCGCGAGGGCGCCGTCCGCTTCCGGCGTTCCGCCCCAGCCTTCCTTGCGGGTGATGACAATGTTGGTCCGGCCCGGCAGGGGTCGGAACTTGTCCGGGAAGGATTCCCAGGTCTTGCGGCCCATGATGACCGGGTGGCCGCCGGTCAGGCGGCTGAAGTGCAGCATGTCTTCCGGCAGCTTCCACGGCATGCCGCCGTCCTTGCCGATGACGCCGGAACTGGTCTGGGCCCACACGACGCCGAGGCCGGTGATGGAAGCGGCCACGTCGTCGGTAAAGCTGATGGCCTGGGCGGCCTGGCTGTCGTCGTTGCTCATACGGCTATGGGGGCCTTAATCGTCGGGTGGTGCCGGTATCCGACTACCTCGAAGTCCTCGAGGGTGTAGTCGAAAATGGAATCCGGCTTGCGGGTGATCTTGAGCTGCGGGTAGTCGTAGGGCTCCCGGGCGAGCTGCTTGAGGACCTGGTCCATGTGGTTGTCATAGATGTGCACGTCGCCGCCGGTCCAGACGAATTCCCCGGGTTCCAGGCCGGTCTGCTGCGCGATCATGCACGTGAGCAGGGCGTAGGACGCGATGTTGAACGGTACGCCCAGGAACGTGTCCGCCGAGCGCTGGTACAGCTGGCAGGACAGCTTGCCGTCGGCCACGTAGAACTGGAAGAAGGCGTGGCACGGCGGCAGGGCCATGTCCTTGAGCTCGGAGACGTTCCAGGCCGAGACAATGTGCCGGCGGGAGTCCGGATTGGACTTGAGGTTCTTGATCAGCTCGGCGATCTGGTCGATGTGGCCGCCGTCGGGGGTGGGCCAGCTGCGCCACTGCACGCCGTAGACCGGGCCGAGCTCGCCGTCCGCGTCGGCCCATTCGTTCCAGATGGTGACGCCTTGGTCCTGCATCCATTTCACGTTCGTGTCCCCGCGCAGGAACCAGAGCAGTTCCACGGCGACGGACTTGAAATGCACGCGTTTGGTGGTGATCAGCGGGAAGCTTTTGCCCAGATCGAAGCGCAGCTGGCGGCCGAACACGCTGAGCGTGCCGGTCCCGGTACGGTCCGATTTGTGTGTGCCGTGTTCCAGCACATCGAGCAGCAGGTCTTCATAGGGCGTTGGAATGATCACCGTCCCAGTCTACTGAGAACTGGCTTTCTCTCCGTATTCGTCTTGCTGGCTGAGCTTGGTGCGCAGGATTGCGAGCAGGGCGTCGTCGTCGAGTCCTGCTTCGCGGCCTGCCCCGATGTAACGCTCGACGGCGGCGATCACCTCCGCGCTCACAGCTGCGGGCATCCTGGCGGGTGCCGTCGGGGCGGGCATCCCGGCGACCACCGTGCCGTTGCGGCGCCGGGTTTCAATCAGCCCTGACTGTTCGAGTTCCTTGTAGGCCCGGGCGACCGTTCCGGCCGCGATGCCGAGATCCGCCGCGAGGCTCCGGACGGTCGGCAGGCGGGTGCCCGGCGCCAGGGCCCCGACGGCGATCAGCGAGGTGATCTGCGCCCGGATCTGTTCGTACGGCGGTGTCGCGGAGTGCAGGTTGACGGAGATTCCGGCTGTCACGCGGAATGCTCTTTGTCCGGTTGCGGAGCCGGCGCGCCCGGCGTCCGGGCCATCATTCGAACGGGTATCACGGCGATGACTGTGGCCGCGGAGCCCAGGACGGCGCCGGCCAGGGACACCTGCCACCAGGACCCGCCGGCGGGGTCGGTTTCCGGGAACGCCGCAGGCCCGAGCACGGCCGCCCAGGCCTGCGTGTGCGTCAGCAACAGGATCGCGGCCTGGGCGGTCAGCGCGGCGGCGAGGGCCCGGACCGTCCGGTGGATGGTGATGGCGCGCAGGGCGGCGTCCATGCCGGCGGGAAGGCCGGGCACGGACTGGCGGAGCCGGGCGGCCAGGAACGCCGGCAGCGAGATCACGCCAATACCGGCCGTGAGCAGCGCCGGGGGAATCCAGTCCGGCTCCCCGCCGAGCCGGGCCTGCCCCTGCGCGGTGAAGACGAGGACCACCACGAACACAAGCAGCGCCAGGACTGCCGTGGTCAGCAGGGCGGGTCCCACAGGCTGCCGGGGCCAGCTGCGTGGCTCCTCCGGCGTCCCGTAGTTGCGCTGCAGGAGCAGTTCGCCGGCGGCGATCACAAGCAACACGAGTCCGGCCATCAGGGCCACAACGCCGGCCAGCCCGAGGCCGGCCGCGGCCATCAGGACGGGGGACAGGAACACGCCCGCCACCAGGGGCGCAGCAGCCGCAAGGCCCAGCAGTGCGCCGAGCGAGGAGACCAGCCGTACCGCCGGGTGCTGCCTGCCCACGGCGAGCCCGGACTCCGGCCGGTTCCGGGCGCCCAGCCCGGCGGCCGCAATCCGCGGCGGACGCCACCACCACATGGCGAGGAGGACGGCGGTCCCGGCTATGCCGGCCGGGTTGGTCCACGACGTCGTCTCCGACGACGGATCGGGACGGGACGCGAAGTTGCCGGCGATGACGCCGAGGCCGGCGGCCACCGTGGAGACGGTGCGCAGCAGCCGGTTCATCGCGATGGTGCGCAGCGCCGCGTTGTCGGCGGCGTCGAGCGATTCCAGCTGGCGCCGGCGCGAGATCAGCCACAACACCAGGCACGTCCCGGCGGCCAGCACCAGCAGGGCACCGCCGAGCCAGCCCGCCATCTCGGCTCCGGGGATGCGGCCGTCGCGGCCACCGCTCTGGTAGTAGTTGTACGGACCGTCCTGGCGGTTGACCGGGGCGACGGACGCGAATCCGGGCAGGGCGGCGGTCCACGCGATGCAGGCTCCGGCCGCCGCGAAAATGATCGCTGTAAGCAGGGCCAGCCTGCGCGGCAGGAAGTCCCGGATGCGCCGCACCGACAGCACGGCCTGCCGCCGCAGGCGCCGTGGCCCGGGGTAACTGATCTGGCCCAGGGCGTGCACCCCGAGGCACCCCAGCACAGGCCAGGCCAGGGCCGGGAAAATCTGCGCGGCACTGGTCAGGGCGGGTCCGGGGTAGGGGGAGGCCGGGATGATGCCCAGGGTCATCGCACCCTGGAGGGAACTCGCCAGCCAGCCGATAACGCCCACCCACAGCGCATGCTCGGACACCGTGGCCGGGGACGTCCCCGTGCGGGGAGCCCAGATGACCCAGCGCAGCACGACGTACACGGCGACGGCGGCGAGCAACGGACCGAGCAGCAGCATCGGCGGGACGTTGAACTGGACCGGCATGAAACCCCCAAAGATCCTGCGGCAATGTATCAAGTACTTGATACAAAGTATGGCGCGCAGGGCCGCGGGGTCAAGGCCCGCAGGCCTCAGTCGTCGAAGGGCCTGAACCGCTCGACGGCAACCACCTTGATCTTGTTGCCGTGCGCCACGTGGCACACGAGGATCTCACCCGGGGCCAGGAACGGGTCGGCGGACGGCAGCAGGTCCCGGAGCCGGGAGCTCATGTGTTTCTCGAGCTGCTTGAGGACGGTCGGCAGCGCGGGGCGGTGCGTGCACAGGGCCACGGGCCGCTGCTTCTCGAAGAGCGCCTCGACGACGGCGGCCGTCTTGTGCGGGCTGCGGCCGTGCCGGTGTTCGGTGAGCGACTCGTTGAGTTTCACCTTGGCGTCGGCGGCCTTGGCGTACGGCGCGATGGTGGCCACGCACCGCAGCCAGGGGCTCGAGACGATGCGCGCAGGCTTCCAGGCCTGCAGGAGCCGTCCCACGGCCTGGGCCTGGCGCAGGCCGGTGGCGGCCAGCGGTCGGTCGCCTTCGGCCTTGGTCCAGGAGGAACGCGGCTTGGCCTTGGCATGGCGCACCACAATCAGCGGCCACGTCGTCAGTTCGCCGCGGCCATGGGCGGCCACCAGGTGTTCGAGCGGGCTAACATCGCTGGGGTTGCTCAGCAGGCCTGCAGCGCGCTCCGGGGAGCACCACATCACGCTGTCCACTTCCTTGCCGTCCGGCACGATCATGGCGCCGTCGACGTCGACGGCCCAGTAGTGGACCACCTTCAGCCCGGCGGGCACGTGGTAGTGGATGGGAGGCAGCGGGATTCCCAGCGGGGCGCTGAGCCCGATTTCCTCTTCCACCTCGCGGCTGGCGCACTCCGGCACCGTCTCGCCGGGGTCGATCTTGCCCTTGGGCCAGGACCAGTCGTCATACCGCGGACGGTGGATCAGCAGGACTTCGAGCTGGTCCTTCGCCGCCGAATTGAGCCGCCAGGGGATGGCGCCGGCCGCGGTGACCGCAATCGCTTCGCCCGGGTGGTCGGTCTGGTCCGCAACAAGGGCGTCACTGCTCACACTCACAGCCCCTACCGAAGGCCGGCCGCGCGTTGCCGCGAGCGGGATGCAAGCAGCCAGGACTGGACGTCGTTCAGATTCTGGCCGTCCTCGGTCAGATGGTGGCGCGCCCACTCCCCGCTGCTGTCCAGGTGCCAGCTGGCGGTACCCGGATCCATGTAGCGGCGGAGCATGTCCAGGACATATGTGGTGTCGTCCCCGCTGCTGAGCTGCACGAGGGCCTCCACCCGGCGGTCGAGGTTGCGGTGCATCATGTCGGCCGAGCCGATGTAAACCACCGGATCGCCGGCGTTGGCGAACGCGAAGACGCGGGAGTGTTCCAGGAACCGGCCCAGGACGGAGCGGACCGTGATGTTCTCGCTCAGGCCGGGAACGCCCGGGCGCAGCGAGCAGATGCCGCGGACAATGACGTCCACGGGCACGCTGGCCTGGGAGGCGCGGTACAGGGAATCAATGATGGCTTCGTCCACCATCGAGTTGACCTTGATCTGGACCCGGGCCGGGAGGCCCGCCTTGGCATTGCGGATTTCGGTTTCGATCCGGTCAATGAGGCCGGACCGTACCGAGCGGGGTGCCACCAGGAGCCGCTTGAACGTGGATTTGGGCGCATAGCCGGAAAGCTGGTTGAAGAGTTTGGAAAGGTCCTCGCCCACCTGCTCGTTGGCCGTCAGCAGGCCCAGGTCCTCGTAGTACCGGGCCGTGCGCGGGTGGTAGTTGCCGGTGCCGATGTGGCAGTAGCGGCGCAGGCCGTCCACTTCCTGGCGCACCACGAGGGACAGCTTGCAGTGCGTCTTGAGGCCGACGATGCCGTAGACCACATGCACGCCGGCCTGCTCCAGCTTCCGGGCCCACGAGATGTTGGCCTGTTCGTCGAAGCGGGCCTTGATTTCCACCAGCGCCAGGACCTGCTTGCCGGCCTCGGCGGCGTCGATCAGTGCATCGACGATGGGGGAATCGCCCGAGGTCCGGTACAGGGTCTGCTTGATCGCCTGGACCTTCGGGTCCGAGGCGGCCTGCTCCAGGAACGCCTGGACGGAGGTGGAGAAGGAATCGTACGGGTGGTGCAGGAGGATGTCCCGGCGCCGCATGGCCGCGAAGACGTTGGCCGCCTTGGAGGTCTCCGATTCGTTGAGGTACCGGGAGGTGTGCGGAACGTGTTTCGGGTAGTGCAGGTCCGCCCGGTCGATTCCGGCAATGACGGAGAGTCCACGCAGGTCCAGCGGGGCCGGTACCGAGTAGACCTCGGATTCCTCGACGCCCAGTTCGCGGATCAGCAGGGCCCGGATGTTCGGGTTGATGTCGTTGGTGACCTCGAGGCGGACGGGAGGGCCGAAGCGGCGGCGCAAGAGTTCCTTCTCCAGCGCCTGCAGCAGGTTCTCGGCGTCGTCCTCTTCCACTTCGACGTCTTCGTTGCGGGTGACGCGGAAGATGTGGTGCTCCAGGACCTCCATGCCGGCGAACAGCTGGTCCAGGTGGACGGCGATGACTTCCTCGAGCGCGATGAACCGCGCCACCCGTCCCGGGATGGACCCTGCGCGGGGGCCGTCGATGGAGATCAGCCGGGGGAGCTGGTCCGGGACCTTGACGCGGGCGAAGAGTTCCTTGTCGCTGACCGGGTTGCGGACCACCACGGCGAGGTTGAGGGAGAGCCCGGAAATGTAGGGGAACGGGTGGGCCGGGTCAACGGCCAGCGGCGTCAGGATCGGGAAGACCTTCTCGGCGAACATGGCGCTGAGCTGGTCCTGGGCCTGGGAATCCAGCTCTTCCCAGTGCATGAGATGGATGTGCTCGTAGGCCAGGGCCGGGCGGATCTGTTCCGCGTAGACGCGGGCGTGGCGCTGCTGCAGCCGGTGGGCGGCCTCGCCGATCTGTTCCAGGACCTGCACGGGGCTGAGCCCGGCGGGGGAGGGCACGGCGAGCCCGGTGGCGATCCGGCGCTTGAGCCCGGCGACCCGGACCATAAAGAACTCGTCCAGGTTCGAGGCGAAGATGGACAGGAAACCGACCCGCTCCAGCAGGTAGAGGTTCGGGTCCTCGGCCAGCTCCAGGACACGGGAGTTGAAGGCGAGCCAGCTCAGTTCACGGTCCAGGAAGCGGTCCGGGCTGATTTCGCCTTCCGGTTCAAGGTTCGGCGCGAACTCGGGGATGTCGATCCGGTCCTGGGTGGCGCGTGAGGCCGGAACTTCGGAGGATCCGAAGCGGGCACGGACGGGTCGCGCCCCTTTTTCCGGGGTAGCGGTGTCAGCCGTGGCGGTCCGGGCAGATTCCCGTTGCATGGTCTCTCCTAATGCTGGCGCGATTTAGCTTCAACCTTACAAGCATTCACTTTCCGCCGAGCCTAGATTTCGGGCCCGCCGGGTTCCATGTCCGCCGACTGGATAAACGGCTGCCCCGACGGTAGGGCCGGTGCGTCCTAGCGCCCGTCCAGCGGCGCGTACATCACGTCGACGTCCCAGCGGGTGAAGCCAAGCCGCCGGTACAGCGCAACGGCCGGGATGTTGTCCGCGTCGACGTAGAGCATGACGGCGTGCAGCCCCTCGTGCTGGAGGTGCCGGATTCCGGCGACGGTCAGCGCCTTGCCGAGCCCGGTTCCCTGCGCGTCCGGGGTGACGCCGACGACGTAGACCTCGCCGATCGCGGGGTGCCCGCCGTGCCGGGGGTGCACCTTGGTCCAGTGGAAGCCGAGGAGCTTCCCCCCGGCGTCCACGGCCAGCAGGAAGCCGGCGGGGTCGAACCACGGCTCGGCCATCCGGGCATCCAGGTCACCGCGCGTCACGTTGCCCTGCTCCGCGTGGTGCGCGAACGCGGCCTTGTTCGCCGCGAGCCAGGCGTCCTCATCCTGGCCCGGAACGAAGCCGCGCAGCGTGACGCCTTCCGGCAGGCCGACGTCGGGCAGTTCCGCCGCCGCAGTGGTGAGCCGCATCTTCCACAGTTCACGGACCGGGCCGTAACCGTAGCGCGCCGCGAGCTCGGCTGCTGCCTCATGGTTGCCGTGCGACCATGCCTTGAGGCCGGCGAAGCCGCGGATGCTCCGGAGTTCTCCCACCAGCCGGTCCGCCACGCCCTGGTTGCGGTAGCTCGGGTGGACGGCGACTTCCAGCACCCCGGTGCCGTCCGGCTCCTCGACCACGACGGCGAAGCCCGCCAGATCCTGCCCGCCCGCAGGATCGGATTTTTCATCGGGGCAGTACAGGGCGAGCGTCAGCACGGAATGCTCGGGATTGTCGGCACGGAGCGTCACCAGCGTTTGTTCGGACAGCGGCGGATTGCCGTCGGATTCCTCCGCGGCCGCCGCGAGGGCTTTGACGTCCTTGAGGAGCCGCTCCTCCGCGGCCCCCTTGGCAGCGAGTACGGGCCAGGTTTCCGGATGCGCAGGACTCATGGTGCAAGGCTATACGCTGGTGCCGCGGCGGGGTCGGTTTTGAAGTTTGCGGCCCTGTTACGTATAGTCGTTAACTCATCCGGCGGTCCGCTTCACAAAGAGCCGGTCCGGATGCGAGGGGGATCCACCACTGGGGTGGCCTCGATACGTTCGACCCGTATGTCCTCCACTGGAAAAATGCATAAGGAAAGCCCCGGACTCCCGAGTCCGGGGCTTTCCTTATGTCTGGTGACCAGTCCGGCGGACCGGCCCGGCTTGTGCCTAGGCTTCGCTCAGTTCCTCTTCAGGATGGCGGACCAGGGTCAGGCGGTAGCCGACATTGCGGACCGTGCTGATGAGGTTCTCGTGGTCGGCGCCGAGCTTTGCCCGGAGGCGCCGGACATGGACGTCCACCGTGCGGGTGCCGCCGTAGTAGTCGTAGCCCCACACTTCGGTCAGCAGCTGCTGCCGGGTGAAGACGCGGCCCGGGTGCTGGGCGAGGTACTTGAGCAGCTCGAATTCCTTGAACGTCAGGTTGAGCGCCGCCCCGTTGACCCGGGCGGTGTAGCTGGCCTCATCGATCACGACGCCGGCGGCCCGGATCTCGGTCGGGGCATCGTCCTTGTCCGGTACGGCGCGTGCGACGCCCAGGCGGATGCGGGCTTCCACCTCGGCCGGTCCGGCGGATTCCAGCAGGATGTCGTCCACCGCCCACGCGGAGGACACGGCCGCCATGCCGCCCTCCGTGAGGATCAGCATCAGCGGTGCACTCAGGCCTGTGGCCTTGAGCAGCTGGGTGAGGGCGCGGGCGCCGACCAGGTCCTTGCGGGCGTCCAGCAGGACGATGTCGCAGGGGTCGGTATCCAGCAGGGCGGTGGGTTCAGCCGGAAGGATGTGTACGCGGTGGTTCAACAGTTCCAGCGCAGGCAGGACGTCCACCGATGAGCCGGTGCTGTTCGTCAGTAGCAGGATGTGCGACATGGTTCCTCCAAGGGGTGTCCGCGCATCGTTGGGCGTCTGTAGCTGAGACTGAGTATACCCAACGGCCCCTTCGTGGACATGGTTCCTTCATCCGGGGCGGGTCCCCTTGCGACATAAAACGTTCACATAAGGCAGGATTGATCCGTCAGGGCCGCAGGCCTGCAGTAGCCGATCAGGTCGAATTGGGGTCCGCAGTGAGCGAAGGTATCAATTGATGGCGGGTATTCAGTGAATCCGTGGAGCATAGGCATCATCGGCCTCGCCGGTCTGGCCGCCATCATCGGCGGCTCCTTCTCCTCGCCTGAGGCCCTGCTCGCCGTCGCATCGCTCACCGCCCTCGGCGTCGGCGTCGGCTGGCCGCACTTCCTGGGCATCCCCGCCAGGAAGACCCTGGCCGTCCTGATCGGGCTGCCGGGTGTGGGGTCCGCGGTGGCGGCCACCTATCTTCCCGCTCCCGGTTTCCTGGACTGGACACCGTCCTTCATGGCCGCCGGCGTGATGGCCATCTTCGTGATGCAGCTGCTCCGCGGCACCGGCCAGGCCCAGCGCCTTGAATCCACCCTCGGCTCCTGCGCCGGCGTCATGTTGTCCTGCCTCGGAGCCGGCTGGATCGCGTGCTCCCGCTTCAACGGGGTCCGGGAGATGCTCCTGGTCGCGGCCATCAGTGCGGCCATCGCGCTCATGGCCGGCCTGATCCGCTGGCCGGACCGGATCGTCGCGCCGCTCGGCATCATCGGCGCCGGCCTGGCCGGCCCGCTTGCCGGACTGGTGTTTTCCGACATTGCCGTCCTGCCGGCGGCCCTCGTCGGCGTCGTTGTGGGATCCGTGCTGGTGAGCTTCCGCCGCCTGGTGATCCTCCGCGGCGGACCACTCAGCCTAGCCGCGGCCCTGGGGATGGGCCTGGGCCCGGTCTCCGCCGTAGGCTCGCTGGCCTACTTCATAGACAAACTACTCATCTACTAACGCGTTAGGATGGCATCATGTCCGTACTTGCATTTGAGATCTTCTTCCTTGTTCTGCTTGGCATCGCCAGCCTTTCCATGGCCTGGTTCGCCGGCTTTGTGGTGTACCGCCTCTTCAAGGGCCAGAAGTAGACAGCCAGAAGCTAATACCTGTCCAGAACACGTAGTTTCCAGAGGTAGTTGCTGTGCCGATTGAAATACCTACAGATTTGACGCCCGAAATCGTGCCGCTTTCCTGGCTCATTGGCGAGTGGGAGGGTCCCGGACGCCTGGGCGCCGGGGACGAGGATTCCGGGCACTTCCTGCAGCACGTCTCGTTCACCCACAACGGCCTGCCGTACCTGCAGTACCGTGCCGAGAGTTGGCTGACCGACGACGAGGGCACCAAGCTGCGTCCGCTGACGGTCGAAACCGGTTTCTGGGCCCTTGAGCGCAAGCAGCGGGACGAAGACGTCGGGCCGGGCCTGGTTCCGGGCGACATCGTCCCGGTCCTCAAGAGCGCCGATGAGGTCGAGGCGCTGCGCAACAGCGACGGCGGCTTCGACATCTCGGTCTCCGTTTCCCACCCCGGCGGGATCTCCGAGCTGTACTACGGCCAGATCAAAGGACCCCAGATCCAGCTCAGCACCGACATGGTGATGCGGGGGAGCCACTCCAAGGAATACACTGCCGCCACCAGGATCTTCGGACTCGTGGACGGACGGCTGATGTGGCGCTGGGATGTGGCAACCGGCAAGGGTTCGACGCCGGGCGGCGGGCTTGAGGCCCACGCCTCTGCCATCCTCGCCAAAGTCGGCTGACAGCTCTTCGGGCCCGGGTGCGAGGCTCACTGATTCCGTGGTCCGCAGCGAACGCAGGGAGCAACACAGTGACTGAAGCAGGAGCCACCCCGGTGGATAAGAAAAGCTACAGCGACCTCAAGGCCGTGTACTTCAACGGCACGCTCAAGAAGTCGCCAGAGACCTCCAATACGCAGGGCCTGATCGACGTCAGCCGCCGGATCATGGAGAAGCAGGGCGTCGCCACCCGGGTGGTCCGCACGGTGGATCATGACATCGCCAGCGGCGTGTATCCGGACATGCGCGAGCACGGCTGGCGGATCGATGAATGGCCGGAGCTGTATCCCGCCGTCCTGGAAGCGGACATCGTGATCATCGCCGGACCGATCTGGCTGGGCGACAACTCCTCGGAGACCAAGAAACTCATCGAACGCCTTTATGCGCATTCGGGCCAGCTGAACGGGAAGGGCCAGTGGGCCTTCTATCCCAAGGTGGGCGGTTGCCTTATCACCGGCAACGAGGACGGCATCAAGCACTGCGCCATGAACGTCCTCTACAGCCTCCAGCACATCGGCTTCACCATCCCGCCGCAGGCCGATGCCGGCTGGATCGGTGCCGTCGGTCCCGGGCCCAGCTACCTCGACGACGGCTCGGGCGGCCCCGAAAGCGACTTCACCAACCGCAATACCACCTTCATGACGTGGAACCTGCTGCACCTGGCCCGGACGCTCAAGGACGCCGGCGGAATCCCCGCCTACGGCAACCTGCCCGAGGCCTGGAAAGCCGGCACCAGGTTCGACTTCGAAAATCCGGAATACCGCTAGGCCTTGAGGACTTCTACTTCATATGAATACTAAGAGCCCACTGTTGTCGCGCCCGGGCGCAGTCGAAGCCGGCGGCGCGGACGCCGGCATCGCCTCGCACTACGGCGAGCCGCTGCGCGAGCAGCGGGCGCTGGCTGCGGGCACCGCCGTCGTCGATCTCTCCCAGCGCGGGGTGGTTACGGTCACCGGACCGGACCGGCTGAGCTGGCTCAACACCTTGTCCTCCCAGCAGCTCACCAGCCTGGCCCCGGGCCAGTCGACCGAACTGCTGCTGCTCAGCGTGCAGGGCAGGATCGAGTTCGACGCGAGGGTGGTGGACGATGGCGCGACCACCTGGCTGATCGTGGAAGCCGCCGAGGCCGGCCCGCTCGCCGAATGGCTCAACAGGATGAAGTTCATGCTCCGGGTCGAGATCGCCGACGTGTCGGCGGACTGGGCCGTGCTCGGCTCCACCCGGCGCATCCCGGAGTGGTCCGCGCTGCAGGTGTGGGAAGATCCCTGGCCGCACGTCGGTGCCGGCGGCTACTCCTACGCCGTGGTGGGTGAGGACGCGCATCCCGGCCTGGAACGGCCATGGTTCGAGTACCTTGTCCCGGACGGAGAACTCGAAGCCACCATCGGTGAGCGTCAGCTGGCCGGCGTCTGGGCCGCGGAGGCCCTGCGCATCGCCGCGTGGCGGCCGCGCTGGGGCGCCGAAACCGACGACAAGACCATCCCGCACGAACTGGATCTGCTGCGCACCGCCGTGCACCTGAACAAGGGCTGCTACAAGGGGCAGGAAACCGTCGCGCGCGTCCACAACCTCGGCCATCCGCCGCGCCGGCTCGTGTTCCTGCAGCTCGACGGCTCGCAGCACACCATGCCGGCCGTCGGCAGCGAGGTCCGGGTGGGCGACCGCAGGGTCGGCACCGTGACGTCGGTGGCACAGCACTACGAGATGGGCCCGGTGGCACTCGCGGTCATCAAGCGCTCGGTGGCGCCCGGCGAGGTACTCACCGTCCTGGACGGCGAGGAGCCGTACACCGCGGCGCAGGAGGTCATTGTGGCCCCGGACGCCGGACAGGTCGTGGGACGCCAAACAGGATTCCTGAAGGGGACACGATGACCAGCGATAACGCCGTGCCGGATGACGAGACGCTCGCCCTGGCCCATGCGCTCTTCGACGCGGCGCGGGAAGGGAACACCGCCCTGCTCGGCAGCTACCTGGCGGCCGGGGCGCCGGCGGTCCTGACCAACGCGGCGGGGGACTCCCTGCTGATGCTTGCTGCGTATCACGGCCATGCCGAGACGGTCCGGCTGATCCTGCAGCACGGCGGCGAGGCCGATGCGGCCAACGACCGCGGCCAGACGCCACTCGCCGGGGCCGTCTTCAAGGGGTACGCCGACGTCGTGCAGGTGCTCGTGGAGGCCGGGGCCGACCCCGACGCCGGCACGCCCTCGGCGCGGGCGGCTGCGCAGATGTTCGCGCGCGCCGACCTCCTCGCCCTGCTCGGCTGAGCCGCGCTGCGGTGCTCCGGGCCGCCTTGCGCCGTGATACTCCATGTGGAATAGTTCTAGTGGAATAGTCTTCGTTTGACGTAGGACGCAGCATCAAAAAGGAGACTGCCTCATGGCCCGAGCCACGCCGCTGACGCCTTTGGGTGTCGCCGCGCTCTCCCTCCTGGTCGAGGAACCCATGCATCCCTATGAGATGTATCAGCTCCTGATGGCCCGGCATGAAGACCGGCTGGTGAAGGTCCGCCCCGGTACGCTCTATCACGCCGTCGGCCGGCTCGAGGAGCAGGGCCTGGTCGCCGCGACGGGCACGGACCGCGAGGGCAACCGCCCGGAACGGACCACCTACGAGATCTCCGGAGCGGGTAGGGACGCCCTGACCCAGAGGCTCCAGGACATGCTGGCCAGCCCGGTGAACGAGTACCCCGCGTTCCCGCTGGCCATCTCGGAGGCCTACAACCTGCCGGCCGGCGTCGTGATCGACCTTCTGGACCGCCGGCTCCAGGCCCTGCAGGAGCAGTGCGACTTCCTCGTCGCCGCTGAGGGCCGGGTCCGGGCAAAGGGCGTCGAGCGCAAGTATTGGATCGACATGGAGTACCAGCAGACCGTGCTGCGCGCAGAGATCTGCTGGATCCGGGGCCTGCAGGACCAGCTCGGCAACGGCCAGCTGCCCTGGTAGCCGCCCTCCGGAAGCGGCTCCGCTTCCGCCTTATCAACCAACCGACCAGCATCTAAGGAACCCCATGGAAAACGTAGCCAGGCCATGGCCGGCACTATGGTCCCTCGTGATCGGATTCTTTATGATCCTGATCGACACCACCATTGTTTCGGTGGCAAACCCCCGGATCATGGAGGGACTCAACGCTGACATCAACGCGGTGATCTGGGTGACCAGCGCCTATCTGTTGGCCTATGCCGTCCCGCTGCTCATCACCGGCCGGCTCGGTGACCGGTTCGGCCCCAAGAAGCTGTACCTGACCGGTCTTGTCGTGTTCACCCTCGCCTCGCTCTGGTGCGGCCTCTCGGGCGACGTCCAGATGCTGATTGCGGCACGCGTGGTCCAGGGCTTTGGCGCGGCGATGATGACACCGCAGACCATGGCCGTCATCACCCGCATCTTCCCGCCGGACCGTCGCGGCGCCGCGATGGGCATCTGGGGCGCCACAGCCGGCGTCGCCACCCTCGTGGGACCGATCCTCGGCGGTGTCCTGGTGGACGGGCTGGGCTGGGAATGGATCTTCTTCATCAACGTGCCGGTGGGCATCGCCGGCTTCATCCTCGCGCTGCGGTTTGTGCCTTCCCTCACCACCCACCCGCACAAGTTCGACATCCCCGGCGTGCTGCTCAGCGCCGTCGGGCTCTTCCTGCTGGTGTTCGGCATCCAGGAGGGCGAGACCTACAACTGGGGGACCATCACCGGGCCGGTCACGGTCTGGGGACTCATCATCGCCGGGATCGTCGTCCTTGCCGCGTTCGTCGTGTGGCAGCGGGTGAGCCGCAAATTCAATGACAGCGAGCCCCTGCTGCCGCTGTCTCTCTTCAAGGACCGCAACTTCTCCCTTGCCAACATCGGCATCACCACGGTCGGGTTCACGGTCACGGCCTTCAGCCTGCCGCTGATCTTCTACTACCAGATTGTCCGCGGCCTGACGCCGACGCAGTCTGCGCTCATGATGGTCCCGATGGCGCTGATCTCGGGCGGTCTGGCCCCCGTGGTGGGCAAGATCATCGATCGGGTCAACCCGAAATACATCACCGCGTCCGGCCTGCTCCTGATGGCGGTGGCGCTGTTCTGGAACGCTTCCCTGATGCACCCGGACACCCCCCTCTGGCTGTTCCTGCTCCCGAGTGCCGTGCTCGGTTTCGCCAACGCGGGGATCTGGGCGCCGTTGAGCACCACGGCAACCCGGAACCTGCCGCCGCGGCAGGCCGGGGCCGGCTCCGGGGTGTACAACACCACCCGCCAGATCGGCGCGGTCCTTGGCAGCGCCGCCATCGCGGTGCTCATCCAGGCCCGGCTCGCGGCGGAACTTCCGGCAGCGCCGGGCGGGTCCGGGGAAGCCAGCCCGATGTCCTTTGGCGGCGCCCTGCCCGATGCCCTGCATGAGGGCTTCTCGACGGCGATGGGGCAGTCCATCCTGCTGCCGGCCGTAGTCATCCTGCTGGGCGCAGCGGTGGTGCTGTTCTTCGCCAAACCCCAGCCTGTCCAGGGCTGGGGTGCTGCCCCCGGTTCCGCGCCGGCGGAGGCACCAGCCGGCGTGCAGAGCCCGGCACAGCCGCGCTGACGCCAGCCGGCATCCGGATCAGCCCAGCAACACGCTGGTCTGGATGCCGCCGGCGGCGAAGCCCAGGCTCCGGGCGATGGCCAGCGAGCCCTTGTTGCTGACGTCGGAGCGCCACTGGAGCGTCAGGCCCGAGGTGAGCGCCTCGTGGGAGGCGATGGAGGCGGCCAGCGAGCCCAGGCCCCGGCGGCGCCACTCGGGATCCACCAGGACCCCGAGGTCGGCGAGGATGCCCTCCCACTCCGAATACGCCCCGCATGCCACGGGAACGGAGCGGCCGGCGTCGTCGCGCATGATCGTGTAGCGGTGCGGCAGCCCGGAGAGCCGGACCTCGTTGACGTCGTCCGGCGGGCAGCGGCCCTCCAGTTCCACGGCTTCCGGGTTTCCATGGGCGACCTTAAGCTCCTCGGCAGGCTGCAGCAGGGGCAACTCGTCCGCGAAGAACAGGGCTGCCGCGCCCATGCCGTGGCCGCCGTGCGGACGGGTAATGGTGAGCAGGGTGACGTGCTGGGCCAGCTCCTCGTCGGAAATCCCGACGGCGGCATCGAGGACCCGCTGCGGACCCACCAAAGCGGAGGTGCCGAACAGGCGGACGAAATCGACCGTCCGGCGGGACTCATCCGCCCGGGTGAGCCGTTCGCCGGCCGAGGCAGCGAACTCGGCGTCGTCGAACCCCAAGTGGCGCGCCCACGCGAGCTGGATGATGTCTGCGGAACCGGGCTCAAGACTCATGACTCAACCCTACCTACCGGCGGCCGCACTCCGGCCCAGCCGGCAGGCCAAACGGCGGCTCAGCCGAAGAGGACCGCGGCCTCGTCATAGCGGTGCTGCGGGACTGCCTTGAGGTTGCCGAGGGCGGCATCGAAGCCCACGTGGACGATGTCAGTGCCGTTGAGGGAGACCATGGTTCCCCAGCGCTGTTCCACCACCGAGTCGATGGCAGCCATGCCCAGACGGGTGGCGAGGACCCGGTCGAACGCCGTCGGGACGCCGCCGCGCTGGATGTGGCCGAGTACCGTGGCGCGGGTCTCGATGCCCGTCATCGCCTCGAGTTCAGGGGCGAGGCGTTCGGCGATGCCGCCCAGCCGGGGCCGGCCGAAGGTGTCGAGGCCGCGTTCGGAGTGCGGCGTCTCCTGGCCGTCCGGGACGAAGCCTTCCGCGACCACAACCAGCGGCGCGCGGCCGCGGTCGTGGGCCGAGCGGACCCAGTCCGCGATCTGTTCCATCGAGGCCTTCTGCTCGGGGATCAGGATGGCATGGGCGCCGGAGGCCATGCCGGCGTGCAGCGCGATCCAGCCCACGTGGCGGCCCATGACTTCGGCGATCATGCAGCGGTGGTGGGATTCCCCCGTGGTGCGCAGACGGTCGATCGCCTCGGTGGCGATCTCGACGGCGGTATCGAAGCCGAAGGTGTAGTCGGTGGCGTCAAGGTCGTTGTCGACCGTTTTGGGGACACCCACGATCTTCAGCCCGGCGTCGGTGAGGCGCTTGGCAGCGGCCAGGGTCCCTTCGCCGCCGATGGCAATGATGGCGTCGATGCCCAGGCGGTCCATGTTGGCCTTGATGACCTCGGGGCCGCCGTTGTTCTCGAAGGGGTTGGTGCGGGACGTGCCCAGAATGGTCCCGCCCTGCTTGGCGATGCCGCGGACCAGGGTCCGGGGGATATCGATGATGTCGGCTTCGACGACGCCGCGCCAGCCGTCCAGGAATCCCACGAATTCGTGGCCATGGACGGCGATGCCCTTGAGGACGGCGCCACGGATGACGGCGTTCAGTCCGGGGCAGTCTCCGCCGCTGGTGAGGATTCCAATTTTCATGTCTCGGCTCAAATCCTGGTTCGAAGGTGTGCAGGCAGAGCGCCACGCTGAGCTCACCCTAGAGTCTAGTGGCGGATGTGGGGCAGGACACAAATGGTTACCACGGCGGAAGTGCCCCCTCCTGACGGGAGGGGGCACTGGCGGGGGCGTCGGAAGGGCGCCCGGGACGGGTCCGCGCGGTTGAGGCGTGGTCAGTCCCGGACCGACGGGGCGGGCCTCAGGGCTGGCTTGAGCGCTTGTCGAGGAAGGATTCGAGGACGATTGCGTTCCGCTGGTCCGGGAGGACCAGCCAGGCCGCGAGGTAGAACACGAACGCGGGGCCCGGCAACAGGGCGAAAAGAAGGAACGCGATCCGGACGAAGGCCACGTCCACGTTCAATTTGGCGGCGATCCCGCCGCAGACACCGCCCAACCAGCGCTGCGGACCACGATTCAGGCCAAGGCCCCGGACGGTGCTGAAGAATTTATCCATGGGTTAAGACTTCCCTGTCGATGAATCTTTGTCACGCCCGCCGGCCGAGAGAAGCCCGCCGATCACGAGGGCCGCCCCGGCTCCGATCATCAGCCCGATCAGCACGTAGGTTCCGTCCAGGGCCACCAGGCCGAGCCGGGACACGATGATCAGCAGGGCGAGGGCCAGCACAATCAGCCCCCAGACGATGGTTCCGACACGGGCGGGGGAGCCGTCCCGCAGTTCCGGTTCCCCGGACTGCAGGGGGGTGGTCGGCACGCTGCCGGTCGTTTCGTCAAAGCTGCTCATGTCAGTTCCCTTCCTGGATCGTCACGTTGCTGGCGGTGCCGGAGATCTTGAGGATCAGCCGGGCTCCCGGCAGGCCGGTGTTGTAGTCGCTTTGCTGGGTGGTCATTCCGCCGTGGCTCCGGCCGCCCTCGTTGAGGTTGCCCATCGTCATGTCCGCCTGGATCTGCACGGGCACAGTTCCCGGGATGACCACGGTGAGGTTGCTGGCCGTCGCGTCGATGGGGACCACGACGTCGGTGCCCAGCGGCGGGTTGAGTGCCAGCGTTGTCAGGTCCGCGGTTCCCGTGCCGCCCGTGATCTCGAACCCGACGCGGGCCTGCTCGATGCTGGCCGGGGACCAGTCGGCATTCTGGAAGCGGAACCGGTCGCCGTTCGGGACCACGTTGAAGATGCCCCCGATGATCAGGGCCACCGCGGCGAAGAACCCGAGGATGCCCGAGGTGCGTCCCCTCAGCCCCGCGAAGAGGATCCCGAGTCCCAGGACGGCCGCCCCGCTCGCCCAGACGACGGCGTTGCTGGATTCGCCGAGGTTGACAAGGTGGCCGGCGTCGAGCGCCTTGATGCCGCCGCCGACCAGGAGTGCGAGTCCGGCCGTGACTGCCACGGCGGGCGCGCCCGGGCCAACGTTGCGGGCTTTGCCCGGCGGTACGGGACTCCCGCCGGGGACGGGCCGGTAGCCGCCGCCTGGCGGGGGCGTGGGCCCGGACGGAGGTGGGACGCCCCAGGCCGGGCCGGGCACCGTGTCGTACCCGGATGGGGCATAGCTCGGCAGCGGACTGCCTGTCTGGGCGTGGCTTGACTGGGCGTTCATTGGCTGCGTGTAGCCGGCCTGGGCGTAGCTTGGCTGCTGGGGGCCGGGCCCGCCGTAGGCCGGTGAGTGCGAGGACATGGGCGCTGTTCCATTCCGTGCCTTGTTGCGTTGTGTCAGGTAGTAGATGAGGTAGATGATGCCCCCCACCCAGAAGATGGCCCAGATGAAGCCGCCGAAGCCGCGCCGGTCCCAGCCCCAGACGCCGTTGCCCAGGCTGGGGAAACCGATGATCGTGGTGATCAGGGCACCGGTCATGCCGGCGGACCACCGGCCGGCGGCGGCCTCCTGGACGTGGATGCGGCCGTCGGGCTCGGGCAGCAGGGCCCAGGCAATGCCGTAGAGGAGCACTCCGACGCCCGCGAAGACCGTCAGTACGATCAGGATGCCGCGGACAATTAGGGGATCGACGCCCGTTCGCCGGGCGATGCCGCTGGCGACGCCGCCGACCCAGCGGTCCCGCCCGCGCTGGATCCCCTGGCTGCGGATCCAGTCGAAGAAGCCCAGGGGCTGGGCTCCTGCCGGCGGCGGCGTCGCTCCGTAGTAGAGCGGCGGCGGGGGCAGTGTTCCGGGGCCGGCCGGCTGGCCTGCGGATTGGTCCTCGGGGCGGCCGGCGGTGTCGGTGGGCTGTTCGGCGGGGCTGCCGGCGGGGTCGGCGGGCTGTTCGGCAGGGGTGCCGGGTTGTGCTTCGGGACGGGCCGAAGGGTCGTGGCCCTCATCAGGGTGCGGAGTGTGCGGATTCATACTTCGATCCTGCCCTCCGCCGGGTTTCCGCTCTACTGGGGGATACCCTGAACTGTCCCTGAGTCAGCCCCGGTTCGGGTCCGAAAGGCCTCCGGGGAACCCTGATCCGTGCTTGGATTGTTCCATGACAACCGCTGTTTCCCGCCCGCCGCTGGTCCGCAGCAGCAACCGTGTCATTGCCGGTGTCTGCGCAGGCCTCGCCCGCCATCTGGGCTGGCCGGTGCGGATGGTGCGGATCGGCATGGTGGTGGCGGCCCTCGCCGGCGGAGCGGGCTTCGCGTTCTACGCGTGGCTTTGGATCATGGTCCCCACCGCGGACGAGAACGCCAGGCGCACCGCCCGCCGCCCGGCGTCGCCCATTGCGCCCGCCGTGAGCGAACCCTATGCGGGGATCTCCGCCGCGCCCTACGATCCGGGACCTCCGCACGCCACCGCCCGGCCGCAGGGTCCCGCCGGCGCCTCAACGGAGCCGGCTACGGAGCCCTGGCGCAGCCGGGTCCCGGGAATGCGTTACGGCAAGGAGATCCTGCTCGGCGCGGGCCTGCTGCTGGCCGCGGGAATCCTGATCGCCCGGCTGCTCGGCCTGGACGTTCCACTGGGCACGCTGATTCCTGCCGCGGCGATCCTTGGCGGCGCCGCCATCGCCTGGATGCAGCTCGATGAAACCCGGCGGGCGGGCCTTGTGGACAAGACCAAGGCCCACCAGGCCGGTGGCTGGGCCCGGCTCGCGGCCGGACTCGCGCTGGTGGTCGCCGGTGTCCTGGTGATGGTCTCCGGCTCGGGTTCCTGGGAGCAGACCTGGCTGGCTCTGCTGGCCTCCGTCGCGGTGCTCGGCGGCGTGGCCCTCGTGCTGCTGCCCTGGGGCCTGAAGTTCTGGCGCGATCTGGAGGCGGAACGCGCCGGGCGGGTCCGCGCCACCGAACGGGCCGAGATCGCCGCCCACCTGCACGACTCGGTGCTCCAGACCCTGGCCCTGATCCAGCGGCGCGCCGGCAACGAGCACGACGTCGTCCGGCTGGCGCGCGCCCAGGAACGCGAGCTGCGGGGCTGGCTGTACCGGGACCCGGGCAAGGAAGCTGGTCAGCTGTCCGAAGGAATCAAGGCGGCCGCGGCGGAAGTGGAAGATGCGCTCGGCCATGCCGTGGAGGTCGTAAGCGTCGGCGACTGCGCCATGGCTGAACGGCACGAGGCCCTGGTCCAGGCGGCCCGCGAGGCCATGCTGAACGCCGCCCGCCACGGCGGCGGCGCAGTGTCCGTCTACCTGGAAGTGACCGACGGGGCCGCGGAGGTCTTTGTGAAGGACCGGGGACCCGGATTTGATCCGGATTCGGTCCCCGCGGACCGGCTCGGCGTCCGCGAATCGATCATCGGCCGGATGAACAGGCACGGCGGCAAGGCCGCCATCATCAGCAGCCCGGACGGCACCGAGGTGCGGCTCAGGCTGGAGCTGCCCGCCGCCACGGCCGCCACCGACAACGGAGAGGTAAAACTGTGAGCACCACAGCTGCAGGAGGTGCGGTCCGGTCAATCCGGGTCGTGATCGTGGATGACCATGCCATCTTCCGGTCCGGCCTCAAAGCCGACTTGGATCCCGCCATCATCGTCGCGGGCGAGGCCGGGACCGTCGAGGAGGCCGTTGCCGTCATCGCCGCGGTGCGCCCCGACGTCGTGCTGCTGGACGTCCACCTGCCCGGCGGGCTGGGTGGCGGCGGACGCGAGGTGATCGCCGGTTCCGTACCGCTGCTGGGCGGCACCCGGTTCCTGGCCCTGAGCGTCTCCGACGCGGCGGAAGACGTGGTCTCGGTCATCCGCGCCGGGGCGCGCGGCTATGTCACCAAGACCATTTCCGGGGCGGAAATATCCGACGCCGTGCGCCGGGTGGCAGGAGGCGACGCCGTCTTCTCACCGCGGCTGGCAGGGTTTGTCCTGGATGCCTTCGGTACCGCGCCCGCGGACATCGCCGACGACGAGCTGGACCGGCTCTCGGCCCGGGAACTCGAGGTCATGCGGCTGATTGCCCGCGGTTACAGCTACAAGGAAGTCGCCAAGGAGCTGTTCATCTCGATCAAGACGGTGGAGACCCACGTCTCCGCGGTGCTGCGCAAACTCCAGCTCTCCAGCCGGCACGAGCTGACCCGCTGGGCGGCCGAACGCCGGCTCCTCTAGAACCGAGATGCGCTATCACTTCTAGTCCTTATCCGCGCCGGATAAGGACTAGAAGTGATAGCGCAACGGGGTTGGAAGCGGGACTATTTGGCTTTGCCGAGGAAGTCCTGGAGACGGGCGACGCCGGTGGCCAGGTCCTCGTCGCCGAGGGCGTAGGACAGGCGGAGGTAGCCCGAGGGGCCGAACGCCTCCCCGGGAACCACGGCCACCTCGACCTCGTCCAGGATCAGCGTGGCCAGCTCGGCCGACGTTGCCGGCCGGACCGGTCCGGCGGCGGAGGGGAACTCCTTGCCCAGCAGGGCCCGGACGTCCGCATAGACATAGAACGCACCCTTCGGCGTCGGGCATTCGACGCCCTCAATGGCGTTCAGGCCCGCCACAATCGCCTTGCGTCGGCGGTCGAAGGCGAGTTTCATCTCGTCGACGGCGGTCAGCGGGCCGGAGACCGCCGCGAGGGCCGCGACCTGCGGGATGTTCGAGACGTTGGACGTGGCGTGGGACTGCAGGTTCGTGGCGGCCTTGATGACGTCCGCCGGACCGATCATCCAGCCCACCCGCCAGCCGGTCATGGCATAGGTCTTGGCCACGCCGTTGAGGATGACCACCTTGTCGCCCAGTTCCGGCACGGCCGTCGCGATCGAGGTGAAGGGCACGCCGTCGTAGGTCAGGTGCTCGTAGATCTCATCGGTGACCACCCACAGCCCCTTGGACGCGGCCCACTGGCCGATCTCCTTGACCTGCTCCGGCGAGTAGACGGCGCCCGTCGGGTTGGACGGCGAGACGAACAGGAGGATCTTGCTGCGGTCCGTGAGGGCCGCGTCCAGCTGCTCCACGGTGACCAGGTATTCCTGTTCCGGCCCGGCAAACACCTCGACCGGAACGCCGCCGGCGAGCCGGATGGCCTCGGGGTAGGTGGTCCAGAACGGCGTCGGGACAATGACCTCGTCGCCCGGGTCCAGCAGGGTGGCGAAGGTGTTGTAGACGGCCTGCTTGCCGCCGTTGGTCACCAGCACCTGGGACGCCTCGGCCTTGTAGCCGGAGTCCCGGAACGTCTTGTCCGCGATGGCCTGCCTCAGTTCGGGCAGGCCGCCGGCGGGCGAGTACCGGTGGTACTTCGGCTGGCTGGCGGCCTCGATGGCGGCCTGCACAATGTAATCGGGGGTCGGGAAGTCCGGTTCGCCGGCGCCGAAGCCGATGACCGGCCGGCCGGCCGCCTTGAGCGCCTTCGCCTTGGCATCGACAGCCAATGTGGCGGATTCGGCTATGGCGGAAATGCGCTGTGAAATGCGGGCGGCAGGCATGGCGGGTCCATTCTTCGCTTGCAGCTGGAGGGCTGTTTGTGGGATTCGACGGAATCTACTCTATGCTGATCAGCGGATCGCCCGGGGTGCCGGCGCGGAAATGTGACTGCAGCAGCGTCAGATGATTTCGCCGACACACCACGGTCCGGACGGGCCGGTTCGACGTAGGCGCAGTTGTTGCGTAGACTGGTTCTCCGGTGTTGAAAACACGATGATGGCCTGCGCCTCAGAGAAGTCTGGGGATTGGCCGTTGGCGGGGTTTTTGATCCATAGGGTAGTGGCGCAATTGGTAGCGCAGCGGTCTCCAAAACCGCAGGTTGCAGGTTCGAGTCCTGTCTGCCCTGCGCAAGCTGTTCCGGGTGAACCGGAGCAAGCGCAGCAACCATGGTTCAGTTCAGAGCCGGGTATCCGACATTGCGAGGATGAGTGAGGACCAGGTGACCGAAACAGCTGCCAGCAGCTCCAAAGGCCGCCCCACCAAGAACGCCGCGAAAGCCGGCTTCTTCGCTCGAATTGCGCTCTTCGTCCGCCAGGTCATCGGCGAACTGAAGAAGGTCGTCGCACCGACCCGCAAGGAACTGATCAACTACACGCTCGTGGTGCTGGTGTTCGTGGCCATCATGATGCTTATCGTGACCCTGCTGGACCTGGCCTTCGGGACCGGAGTGAGCTGGGTCTTCGGCGGCACGGCGCCCACGGACCGCTAACGCGACCGGTCCGCAGACTGCGTGGATATCCCCGGGCAACCGGAGCGTCCGCGGAGTGTGCGGAATTGAGTCATTTAAATAGGCATGTAAGGCAATGAGGAAGCAGGAGACCAAGTGTCTGAGCAGGAGCTCGAGGTAACTGAGACTGAGCTGGATAAGAGCCAGGACGCCGCGGTGGAAACCACGGACGAGTCCGAGGCTGCGTCTGCTGCGCCCGAATCCGACGTCGCTGAGGCAGATGCAGAGGCTGTAGCCGACGACGCAGAATCTGAAGATGCAGAATCTGACGAAGAAGCTGCCGACGCAGAAGACGACGATGCAGAATCCGACGACGAGTCGGGCGACGCCCTGGCCGCTGCCGCTGCCGCCGCTGAGGTAGACCCGGCCGATGAGTTCAAGGCCAAACTGCGCCGCCAGGAGGGTGACTGGTTTGTCATCCACTCCTACGCCGGCTACGAAAACCGCGTAAAGGCAAACCTGGAAACCCGCATCCAGACTCTGGACATGGAAGATTACATCTTCGAAATCCAGGTTCCGATGGAGGAAGTCGTTGAGATCAAGAACGCTCAGCGCAAGGTCATCAACCGCGTCCGCATCCCCGGCTACGTCCTGGTCCGCATGGACCTGACGGATGCCTCCTGGGGCGCCGTCCGCCACACTCCCGGTGTCACCGGCTTCGTGGGCAACGCCCACAACCCGGTTCCGCTGCGCCTCGATGAGGTGTTCTCCATGCTCGCCCCGGTCTTCGAGGAAGAGCAGGCCGAGAAGGGCAAGCCGATCAAGCACGCCGCCGCGCAGATCGACGTCGACTTCGAGGTCGGCGAATCGGTCATCGTCAAGGAGGGCCCGTTCGAGACCCTGCCTGCGACGATCTCCGAGATCAAGGTCGATTCCCAGACCCTCGTGGTCCTGGTCTCCATCTTCGAGCGCGAGACCCCTGTGACGCTGGCATTCAACCAGGTCAGCAAGATCTAGCTTTCCGCAAAGAATTCGCTCCGGACTGCCCGCTTAGCAGCCACGGAGCGGCCGGCCGCCTCGCCATGGCGGCCACCAACCTGAGGCACGCTCCTGTGTCCCAGGACGTATTTGAGAGAAGGACCTACATTGGCTCCCAAGAAGAAGGTCACCGGCCTCATCAAGCTGCAGATCCAGGCAGGTGCCGCTAACCCGGCCCCGCCGATTGGTCCTGCGCTTGGCCAGCACGGTGTCAACATCATGGAATTCTGCAAGGCGTACAACGCCGCGACGGAAGCCCAGCGCGGCAACGTTATTCCGGTTGAAATCACGGTCTACGAGGACCGTTCATTCACGTTCATCACCAAGACTCCGCCGGCCGCGGAGCTCATCAAGAAGGCTGCAGGCGTTGCCAAGGGTTCACCGACCCCGCACACCGTCAAGGTTGCCAAGCTGACGCAGGCACAGGTCAACGAGATCGCCACCACCAAGATGGAAGACCTCAACGCCACGAGCCTCGAAGGCGCCGCGAAGATCATCGCCGGCACCGCCCGCTCCATGGGTATCACCGTCGAAGGCTAATAGCCTTTACCGCCGGGCAACCGGCACCACCTAATCATTGAAATGTCGGAAATCCGGACAAAACAGCCGGAATCTTGACTGTGGCAGGGCCCAGCGCGGTCCGCAGACCACAACTGCACAAGGAGAATAAGCAGCATGGCAAAGCGCAGCAAAGCATATGAGGCAGCCGCCGCCAAGATCGACGCGGAGAAGTTCTACGCGCCGTTCGAGGCAGTGACGCTGGCCAAGGACACCAACCCGTCCAAGTTCGACGCCACCGTTGAGGTTGCTTTCCGCCTCGGCGTCGACCCGCGTAAGGCCGACCAGATGGTCCGCGGCACCGTTATCCTGCCGCACGGCACCGGTAAGGTCTCCCGCGTTCTCGTCTTCGCAACGGGCGACAAGGCCGAAGCAGCAATCGCTGCCGGCGCCGACTTCGTCGGTTCCGATGACCTGATCGAAAAGATCGCAGCCGGCTGGACCGACTTCGACGCCGCCGTTGCCACCCCTGACCTCATGGGCAAGGTTGGCCGCCTCGGTAAGGTCCTGGGTCCGCGTAACCTGATGCCGAACCCGAAGACCGGCACCGTGACCGCTGACGTCGCCAAGGCCGTCAACGACATCAAGGGCGGCAAGATCGACTTCCGCGTCGACAAGCACTCGAACCTGCACTTCATCATCGGCAAGGTTTCCTTCGACGCTCTCAAGCTGGCCGAGAACTACGCAGCCGCTCTGGAAGAGGTTCTTCGCCTCAAGCCGTCCGCTTCCAAGGGCCGCTATATCCAGAAGGCCACCGTCGCCACCACGTTTGGCCCGGGCGTCTCGGTTGACCCCAACGTCACCAAGGTACTGACCGAGGTCTAAGCCTCAGCAGGCTTCACAGCAGAGACCGTCCCGCAGCTGCGGGGCGGTCTTTTCTGCATTCCGGGCGCCGGTTAGGCTGTCCCGGTGACTACAGCGCCGTACCTCATCGAACCCCTCGTCATCCCCGCCGCCGCTGATTCCGCCGACTTCCTGGCCGTCGGGGAACTCTGCGATGCCCTGACGCTCGAAACCTGGGGCAACCTCGACCGGTCAGCCACGCCAGCGGCCCGGCTGCAGGGCTGGCGGGACAACGCCTACCGCACGGTCCGGCTCTTCTTCGTGCGCCAGGAAGGGCGGGTGGTGGGCAGTTCGTGGATCAGATGCGACGCCCAGGAGAACCTTCGTTGCGCCCTTGTGCACGTCCAGGTGCTGAATGAATTCACCGGCCGGGGGATCGGCCGGACGCTGCTGAAGCACGCGGAGGCGCTGGTGCATGCCGAGGGCCGCACCATCCTGCAAAGCTTTACGGAACACCCCGCCGATTTCGACGCCGACGCACCTGGCCTGGTCAGGCCCGCGACCGGAACCGGCGCGCTGCCTGCAGTGGCGCGGGGCGTCCGGTTCGCCCTGAAGGCTGGCTACCGCCTTGAGCAGGTCGAGCGCTTCAGCGTCCTCAACGTGCCGGCATATGCCGGCGGCTGGGATGCCTTGGAGCGGGAGGCCTTGGCCAAGGCAGGGGAGGAGTATGAGCTCCTGTCCTGGACCGACCGCTGCCCGGACGAACATGCGGAGCAGCTTGCGGTCCTGATGTCGCGGATGAGCACGGATGCACCGTCCGGGGAGCTGAGCTACGACGCGGAGCGGTGGGACACCGCGCGGGTCCGGCACGTTGAGGACACCTGGAAGCGGGCCGGCATGGTGTCCCTCGTGGCGGCCGCGAGGCACCGGGGCAGCGGGGAACTGGCCGCCTATTCGGTGTTGCAGCTCACCGCCTCGAAGCCGTGGCTGGCCGACCAGGACGACACCCTTGTAGCCGCCAGCCACCGCGGACACAGGCTCGGCATGCTGGTGAAACTCCTCAACATCCGCCGGCTCCGGTCCGGGTACCCGGCGGTGGAACGAGTGGTCACCTTCAACGCCGCGGAGAACGACCACATGCTGGCGATCAACGTCTCCCTCGGCTTCCGGCCCGCAGGGTACGACGGCGAGTGGCAGCGGGTGGTCGCGGCGTAACCCATGGAACGGCGGAGCAAACCGGCATATGCTGGCGGTTGAAAGCCCGGCCCAAGCCGGGCTTCCGGCACCCGTAGTGGATGGCAGAACGGCTGGGATGATGTCCTCTATGGCAAACGACGTACGGATTGAACAGCTGTGGATCCCCGATTCCGTGGACGGGCCGGACGCCGCTGACTTCCTGGCCGCCGTCGAAGTCGGCCGCAAGGTGCGCATGCAGACCTGGGGGAGTGACGATCTCGCCTACGCCCCGCAGGAAAAGCTGCTGGAAATGGCGGACCCCTACGAACGCCAGGTCATCCTCGTGGCCAAGATCGACGGCGAGATCGTCGGAGCCGTGGACATCGCGCTGCCGCTCGCGGACAACCTCGACATGGCCGAATTCACGCTCGATATCCTGCCGGAATTCCAGGGCCAGGGCGTGGGCCGGCAACTGCTTGAGGCGGCCGAACACTTCGCGCGCGACGAGGGCCGGCACACGATCCTGATCGACACCAACCATCCGGGGGCGTCCCTGGCCGACACCGAGGCCGGGCAGCTGGTGCCCGGGAGCGGGCTCGGCTTCGTGCCGCTGAGCAGCCGGGAGGTCGAATTCGCCACGCACACCGGCTACACCCTGCAGCACATCGAGCAGTTCAGCGCCTGCACCCTGCCGCTCGACAGCAAGCTCGTCGCCGAGCTCGAAGCAGAAGCCGAGTCGGCCAACGGGGGCCGCTACCGCCTCCACCACTGGACGGACCGCTGTCCGGCCCAGTGGCTCGAGGCCGTCGCGGCGCTGGAAAACCGAGCGGGCGAGGACGGTGTTCCCGGGGTGGAAACCGGGGACATGGTGTTCGACGGCCGGATCCTCCGCGAGGCGGAGGAGGTCACCATCGCGCAGGGGCGCCGGACAGTGGTCACCGCCGTCGAACACATCGGCAGCGGGGAGCTCGTGGGCCTGACCACCATCAGCGTCCTCGCGCTGCGCCCCGACGTCGTCTTCCAGGACGACACGGTGGTCCTTCAGGAGCACCGCGGCAACAAACTCGGCCTCCTGATCAAGGTCGCCAACACGGAGCGGCTGACCGAACAGTTCCCGGACGCCCGGGTCCTCTACACCTGGAACGCGCCGGAAAACCGCTACCTGCTCAAGGTCAACCAGCAGCTCGGCTTCACCACCGCGGGCGTAACCGGGATCTGGCAGAAAGAACTGCCGGACTTCGGGCCGAGCGTCAGCTGAACGCCTGGGGCGATGCTGCTGCGACCCGATTTGGAGCACACGCACGGTGTCCCGTAAGCTGGGGGGACCAAAGACCGTCGGTTGTTGGAAATCCACTCTCCCAAGCAAGGCTCACTTCTGCAGTCGCGCCGGGGAGGGCCAGTGGATCTCCAGACGAAGGACCCTGAACATAGGGCGGCCGGCGCAGGTGAACGAAGCAAAGCTCCGCGGTCATGGACCGCGTCGAGACAAGCCCCGTGCATCTGCGCGGGGCGTTTTTTAGTTTTAGCTCTGTTGAGCGGGGACCGGGAACACCGGCACTATCCCCGGAAGGAGGGTTATGGCAACGCCTAGCAAGGTTTCAGCAGTAGCTGAGATCACCAACGATTTTAATGAATCGAACGCCGCTGTCCTGACCGAATACCGTGGGCTCACCGTTGCACAGCTCAAGCAGCTGCGTGTCTCTCTCGGCCAGGACACCAAGTTCTCGGTCGTCAAGAACACCCTGACCGCCATTGCAGCCAAGGAAGCTGGTGTCGAAGCATTCGACGGCCAGCTCGCCGGCCCCACTGCAATCGCGTTCATCAAGGGTGACGCAGTTGCCGCTGCCAAGAGCCTGACGGATTTTGCCAAGACCAACAAGCAGCTGGTTATCAAGACCGGTTACTTCGAGGGCAAGGCACTGAACGCCAGCGAAGTTGCTGCCCTGGCAGCACTCGAGTCCCGCGAGCTGCAGCTCGCCAAGGTTGCAGGCATCCTCAAGGCTCCTGCTGCCGCCGCTGTACGCATCATTGACGCTCTGCGCCTCAAGCTTGAAGAAGAGAACGGTGCACCGGCAGCTGCCGAGGCTCCCGCCGCTGACGAAGCCCCTGTTGACGCTCCCGCCGATGCAGCAGCAGAGGCTGAGGCTCCGGCCGAAGCCGCAGCCCCCGAAGAGAACTAACTCTCTAAACCAGACTCCGGTGTGAAGGCAAAGGCCCAGGCCGCCGAGCACCACTATAGGAAGGACGCCACACCATGGCGAAGCTCACCAACGAAGAGCTCATTGAAGCTTTCAAGGAACTGACCATCATCGAGCTCTCCGAGTTCGTTAAGCTCTTCGAAGAGACCTTCGAAGTTACCGCTGCTGCTGTCGCCGTTGCTGGCCCCGCTGCCGGCGGTGCTGCAGAAGAAGAAGAGCAGACTGCATTCGACGTCATCCTGGAGCACCCGGGCGACAAGAAGATCGCAGTGATCAAGGAAGTTCGCGCAATCACTTCCCTGGGCCTCAAGGAAGCAAAGGACGTTGTTGACAGCGCTCCGAAGGCCATCCTCGAAGGCGTCACCAAGGAAGCTGCCGAGAAGGCTGTTGCACAGCTCGAAGAAGCTGGCGCTCGCGTTACCCTCAAGTAACTCGCTGCTCCGGGAAACCCCGTCCACTTCGGTGGGCGGGGTTTCCTGCGTTCCGGCCCGGTTCCGCCCACGAAGGCGGGCCGCATATCGCGGCAGCGCGGGGTCAGGTCGACCCCGCGTTGCCAGTTAACCCGGTGCAGTTAACCCGCCCCAGCTAGTTTGGTTCCGAAATATCCGCGACGACGGCGTCCAGTGCGGCTGTCAGGGCATCGGCGTCGACGAACGCGCTGAAGCCGTGCTCCCCGGCACCCATCGAAATGCGCCGGCCCGCGATGGTGCAGTCGGCGTACACCGGCCACGCGACGGTGCTGCCGAGCGGGGTGATGGTGCCGCGCGCGTAGCCCGTAGCCTCCAGTGCGACCTCCGCCGTGGGCAGCGACAGCTTGTTGACGCCCACCAGCGCCCGGAACTTGGGCCAGGAAATCTGCCGGTCGCCGGGAATCAGGGCGAACAGGAAGCTGCCGTCTTTGTGCCTGACGACCAGGGACTTCACAATGTCGGCCGGCTGGATGCCCAGTATCCGGGCCGCGTCCTCGAGGCTGTTCGCGGCAAGGCGCTCGACGACTCTGACCTCAAGCCCGCGCGCCGCGGCGTCGGCCAGGAATCGCTCCCGGCCCGCGCCCGCGGCGCCGCCGCCTCCGGTCCCGCTGTCCGTCATGACCGGCTCAGTCGCGGTAGAGGAGGAGGGCTTCGCCCTGCCCGCCGCCGCCGCACAAGGACACCGCAGCCTTGCCGGTGCCCCGGCGCTTCAGTTCGTGTGCCGCGTGCAACGCCAGCCGGGCGCCGGATGCCCCGATCGGGTGCCCCAGGGCGATGGCGCCGCCGTGGATGTTGCACTTCTCCAGCGGGTAGTCCAGGTCCTTCAGGGACTGGACGGCCACTGAGCCGAATGCCTCGTTGATCTCGATGAAATCCAGGTCCGCGGTGGACCAGCCGGCCTTGTCCAGCGCGTTCCTGATCGCATTGGAGGGCTGGGAATGGAGCGAGTTGTCGGGACCGGCCACCTGCCCCGGCTTGCCCACGACGGCCAGGTACTCCAGCCCGTTGTCCTCAGCGAATTTGCGGGAGGACAGCACCAGGGCGGCGGCGCCGTCGGACAGCGGGGAGGAATTGCCGGCGGTGATCGTTCCGTCCGTGACGAATGCCGCCCGCAGCCCGGCGAGCGAGGAAACGGTGGTGTCCGGGCGGATGCCCTCATCGGCCGCCACGATGACCGGATCGCCCTTGCGCTGCTTGACGCTGATCGGGGCAATCTCGCCGTCGAACACGCCGTCCTTCGCGGCCCGCGCGGCGCGCTGGTGCGAGCCGGCCGCGACCTCGTCCTGCGAGGCGCGGTCGATGCCGAGGGTGAGGTTCCTGGACTCCGTCGACAGCCCCATTGACTGGCCGTCGAAGGCATCGGTCAGGCCGTCGTGCGCGGCGACGTCGAGCGCCTGGACGGTTCCGTAGGTCCAGCCCTGCCGGGAGCCCGGCAGGATGTGCGGGGCCCGGGTCATGGACTCCTGGCCGCCGGCGACGACGACCGTGGCGTCGCCGCTGCGGATCATCCGGGCCGCGTCGATCACGGCGGTGAGGCCGGAGAGGCAGACCTTGTTGATGGTGACGGTGGGAACGTTCCAGCCGATGCCCGCGGCGATGGCGCTCTGGCGGGCCGGGTTTTGGCCGGCGCCGGCCTGCAGCACCTGGCCCATGACCACGGAGTCCACCTGGTCGGTCTTCACCCCGCTGGCGGCCAGGGCTGCGCGGATGGCGTGGGCGCCGAGCTCTACGGCCGTGAAGCTGGCCAGCTGGCCGTTGAGTCGGCCCTGCGGCGTGCGGGCGGCGGCAAGGATGACAACATCATTGTTGTCTGCGGAGTTGTTCATGATTTTCTCTTCCGATCATTAACGATGTATGCCTAGGTTATCGTGAGCCCCGTCACCTATCCATTCGGCTCCGGTCCCTGCCGGGAAGGCAGGCTTCCGCGTCCGGGCGCCAGCCCGGTGCTTGCAATCGGAACGGAAGTGGGGTAGACAAGTAGGTTGCTTTGCCGTATCGTAGATATTTGCGTCTTCCCTGTTTACCTTCAGCCTTCATATTGCGGTGGGCTTAGCCTGGCAGCTGCGCCGTCAATGTGCCGTCAACAACGGCACCAGCATGGTCAGCGCGGGTCCCGGGTCATATAGCGGAACCGGATTGGTAGCACTGCGGAGTCACTCCGCAGGGTGCATAACGGGGGAGATCTGAAAACGCCTGAAGGTCTGTGGAAGGATCCCTCTTGGTCGCCTCGAGCACCTCTAATGTAAACAACGCTGCAACCGCTATCAATGCCGACAGCACCGACGGTGCAACCCGCCGGCTCTCATTCGCAAAGATTCACGAACCTCTTGACGTTCCGAATCTGCTTGCCCTGCAAACGGACAGCTTTGACTGGCTGGTCGGAAACGAACGCTGGCAGGCACGCGTCGCCAAGGCCGTAGAAGAAGGCGACCTCAGCGTCGCCACCTCCTCGGGTCTGTCCGACATCTTCGAAGAGATCTCCCCGATCGAGGACTTCCAGGGCACCATGTCCCTGAGCTTCTCGGAGCCGGAGTTCGCTGATCCGAAATACACGATGGCTGAGTGCAAGGACCGGGACGCAACGTACTCGGCTCCGCTGTACGTCAAGGCCGAATTCATGAACAACAACACGGGCGAAATCAAGCAGCAGACCGTGTTCATGGGTGACTTCCCGCTGATGACCGAGAAGGGCACCTTTGTCGTCAACGGCACCGAGCGTGTCGTCGTGTCGCAGCTGGTCCGTTCCCCGGGCGCCTACTTCGAGCGCACCGCCGACAAGACCAGCGACAAGGACATCTTCACCGCGAAGATCATCCCGTCCCGCGGCGCCTGGTTCGAACTCGAAATCGACAAGCGCGACCAGGTCGGCGTTCGCCTCGACCGCAAGCGCAAGCAGTCCGTCACGGTTCTGCTGAAGGCCCTCGGCTGGACCGAAGGCCAGATCCTCGAAGAGTTCGGCCAGTACGACTCCATGCGCGCAACGCTGGAGAAGGACGCCACCGAAACCCGCGAAGACGCCTTGCTGGACATCTACCGGAAGCTGCGACCGGGCGAGCCGCCCACGGTTGAGGCTGCCCAGTCCCTGCTGGACAACCTGTACTTCAACTCCAAGCGCTACGATCTGGCCAAGGTCGGCCGTTACAAGATCAACCGCAAGCTCGGCATCGACCGCTCCCTTGGTGACAAGGAAGCGTCTGTCCTGCACGTTGAAGACATCGTCGCCATGATCAAGTTCCTCGTTGCCCTGCACGCCGGTGAGAAAACCCTCATGGGCAAGCGCGACGGCCAGGACCACGAGCTGCGCGTTGAGATCGATGACATCGACCACTTCGGCAACCGTCGCATCCGCGCCGTCGGCGAGCTCATCGAGAACCAGGTCCGCACCGGCCTGTCCCGCATGGAGCGCGTTGTCCGCGAGCGTATGACGACCCAGGACGTCGAGGCCATCACGCCGCAGACGCTGATCAACATCCGCCCCGTCGTGGCAGCCATCAAGGAGTTCTTCGGAACGTCCCAGCTGTCCCAGTTCATGGACCAGAACAACCCGCTGTCGGGTCTGACCCACAAGCGCCGTCTGTCTGCCCTGGGCCCGGGCGGTTTGTCCCGCGACCGTGCAGGCATGGAAGTCCGAGACGTTCACCCGTCTCACTACGGACGTATGTGCCCCATCGAAACCCCTGAAGGCCCGAACATCGGCCTGATCGGTTCGCTGGCTTCCTACGGACGGATCAACCCGTTCGGTTTCATCGAGACGCCGTACCGCCTTGTGTCCGAGGGCGTCGTTTCCGATGAGGTCCAGTACCTCACAGCCGACGACGAAGCAGAGGTCCTGATTGCACAGGCCAACGCTCCGCTGGACGCGAACAAGAAGTTCGCCGAAGAGACCGTCCTGGTCCGCGCCCGTGGTGGTGGAGGCGAGCCCGTGCTGGTCCCCGCCGGGGAGGTCGAGTTCATGGACGTTTCCCCGCGCCAGATGGTGTCCGTGGCAACCGCCCTGATCCCGTTCCTCGAGCATGACGATGCTAACCGCGCACTCATGGGTGCCAACATGCAGCGCCAGGCCGTGCCGCTGGTCCGTTCCGAGGCGCCGTTTGTCGGTACCGGCATGGAACGCGCCGCAGCAGTCGACGCCGGTGACGTCACCATCGCGAAGAAGGCCGGTGTGGTCACCGAGGTTTCCGCCGAGCTCGTCATCATGCTCAACGACGACGGCACGGAAACCAACTACCGCATCAACAAGTTCGCCCGCTCCAACCAGGGCAACTGCTATAACAACCGCGTTCTGGTGAGCGAAGGCCAGCGCCTGGAGGTCGGCGGCATCATCGCTGACGGCCCGGCAACGGACCAGGGCGAACTGGCCCTCGGCAAGAACCTGCTCGTGGCATTCATGTCATGGGAAGGCCACAACTTCGAGGATGCCATCATCCTGTCCCAGCGCATTGTCGCTGAGGACGTTCTTTCCTCCATCCACATCGAGGAGCACGAGATCGATGCCCGCGACACCAAGCTTGGTGCCGAGGAAATCACCCGTGACATCCCGAACGTGTCCGAGGAAGTCCTGGCAGGCCTGGACGAGCGTGGCATCATCCACATCGGTGCCGAGGTTGAAGCCGGCGACATCCTGGTCGGAAAGGTCACGCCCAAGGGCGAGACCGAGCTGACCCCGGAAGAGCGCCTGCTGCGCGCCATCTTCGGTGAGAAGTCCCGCGAAGTGCGCGACACCTCCCTGAAGGTTCCGCACGGCGAGTCCGGCACCGTCATCGGTGTCCGCGTCTTCGACCGCGACAACGACGACGAGCTGCCCCCGGGCGTCAACCAGCTGGTCCGCGTCTACGTCGCTGCCAAGCGCAAGATCACCGACGGCGACAAGCTCGCCGGCCGTCACGGCAACAAGGGCGTCATCTCCAAGATCCTTCCGATCGAGGACATGCCCTTCCTTGCCGACGGTACCCCCGTTGATATCGTCCTGAACCCGCTCGGTGTTCCGGGCCGTATGAACGTCGGCCAGGTGCTGGAAACTCACCTCGGCTGGGTTGCCAAGACCGGCTGGAAGATCGAGGGCGAGCCCGAGTGGGTCAAGCAGCTGCCGAACCTGCCGCGCGAGAGTGGCTCGACCACTGTTGCAACGCCCGTCTTCGACGGTGCACGTGAAGAGGAAATCACTGGTCTCCTCGACTCCACCAACGTCACCCGCGACGGTGTCCGCCTGATCAACTCCTCAGGCAAGACCCGTCTGTTCGACGGCCGCTCCGGCGAGCCGTTCCCGGATCCGATCTCGGTCGGCTACATGTACATCCTGAAGCTCCACCACCTGGTGGACGACAAGATCCACGCGCGCTCCACCGGCCCGTACTCCATGATCACGCAGCAGCCGCTGGGTGGTAAGGCACAGTTCGGTGGCCAGCGCTTCGGTGAAATGGAAGTGTGGGCACTCGAAGCTTACGGCGCCGCCTACACGCTCCAGGAACTCCTCACGATCAAGTCGGATGACATCCATGGTCGTGTGAAGGTCTACGAAGCCATCGTCAAGGGCGAGAACATCCCCGAGCCGGGCGTTCCTGAGTCCTTCAAGGTCTTGATCAAGGAAATGCAGTCGCTGTGCCTGAACGTGGAAGTTCTTTCCACGGACGGAACCACAATTGAAATGCGTGACTCTGATGACGCAGTCTTCACGGCTGCGGAAGAACTGGGCATCGATCTGTCTCGTGCAGAGCCCAGTTCCGTAGAAGAGGTTTAGCAGGCGTCCGACGGCGGGCGGTTCCCCGTCCGTCGTCGGACTCCTCCCTCTTCCCGTAACCCAAGACTTCAGAATTTAGAGAACAAGAGAGAACAGGGACCATATGTCCAGCGAATCCTCCTTCGGCCTCATGCAGATCGGCCTCGCCACCGCGGAAGACATCCGTGGCTGGTCTTACGGCGAGGTTAAGAAGCCGGAAACCATCAACTACCGCACGCTCAAGCCCGAGAAGGACGGCCTCTTCTGCGAGAAGATCTTCGGCCCGTCCCGCGACTGGGAATGCTACTGCGGCAAGTACAAGCGCGTGCGCTTCAAGGGCATCATCTGCGAGCGGTGTGGCGTTGAGGTCACCCGCGCAAAGGTGCGCCGTGAGCGCATGGGCCACATCGAGCTGGCCGCCCCGGTCACGCACATCTGGTACTTCAAGGGTGTTCCGTCCCGCCTGGGCTACCTCCTTGACCTGGCACCGAAGGACCTCGAAAAGGTCATCTACTTCGCCGCCTACATGATTACGAGCGTCGACGCCGACAGCCGCCACGAAGAACTGCCCAACCTCCAGGTTGAGCACGACATCGAGAAGAAGCAGCTGATCGACAACCGCGACTCGGACATCGCCACGATCGCCCGCGACCTTGAGAACGAGCTTGCCCGTCTCGAAGGCGAAGGCGCCAAGGCTGCCGACAAGAAGAAGGCCCGCGACTCCGCTGACCGCCAGATGGCAAACGTACGTAAGCGCGCGGATGCTGAAATCGAGCGCCTCGAGCAGGTCTGGGACCGCTTCAAGAACCTCAAGGTCGCTGACCTCGAAGGTGACGAAGGCCTGTACCGCGAACTGCGCGACCGCTACGGCATGTACTTCGAAGGCTCCATGGGTGCCGAAGCCATCAAGAAGCGTCTTGAGAACTTCGACATGCAGGCCGAGTCGGACATGCTGCGCGACATCATCGCCAACGGCAAGGGCCAGCGCAAGACCCGTGCCCTGAAGCGGCTCAAGGTGGTCAACGCTTTCCTGACGACCAACAACAGCCCGCTCGGCATGGTGCTGGACGCCGTCCCGGTGATCCCGCCGGAACTGCGCCCGATGGTCCAGCTGGACGGTGGCCGCTTTGCGACCTCCGACCTCAACGACCTGTACCGCCGCGTGATCAACCGCAACAACCGCCTCAAGCGCCTGCTTGATCTCGGTGCTCCGGAGATCATCGTCAACAACGAGAAGCGCATGCTTCAGGAAGCTGTTGACAGCCTCTTCGACAACGGCCGCCGCGGCCGTCCGGTCACCGGACCGGGCAACCGTCCGCTGAAGTCCCTGAGCGACATGCTCAAGGGCAAGCAGGGCCGTTTCCGCCAGAACCTCCTCGGCAAGCGCGTCGACTACTCCGGCCGTTCGGTCATCGTCGTCGGCCCGCAGCTGAAGCTGCACCAGTGTGGTCTGCCGAAGCAGATGGCCCTGGAGCTCTTCAAGCCGTTCGTGATGAAGCGCCTGGTTGACCTCAACCACGCCCAGAACATCAAGTCGGCCAAGCGGATGGTGGAGCGTTACCGCCCGCAGGTCTGGGACGTCCTCGAAGAGATCATCACCGAGCACCCCGTGCTGCTGAACCGTGCACCCACCCTGCACCGTCTCGGCATCCAGGCGTTCGAACCGCAGCTTGTTGAAGGTAAGGCAATCCAGCTCCACCCGCTGGTTTGTGGCGCCTTCAACGCCGACTTCGACGGCGACCAGATGGCAGTGCACCTGCCGCTGAGCCCCGAGGCCCAGGCTGAGGCCCGCATCCTGATGCTGTCCTCGAACAACATCCTGAAGCCGTCCGACGGCCGCCCGGTGACGCTGCCTTCGCAGGATATGATCATCGGCCTCTACCACCTGACCACCAAGCGTGTCGGTTCAGCTGGCGAGGGCCGGATCTTCTCCTCCGTCGCGGAAGCCATCATGGCGTACGACCTGCACGAGCTGCACCTGAACTCCCAGGTCAAGATCCGGCTCGAGGGCTTTGTCCCTTACGCCGGCTGGGAAGCTCCGGAAGGCTACGAGCCGGGTCAGACCGTTCTCGTCCAGACCTCCCTGGGCCAGGTCCTCTTCAACGAGACGCTTCCGGCCGACTACCCGTGGGTTGAGAACGTTGCAGACAAGGGCGAACTGTCCACCATCGTCAACGACCTCGCCGAGCGCTACCCGAAGGTGGTCACGGCGGCAACGCTGGACAACCTGAAGGATGCCGGTTTCTACTGGGCCACCCGGTCCGGTGTCACCGTCGCCATCTCCGACATCGAGGTGCCCAAGGACAAGCCGCGGATCCTCGCCGGTTACGAGACCATGGCCGCCAAGATCCAGGGCCAGTACGACAAGGGCCTGATCGACGACGACGAGCGTCGCCAGGAACTGATCGAGATCTGGAACAAGGCAACGAACGAGATCGCCCAGGCGATGCGTGACAACCTGTCCCCGATGAACACGATCAACCGCATGGTGTCCTCCGGCGCCCGTGGTAACTGGATGCAGGTCCGCCAGATTGCGGGTATCCGTGGCCTGGTGGCCAACCCTAAGGGTGAGATCATCCCGCGTCCGATCAAATCCTCGTACCGCGAGGGCCTGTCGGTGCTGGAATACTTCATCGCCACGCACGGTGCCCGTAAGGGTCTGGCTGACACCGCGCTGCGTACCGCCAACTCGGGCTACCTGACCCGTCGTCTGGTGGACGTCTCGCAGGACGTCATTGTCCGTGAAGAGGACTGCGGCACCGAGCGCGGCCTGGTCACGGCCATCGCCGTGGCTGACGCCAACGGTGAACTGGTCCTGGACGAGAACGTCGAGAACAGCGCGTACGCCCGTACCCTGGCCGTGGATGTCGTTGACTCCAAGGGCAAGGTCCTGGCTGCCGGCGGCACCGACTGCGGCGACGTGGTCATTGCCGAACTGTTCGCAGCCGGCATCACCGAGGTCAAGGTCCGCTCCGTACTCACCTGTGAGTCCAGCGTCGGCACCTGCGCCCTGTGCTACGGACGTTCGCTGGCCACGGGCAAGACCGTCGACATCGGTGAGGCAGTGGGCATTATCGCCGCACAGTCCATCGGTGAGCCGGGCACCCAGCTGACCATGCGTACGTTCCACACCGGTGGTGCAGTTTCCTCCAGTGGTGGCGACGACATCACCCAGGGTCTGCCCCGCATCCAGGAGCTCTTCGAAGCCCGTACTCCGAAGGGTGTCGCACCGATTGCTGAAGCAGCCGGCCGCATCGCCATCGAAGAGTCCGAGCGCCAGATGCGCCTGGTCATCACCCCGGATGACGGATCCGAAGAGATCGCCTACCCGGTGCTGCGCCGTTCACGTCTTCTGATCGAAGACGGCGACCACGTCAGCGTCGGACAGAAGCTCATCAACGGCCCGGTCGACCCCAAGCAGGTTCTGCGCATCATGGGCCCCCGTGCCGCGCAGAAGTTCCTGGTGGACGAAGTCCAGGGCGTGTACCGCAGCCAGGGCATCGGTATCCACGACAAGCACGTCGAGGTTATCGTCCGCCAGATGCTGCGCCGCGTCACGGTCATCGAGTCCGGCGATTCGGATCTGCTGCCCGGCGAGCTCGCCGAGCGCAGCCGGTTCGAGGATGCCAACCGCCGTGTTGTGTCCGAGGGCAAGACGCCGGCTTCCGGCCGTCCCGAGCTCATGGGTATCACCAAGGCGTCCCTGGCGACCGAGTCCTGGCTGTCCGCAGCTTCCTTCCAGGAGACCACCCGCGTCCTGACGCAGGCGGCCATGGAAGGCAAGAGCGATCCGCTGCTCGGCCTCAAGGAGAACGTCATCATCGGTAAGCTCATCCCGGCCGGCACGGGTCTCCCGCGCTACACCGAGATCACGGTGGAGCCGACTGAAGAAGCAAAGGCCAATCTGTTCACCGGCCCGAGCGCGTTCAGCGACTTCTCCTACGATTCCCTGGGCGGCGACGGAGCTCCTGAGTTCCACGCCATCCCGCTGGATGACTACGATCTCGGCAGCGACTTCCGCTGACGCCAGATGAGTGACTGAAAGGCCCCGTCCCCACGCTGTGGGGGCGGGGCCTTTCCGGTCGGAAACCCCGCCGATTCAGGGCTGGGACCCGTCCGTGTTAGACTTGAGACTAATTGTTATTGTGGCAGTGGATGAGTGCGCCGGTCATAGCTGAAAAGCTTGACCAGGACGACGTTTCCGGTTTGCAGGGTTCTTGTGCAGCGTATGCCACATTTTCGCATGCCTAGGGACAGTTCCGGATGGAAGTCCGTGGATCCCGGCGTGCGGTCCGACTATTAAGGCTTCGCCTCGGCCGCTTCGAGAGATCTTCAGAGCTCAAGCGTCGGGTCGCAGCGACAAGAGAGCGGCTGCCAACGGCCGCTCCGGATAAAACGGAGAACACGAGAGTGCCTACGATTAACCAGCTGGTCCGCAAGGGCCGCACGCCTAAGGTCAAGAAGACCAAGGCCCCCGCGCTTAACGGCAGCCCGATGCGCCGCGGTGTTTGCACCCGCGTGTACACGACGACCCCGAAGAAGCCGAACTCGGCTCTCCGTAAGGTTGCACGCGTGCGCCTCAACGGTGGCGTTGAAGTCACCGCTTACATCCCCGGTGTAGGCCACAACCTGCAGGAGCACTCCATTGTGCTCGTACGTGGCGGCCGCGTTAAGGACCTTCCGGGTGTCCGCTACAAGATCGTCCGTGGTGCCCTCGATACCCAGGGTGTCAAGAACCGTAAGCAGGCTCGTAGCCGCTACGGCGCAAAGATGGAGAAGAAGTAATATGCCTCGCAAGGGTCCGGCCCCCAAGCGGCCGCTAGTTCTAGATCCCGTTTACGGCTCCCCGCTGGTCACCCAGCTGATCAACAAGGTGCTGGTTGACGGCAAGAAGTCCACCGCAGAGCGCATCGTTTACGGTGCCCTCGAAGGTGCTCGTGCCAAGTCCGGCGGCGACCCGGTTGCAGCCCTCAAGAAGGCCATGGAGAACGTCAAGCCTTCCCTCGAGGTCCGCTCCCGCCGCGTCGGTGGCGCAACCTACCAGGTTCCGGTTGAGGTCAAGCCGGGCCGCTCCACAGCACTGGCCCTTCGCTGGCTGGTCGGCTACTCCAAGGCCCGTCGCGAGAAGACCATGACTGAGCGCCTCCAGAACGAGATCCTGGATGCCTCCAACGGTCTCGGTGCCGCTGTGAAGCGTCGCGAAGACACCCACAAGATGGCCGAGTCCAACAAGGCCTTCGCACACTACCGCTGGTAATACTTCCCGGACGCCGCCGGCTCGACAGAGTCGGCGGCGAACGTGCAGTCCATCCGAAAGGGAGACACCGTGGCACAGGACGTGCTTACCGACCTTAGCAAGGTCCGCAACATCGGCATCATGGCCCACATCGATGCCGGCAAGACCACTACTACTGAGCGCATCCTGTTCTACACGGGTGTGAACCACAAGATCGGCGAAACGCACGACGGCGCTTCGACGACTGACTGGATGGAACAGGAAAAGGAACGCGGCATCACCATCACGTCTGCCGCCGTGACCTGCTTCTGGGAAAACAACCAGATCAACATCATCGACACCCCCGGCCACGTGGACTTCACGGTTGAGGTTGAGCGCTCCCTGCGCGTCCTCGACGGTGCAGTTGCCGTGTTCGACGGCAAGGAAGGCGTGGAGCCGCAGTCTGAGACTGTCTGGCGCCAGGCTGACAAGTACAACGTCCCGCGCATCTGCTTCGTCAACAAGATGGACAAGCTCGGCGCTGACTTCTACTTCACCGTCGACACCATCGTCGGCCGCCTCGGTGCCAAGCCGCTCGTCATGCAGCTGCCGATCGGCGCCGAGAACGACTTCATCGGCGTCGTCGACCTCCTGTACATGCGTGCACTGGTCTGGCCCGGCGACTCCAAGGGTGACGTCACCATGGGTGCCAAGTACGAGGTCCAGGAGATCCCGGCTGACCTCAAGGAAAAGGCCGAGGAGTACCGCGCAACGCTCGTCGAGACCGTTGCCGAGGCTTCTGAAGAGCTCATGGAGAAGTACCTCGAAGGTGAAGAAATCTCCACCGACGAGCTCAAGGCCGGCATCCGCAAGATGACGATCAACTCCGAGCTGTACCCGGTCTTCTGTGGCTCTGCCTTCAAGAACCGCGGTGTCCAGCCGATGCTTGACGCCGTCGTCGACTACCTGCCGAACCCGCTCGATGTCCCGCCGATGATCGGTCACGATCCCCGCGACGAAGAGAAGGAACTGACGCGCAAGCCGTCTTCCGAAGAGCCGTTCTCGGCTCTGGCGTTCAAGATTGCCACCCACCCGTTCTTCGGCCAGCTCACCTTCATCCGCGTGTACTCCGGTCACGTCGAAGCCGGCTCCCAGGTGGTCAACTCCACCAAGGGCAAGAAGGAGCGCATCGGCAAGCTGTTCCAGATGCACGCCAACAAGGAAATGCCGGTTGACGGCGCTACCGCTGGCCACATCTACGCAGCGATCGGGCTGAAGGACACCACCACCGGTGACACCCTCTGCGACCCCAGCAACCAGATCGTCCTCGAGTCCATGAGCTTCCCGGAGCCCGTGATTTCTGTTGCGATCGAGCCGAACACCAAGGGTGACCAGGAGAAGCTCTCCACGGCCATCCAGAAGCTCTCCGCTGAGGACCCGACCTTCCAGGTCTCCCTCAACGAGGACACCGGCCAGACCATCATCGCCGGCATGGGCGAGCTCCACCTGGACATCCTGGTGGACCGCATGCGCCGCGAATTCAAGGTCGAGGCCAACGTGGGCAAGCCCCAGGTTGCGTACCGCGAAACCATCAAGCGTGCTGTGGAGCGTCACGACTACACGCACAAGAAGCAGACCGGCGGTTCGGGCCAGTTCGCAAAGATCCAGATTGCGATCGAGCCGCTGGACACGTCCGATGGCGAGATGTACGAGTTCTCGAACAAGGTCACCGGTGGCCGCATTCCGCGCGAGTACATCCCGTCGGTGGACGCCGGTATCCAGGATGCACTGAACGACGGCGTCCTGGCCGGTTACCCGGTTGTCGGCATCAAGGCCACGCTGATTGACGGCGCTTACCACGATGTTGACTCCTCGGAAATGGCGTTCAAGATCGCTGGCCGGATGGCTTTCAAGGAAGCTGCACGCAAGGCGAACCCCATCCTGCTCGAACCGCTGATGGATGTCGAGGTCCGCACCCCTGAGGAATACATGGGTGAAGTTATCGGTGACCTCAACTCCCGCCGTGGCCAGATGCAGTCCATGGAAGATGCCCAGGGCGTCAAGGTCATCCGCGCGCACGTCCCGCTGTCCGGCATGTTCGGCTACATCGGTGACCTGCGCTCGAAGACCCAGGGCCGCGCTGTGTACTCCATGACGTTCCACAGCTACGCCGAGGTCCCGAAGGCATATGCCGACGAGATCATCCAGAAGAACCGCGGCGAGTAGTCTCCACGGCTCTCGCAGCAACAAACTCGGGTGCTTCTCCGACATCGGAGATTCACCCGGTGCAGGTGGCCGGCTCCGGTCAGCCGCTTTTCCGGTCAAGCCGGGACCGGCCATCTGCACCGACAGACTCGAGGCACTAGTATTAGTTCCTGAATCTGCAATTTCATCAATCCAAAGCCCCCCAAGTAGACTTACTGAAGTTTCGTCGCGACAAGCGCGGTCGAAGGGTAAGTCATTTGAAAACGTTCTAGGAGGAACCTGTGGCAAAGGCAAAGTTCGAGCGGACTAAGCCGCACGTTAACATCGGCACCATTGGTCACGTTGACCACGGTAAGACGACGTTGACGGCCGCGATTTCCAAGGTGCTGTACGACAAGTACCCGACACTCAACGAGCAGCGCGACTTCGCGTCCATTGACTCTGCTCCCGAAGAGCGTCAGCGCGGCATTACCATCAACATCTCCCACGTTGAGTACCAGACCGAGAAGCGCCACTACGCACACGTAGACGCTCCGGGTCACGCTGACTACATCAAGAACATGATCACCGGTGCTGCACAGATGGACGGTGCAATCCTCGTGGTTGCCGCCACTGACGGCCCGATGGCTCAGACCCGCGAGCACGTCCTGCTGGCCCGCCAGGTTGGCGTTCCCTACCTGCTGGTTGCACTGAACAAGTCGGACATGGTCGATGACGAAGAGCTCCTCGACCTCGTCGAAATGGAAGTTCGCGAGCTGCTTTCGGCTCAGGGCTTCGATGGCGATGAGGCTCCGGTTGTTCGCGTTTCCGGTCTGAAGGCTCTCGAAGGCGACCCGATCTGGGTCAAGTCCGTCGAGGACCTCATGGAAGCTGTCGACGAGTCCGTTCCGGACCCCGTACGTGACCGTGACAAGCCGTTCCTGATGCCGATCGAAGACGTCTTCACGATCACCGGCCGTGGCACCGTTGTAACGGGCCGCGCCGAGCGTGGAACCCTCGCCATCAACTCCGAGGTCGAGATCGTCGGCATCCGCCCGGTCCAGAAGACCACGGTTACCGGTATCGAGATGTTCCACAAGCAGCTCGACGAAGCATGGGCCGGCGAGAACTGTGGCCTCCTGCTCCGCGGTCTGAAGCGCGACGATGTCGAGCGTGGCCAGGTTGTCGTCAAGCCGGGTTCCATTACCCCGCACACCGACTTCGAGGCTAACGTCTACATCCTCTCCAAGGACGAAGGCGGACGTCACAACCCGTTCTACTCCAACTACCGCCCGCAGTTCTACTTCCGCACCACGGACGTAACCGGCGTTATCACCCTGCCGGAAGGCACGGAAATGGTTATGCCTGGCGACAACACTGAGATGACCGTTGCGCTCATCCAGCCCATCGCCATGGAAGACGGCCTCGGCTTCGCTATCCGCGAAGGCGGACGCACCGTTGGTTCGGGACGCGTTACCAAGATCATCAAGTAGTACTTGCTGATCTGTAGTTAGATCTCCGATCGGCCGGCCGTCTGACGGCCGCCGTGAAGGTTGGAACAGCCCCGCTGCATCAGCAGCGGGGCTGTTCTTTTTTGTCTTCCCCATAGTGGTCGTACTTATTTGTTAAGGTGGCAGGAACAGCGTGCACTACCGAGAGAGGAGTCCGGCATGGAATGGCTAATTTTCCTCCTGCTGGCAGCAGCCATCGTCACGGGGATCTTCTGGGTACGGAAGAACTTCCGCCAGGAGATCGAGCGGGCAAAGCGGATCAACCGCGCCAACAAGAAGCAGTAGACACCCGCTGCCGGCCCGTGCCGGCGCGCTGGTGCGTCAGGCGCGCCGGGCCCTGCTGAGCGCCTGGTACCAGTAGTAGGAGTCCTTCGGCGTGCGCTGGAGGGTGTCGAAATCAACATGCACCAGACCGAAGCGCTGGGAGTACCCGGCCGCCCATTCGAAGTTATCCATCAGGGTCCACACGTAGTAGCCCAGGAGCTCCACGTCCTCGGCGATGCCGCCCGGGGCGGTGGCGTCCAGGGCATGGCCCAGGTGCGCGGCCAGGTAACTGATCCGAGCCTCATCGGCGATGGGGCCGGAGACATGGTCCGGTTCCGGGAAGCTGGCCCCGCTCTCCGTGATGTAGAGAGGCGGGAGGGCTGCACCGTACCGGTCCTTCAGTTCGCGGAGCAGCACCCCGAGGTGGTCCGGTGCCACCGGCCAGCCGAAACCGGTGGTCCCGTATTCCGGGAAGTCGGCCAGATGGAACGGCATCTTCAGCATGGCGTCCGCCGTTCCGGCCGGGCTCTCACCCGAACCGCGCCCGGTGGCGACTTTCACCGGGTAGTAGTAGTTCAGCCCGTAGAAATCGAGCGGCTGGTGGATGTCCCGCAGGTCCGCGTCGGTGATCCTGCCCAGCGAACGGAACCACGGCCGCGCTACCAGGGGCGGTTTGGGGTAGCTGCCCAGGAGGATTGGATCGGCGTAGACACGATTCAGGACAAGGTCGAAGACTTTTGCCAGCAACTGATCGGTCAGGGAGCGGGACGCGGGACGGACCGGGGAATGCAGGTTGGTGACCCCGACGCTGCCGGCGACTCCCACTGCGCGCAGGGCCTGGACGGCCAATCCGTGGCCCAGGAGCTGGTGATGGACCGAGGGCAGCGCGTTGAAAAGCAGGTCATGGCCCGGTGCGTGCAGGCCCAGGGCGTAGCCGTTGAGGGTTACGGAGACAGGCTCGTTGAGTGTCACCCACTGCGCCACCCGGTCGCCGAAGCGCTGGCCGGCCTTGGCGCAGTACTCGGCGAAGTGTTCCGCCGTCGAGCGGGTCAGCCAGCCGCCGCGGTGCTCCAGGGGAAGCGGCGTATCCCAGTGGTACAGCGTGGCCATAGGGGAGATGCCGGCCTCGAGCAACTGGTCGATCAGCCGGTCGTAGAAGTCGAGTCCTTCCTTGTTGAAAGAACCGGTGCCCTCGGGCTGGATCCGCGGCCAGGAGATGGAGAAGCGGTAGGAGTCGATGCCCAGGGCCCGCATCAGTTCGACGTCTTCCGGTGCCCGGTTGTAGTGGTCGCAGGCGACGGCGGGGGAGTGGCCGTCGAGGATGCTGCCGGGCTTCTCGGCAAAGGCGTCCCAGCCCGAGGGGCCGCGGCCGCCTGCCGAAAGCCCGCCTTCGATCTGGAAGGCAGCCGAGGCCACCCCCAGCTGGAAATCGGGGCTCAGGCGCGCGGCGAGGGCCTGAACTGCCACAGAATCCTGCACAGTCATGTCCCTATCATCCATTTGACGGTTGCTGAAGGCAATGAGCCGGGAACGTCGCCGTGCGGCTCCGGCTGCGATCCGGTGGCTGGGAGCGCCCCGTGCGGGCACTGATTCGCTTCTGCCCATTAATTCCGGCATACTAGATGAGTTGTTCAAGCGCTCCTTCGCGTCCCGATCCGGATAATGCCGGGTGTCAGGGTCCAGGTAGGAGACCAAACATAACCCACTCCCCATGGAACTGCGGGCGGGTACGCGTGCTAAGCGCGACACGCCCGACCGCGGGGGTCGGTTACGCCGGCAGGTTGAGGAACCCGGATTCTTCCGGATTCAGCTTGTGCGGCGGGTGGTAGTTACGACTTCAATTGCTTCGGCAGCCACATGCAACGAGTAAGTGAACAGAGCAGCCCCAATCAGGGGAAGCACAGACTGAAAGAGAGTCAGGCGACATGGCGGGACAAAAAATCCGCATCCGGCTGAAGTCATACGACCACGAGGTCATTGACGTTTCAGCACGGAAGATCGTTGAGACGGTCACGCGCGCAGGCGCCACGGTAGTAGGCCCTGTGCCGCTGCCGACGGAGAAGAACATCTACTGCGTCATCCGCTCTCCGCACAAATACAAGGACAGCCGCGAGCACTTTGAAATGCGCACGCACAAGCGTCTTATCGACATCATCGATCCCACGCCCAAGGCTGTTGATTCGCTTATGCGTCTCGACCTGCCGGCCGACGTGAACATCGAAATCAAGCTGTAGGGAGGTGCTGAGAGACTATGACCGCAACCCGTAACGTAAAGGGCCTGCTGGGCACGAAGCTCGGCATGACCCAGGTCTGGGACGAGAACAACAAGCTCATCCCCGTCACTGTGGTCCAGGCAGACTCAAACGTCATCACGCAGCTGCGCAATGCAGAGACTGATGGCTATGTCGCCGTTCAGATCGGCTACGGCCAGATCGATCCCCGCAAGGTCACCAAGCCGCTGGCTGGTCACTTTGAAAAGGCAGGCGTCACGCCTCGCCGCCACGTCGTAGAACTGCGCACTGCAGATGCTGACTCTTACGAGCTGGGCCAGGAGCTTTCTGTTGAGCTCTTCGAAGCCGGCCAGAAGATCGACGTCGTTGGCACCACCAAGGGTAAGGGCTTCGCCGGTGTTATGAAGCGTCACGGCTTCCACGGCGTTGGAGCTTCCCACGGTGCCCACAAGAACCACCGTAAGCCCGGTTCTATCGGTGGCGCATCCACCCCGAGCCGCGTCTTCAAGGGCATGAAAATGGCCGGCCGCATGGGCGCCGTTCGTCACACCACGCTGAACCTCACGGTCCACGCGGTTGACGTCGAGAAGTCGCTGCTCCTGATCAAGGGTGCCGTCCCCGGCGCCCGCGGCCAGGTCGTACTCGTACGCACCGCCGTGAAGGGAGCCTAGTTCAATGACTAGCACTGTCAAGGTTGACCTGCCTGCAGAGATCTTCGACGTACAGACCAACGTGCCGCTGCTGCACCAGGTCGTCGTTGCCCAGCTCGCTGCTGCTCGCCAGGGTACCCACAAGACCAAGACCCGCGCCGAGGTTTCCGGTGCAGGTCGCAAGCCGTTCAAGCAGAAGGGCACCGGCCGCGCCCGTCAGGGTTCAATCCGTGCTCCTCACATGACCGGTGGTGGCGTTGTCCACGGCCCCACGCCGCGTGACTACAGCCAGCGCACCCCCAAGAAGATGATTGCTGCTGCACTGCGCGGCGCTCTCTCTGACCGCGCCCGTAACGGCCGCATCCACGTTGTCGCTGAACTGGTAGCCGGCACCAAGCCGTCCTCCAGCGCCGCACTGGCAACGCTGCGAGGTGTCTCCGAGCGCAAGAACCTGCTCATCGTCATCGAGCGCGCCAACGACGTTGCTGCACTCTCCGTGCGCAACCTCACGGATGTTCACGTTCTGTACGCAGACCAGCTGAACACCTACGACGTTCTCGTTTCCGATGACGTTGTCTTCACCAAGGCTGCCTACGAAGCATTCGTTGCTGGCAAGGCAGTGGCAAAGAACGAGGAGGATGCCAAGTGAGTGCAGCCACCATCAAAGACCCGCGCGACGTCGTGCTTGCACCCGTCGTTTCGGAAAAGAGCTACGGCCTGATCGATGAGGGCAAGTACACCTTCCTGGTGGACCCCCGCTCGAACAAGACCGAGATCAAGCTGGCCGTGGAGAAAATTTTCTCCGTCAAGGTCGACTCGATCAACACCATCAACCGTGCCGGTAAGCGCAAGCGCACCAAATTCGGATGGGGTACCCGCAAGAACACCAAGCGTGCAATTGTGAGCCTCAAAGAAGGCACTATCGACATCTTCGGCGGTCCGCTCTCGTAGCGGAGACCACTTTAACGAGGAAATAAATTATGGGAATCCGTAAATACAAGCCGACTACCCCGGGCCGTCGCGGCTCGAGCGTAGCGGACTTCACTGAAATCACGCGGTCGACGCCGGAAAAGTCGTTGGTTCGTCCCCTCCCGAAAAAGGGTGGCCGAAACAACACCGGTAAGATCACGACCCGTCACAAGGGTGGTGGCCACAAGCGCCAGTACCGTCTGATCGACTTCCGTCGCCACGACAAAGACGGCGTCAACGCCCGCGTTGCCGAAATTGAGTACGATCCGAACCGCACGGCTCGCATCGCCCTCCTGCACTACGTTGATGGCACCAAGCGTTACATCATCGCCCCGAACAAGCTGGCCCAGGGTGACACCGTAGAGGCAGGTGCCGACGCTGACATCAAGCCCGGCAACAACCTGCCGCTGCGCAACATCCCGGTCGGTACCGTAATCCACGCAGTCGAACTGCGTCCGGGTGGCGGCGCCAAGATGGGCCGCTCCGCCGGCGCATCGATCCAGCTCGTTGCAAAGGAAGGCCGTTTCGCCCAGCTGCGTCTGCCTTCCGGCGAAATCCGCAACGTCGACGTGCGCTGCCGCGCAACCGTCGGCGAGGTCGGCAACGCCGAGCAGTCGAACATCAACTGGGGCAAGGCCGGCCGTATGCGGTGGAAGGGCGTTCGCCCGACCGTCCGTGGTGTCGCCATGAACCCGGTCGACCACCCCCACGGTGGTGGCGAGGGTAAGACGTCCGGTGGACGTCACCCCGTCAACCCGAACGGTAAGCGCGAAGGCCGCACCCGCCGTCCCAACAAAGAGAGCGACAAGCTTATTGTTCGTCGCCGTCGTACTGGCAAGAACAAGCGATAGGAGCCTGGACACATGCCACGCAGCCTGAAAAAAGGTCCTTTCGTTGACCAGCACCTCTTTGTGAAGGTAGCCAGGGAAAACGAAAAGGGCACCAAGAACGTTATCAAGACCTGGTCCCGCCGCTCGATGATCGTCCCCGACATGCTCGGCCACACGATCGCCGTACACGACGGACGCAAGCACATCCCCGTGTTTGTCACTGAGTCGATGGTCGGGCACAAGCTCGGCGAATTCGCTCCCACGCGGACATTCCGCGGCCATGTCAAGGACGACCGTAAGGGCAAGCGCCGCTAGGCGCCTGCACTTACGTCAAAGACGAGAGAAGGAAAGCAATGGAAGCCAAGGCAATTGCGCGTTTCATCCGCGTAACGCCTATGAAGGCCCGGCGCGTCGTCAACCTTGTTCGTGGTAAGCAAGCGAATGAGGCTCTGGCAATTCTGAAGTTTGCCCCCCAGGCAGCTTCAGAGCCGGTATTCAAGGTAGTTCAGTCGGCAATCTCCAACGCCCGGGTCCTCGCGGACCGCGACGGCGTGGCGTTTGACGAAGGTGACCTCATCATCAGCGAAGCGTTTGTTGATGAAGGCCCGACCATGAAGCGGTTCCAGCCGCGAGCCCAGGGTCGTGCATTTCAGATCAAGAAGCGCACGAGCCACATCACCGTGGTAGTCGCTACCCCGGAGAAAGAGGAGGCTCGCTAAGTGGGACAGAAAGTTAACCCGCACGGGTTCCGACTCGGCATCACCACCGATCACGTATCGCACTGGTTTGCTGACAGCACCAAGCCCGGCCAGCGGTACAAGGACTTCGTTCGCGAAGACATCCGTATCCGCCAGCTCATGTCCACGGGCATGGAGCGCGCCGGTATCGCCAAGGTCGAAATCGAGCGCACCCGCGACCGCGTCCGTGTGGATATCCACACGGCACGTCCGGGCATCGTCATCGGCCGCCGCGGTGCAGAAGCAGACCGCATCCGCGGCGAGCTCGAGAAGCTCACGGGCAAGCAGGTTCAGCTGAACATCCTCGAGGTCAAGAACCCCGAGATGGAAGCCCAGCTTGTTGCCCAGGGCGTTGCTGAGCAGCTGACTTCCCGCGTGGCTTTCCGCCGTGCGATGAAGAAGGCCATGCAGTCCGCGCAGCGCGCCGGTGCCAAGGGCATCCGGATCGCTTGCTCGGGTCGACTGGGCGGCGCAGAAATGTCCCGCTCGGAGTTCTACCGCGAAGGCCGTGTGCCCCTGCACACCCTCCGCGCGAACATCGACTACGGCTTCTACGAGGCCAAGACCACCTTCGGCCGCATCGGCGTGAAGGTCTGGATCTACAAGGGTGACGTCACCGCCAAGGAACTGGCTCAGCAGGCAGCTGCTGCTCCGTCCCGTGGCCGTGGTGCCAGCGAACGCCCGGGCCGCCCGGGTGGCGCTGACCGTGGTGACCGCCGCCGTCGTACTGACCGTCCGGCAGCCGAAGCAGCTCCTGCTGCAGAGGCTACGGCCGCTGAAGCCGGTGCCGCAGGTTCGGCACAGGCAGTAGAAGGAGGACAGGCTTAAATGCTTATCCCACGTCGAGTCAAGCACCGTAAGCAGCACCACCCGGGTCGTTCCGGCGCTGCTACGGGCGGCACCAAGGTCTCCTTCGGTGAATGGGGTATCCAGGCTCTGAGCCCGGCATACGTCACCAACCGTCAGATCGAGTCTGCTCGTATCGCGATGACCCGCCACATCAAGCGTGGCGGCAAGGTCTGGATCAACATCTATCCGGACCGCCCGCTGACGAAGAAGCCGGCCGAAACCCGCATGGGTTCCGGTAAGGGTTCTCCGGAATGGTGGGTCTCAAACGTCAAGCCGGGCCGGGTCCTCTTCGAGATCTCCGGTGTCGATGAAGAGACTGCCCGCGAGGCACTTCGCTTGGCGATCCACAAGCTCCCGTTGAAGGCACGCATTCTGCGTCGCGAAGGTGGTGAATAGAAATGTCAGTAGGATCCAAGGAACTTGCATCCGCACAGCTGGACGGTTTCGACAACGAGCGACTCGTTGAAGAACTCCGGAAAGCCAAGGAAGAGCTGTTCAACCTGCGTTTCCAGTCCGCCACCGGCCAGCTGGAGAACCACGGTCGGCTGCGCGCGGTAAAGAAGGACATCGCACGCATCTACACCGTTCTCCGTGAGCGCGAGCTGGGCATTCGTGCCGAGGTTGCCGCGCCGGTTGTGGAAGCCAAGGAAGAAAAGAAGTCCAAGAAGGCTGCAACCAAGAAGGCCGACAAGGCTGAAACGGTTGAGACCGAGGAGGATGCCAAGTGAGTGAAAAGGACGAGAACGTGACGGAAACTGTTTCCGGCGCAGCTACGGCTGGCGAGCGCGGTGACCGTAAGACGAAGCGCGGCTATGTGGTCTCGGACAAGATGGAAAAGACCATCGTTGTCCAGGTCGAGGACCGTGTGAAGCACGCCCTCTATGGCAAGGTCCTTCGCCGCAACACGAAGATCAAGGCTCACGACGAAGAGAACAGCGCCGGCATCGGCGACCTCGTTCTCCTCGCCGAGACCCGCCCGCTTTCCGCTACCAAGCGGTGGCGCCTGGTGGAGATCCTCGAGAAGGCCAAGTAACACCAGCAGCTCCCCTGTACAGGGGAGCTGATGAGAAACCCCCGTCCCCCTTGTGGGAGCGGGGGTTTCTGCGTTGCCGGCGCCCACGTAGCGGCGTCACGCGGAGCAGGCTTTGGGGAGGCCTACGACGCCGGCGGGCCGGGATCCCGGGGGAAGTGCAGCGTCAGCCCGGCCGAAAGTGTGCAGTGCGTGACGGCCCCGGCTGTGGTAGTAGCTGATTCTGACTGGCGGCCCAAACGTGCTAAGATTTTGAGTTTGTATGGCGCTATTTCTGCGCCGTCAGTAAACCTCGTAAACAATCGTGCCACGGCATAGTGCCCCCTCGCGCCCCGACCCGTCGGGATCCGCCTGGGAAGCAAATGTTTTTGGCACGGGAGTTTAGGCCTGGCCTGGCAAAATCCAGGCAGGTCAAGAGACACCCCGATCAACCGTTCCGCAAGGCTCATTCCGTAGGAAGATTTTCGGTCTGAGAACCAGCGCGACGCAAGGAGTAAATAGTGATTCAGCAGGAGTCGCGACTCAAGGTCGCCGACAACACGGGTGCTAAGGAAATCCTTACCATTCGCGTTCTCGGTGGATCTGGCCGTCGCTACGCAGGCATTGGTGACGTAATCGTCGCTACCGTCAAGGACGCAATTCCGGGCGGCAACGTAAAGAAGGGCGACGTCGTCAAGGCTGTCATCGTCCGTACCAAGAAGGAACGCCGCCGTGCGGATGGTTCCTATATCAAGTTTGACGAGAACGCAGCTGTGATCCTGAAGGCTGACGGTGACCCCCGCGGTACCCGCATCTTCGGACCGGTTGGTCGTGAACTTCGCGATAAGAAGTTCATGAAGATCGTTTCTCTGGCTCCGGAGGTGCTTTAGTCCATGGCTAAGATCAAAAAGGGTGACCTGGTTCAGGTCATCACTGGCGCCAAGGCTGAGCGCGGCGGCGACAAAGGCAAGCAGGGCAAGGTTCTGCGCGTATTCCCCGAGACCAACCGTTTGCTGGTCGAAGGCATTAACCGCGTAACCAAGCACACCAAGGTCGGTCAGTCGCAGCGCGGCACCAAGACCGGTGGCATCGAAGTCGTCGAGGCTACGATCCACATCTCCAACGTGGCTCTGGTTGACCCGTCCACCAAGAAGCCCACCCGCGTCGGTTTCCGCACCGAGACCGTTGAGCGCGATGGCGTGAAGCGCGAAGTGCGCGTCCGCGTGGCCAAGAGCTCAGGGAAGGACATCTAATGACTGAGACTCTCGAGACTCCGGCAAGCAAGATCGTTCCTCGTCTGAAGACCAAGTACGCGGATTCCATCAAGAGCACGCTCGTTGAGGAATTCAAGTACTCGAACGTCAACCAGGTTCCCCGTCTGGTCAAGGTCGTTGTGAACATGGGTGTTGGAGATGCCGCCAAGGACTCCAAGCTGATCGACGGCGCCGTCCGCGATCTGACCCTGATCACCGGCCAGAAGCCGCAGGTAACCAAGGCCCGCAAGTCGATCGCACAGTTCAAGCTGCGCGAAGGCATGCCGATCGGTGCACACGCGACCCTGCGTGGGGACCGCATGTGGGAATTCCTGGACCGTCTGGTCACGCTGGCTCTGCCGCGTATCCGCGACTTCCGGGGCCTCAGCGGCAAGCAGTTCGACGGCAACGGCAACTACACCTTCGGTCTGACCGAGCAGGTTATGTTCCACGAGATCGACCAGGATTCCATTGACCGCGTACGCGGCATGGACATCACCGTCGTGACCACTGCCAAGACCGACGACGAAGGCCGCGCGCTGCTCAAGGCGCTTGGCTTCCCGTTCAAGACCGAAGATTAATCTAGCTACGTAAAAGGTCCGTCCGCGCTGGTTCCGAATTCTGTTCGGGAAAGCAGCACGGCGGAAACCGTTATGAGGAAGGGCAAGAGCCCACCATGACAATGACAGATCCCGTCGCAGACATGCTTACGCGTCTGCGCAACGCAAACTCGGCGTACCACGATTCCGTGTCTATGCCGTACAGCAAGCTCAAGGCACGCGTTGCCGACATCCTGAAGGCCGAAGGTTACATCGCCTCCTGGAAAGAAGAAGACGCTGAAGTCGGCAAGAAGCTGACCCTCGAGCTCAAGTTCGGTCCGAACCGCGAGCGTTCAATCGCTGGCGTTCGTCGTATTTCCAAGCCGGGACTGCGTGTTTACGCAAAGTCCACCAACCTGCCGCACGTGCTCGGTGGCCTGGGTGTCGCAATCCTGTCCACCTCTTCCGGCCTCTTGACTGACAAGCAGGCCGGCAAGAAGGGCGTGGGCGGCGAAGTCCTCGCTTACGTCTGGTAACGGGAAAGGAAGAGAATAATGTCACGTATTGGACGTCTCCCCATCACCGTTCCTGCCGGCGTTGAGGTCAAGGTTGACGGCTCTGTCGTCAGCGTCAAGGGTTCCAAAGGCGAGCTGAGCCACACTGTGCCCAGCCCGATCGAGGTTTCCCTGGAAGATGGCACCCTGACTGTCGCCCGCCCGAACGACGAGCGCGCCTCACGTTCGCTGCACGGCCTGACCCGCACCCTTATCGCCAACATGATCCAGGGTGTCACCGCAGGCTACGAGAAGAAGCTTGAAATTGTCGGTACTGGTTACCGCGTTCAGGCAAAGGGAACTGACCTGGAGTTCGCTCTTGGCTACAGCCACCCGGTTAACATCACGGCACCGAACGGCATCACCTTTGCAGTAGAGACCCCGACCAAGCTCTCTGTTTCAGGTATCTCCAAGCAGCAGGTCGGCGAGGTTGCTGCCAACATTCGCAAACTGCGGAAGCCGGACCCCTACAAGGGCAAGGGCATCCGCTACGCAGGCGAAGTCATCCGCCGCAAGGTCGGAAAGGCTGGTAAGTAACCATGGCGATCGCAATTAACAAGAAGCGTACGAACAAGAGCAAGTCTGCCCAGCGCAGCCGCCGCCAGCTTCGTATCCGCAAGCGCATCTCCGGCACGGCTGTACGTCCTCGTCTGGTCGTCAACCGTTCCGCACGCCACGTATTCGTCCAGGTTGTCGATGACACCCAGGGCCTGACCGTAGCGAGCGCCTCCACACTGGAAGCCGACCTTCGTGCATTCGATGGTGACAAGACTGCCAAGGCCAAGCGCGTTGGCGAGCTCGTCGCCGAGCGAGCCAAGGCTGCCGGTATCGAAGCGGTTGTCTTCGACCGCGGTGGTAACAAGTACCACGGCCGGATCGCCGCCGTCGCTGACGGCGCACGTGAAGGTGGGCTGTCACTGTGACCGAAAATATCGAAAAGGACAAACAGGTGACTGAAGCTGTAGCTGCTCCGGCAACTGAGACCGCCGCGCCTGCTACCACTGACGGCGCCCGTGGTGGCGCTCGTCGTGGCGAGCGTGGCGACCGCGGCCAGGGCCAGGGCCGTGGCGACCGTGGTGGCCGTGGTGGCCGCGATGGTGGCCGCGAAGCCGAAAAGAGCCAGTTCGTAGAGCGCGTCGTAACCATCAACCGTGTTTCCAAGGTCGTCAAGGGTGGTCGTCGCTTCAGCTTCACCGCCCTCGTCGTCGTCGGTGACGGCAACGGTATGGTCGGCGTCGGCTACGGCAAGGCTAAGGAAGTTCCTGCCGCTATCGCGAAGGGCGTTGAAGAGGCCAAGAAGTCCTTCTTCCGCGTTCCCCGCATCGGCAGCACCATCCCGCACCGCGTTCAGGGTGAGGCCGCCGCAGGCGTCGTAATGCTGCGTCCGGCTTCCGCCGGTACCGGTGTTATCGCCGGTGGTCCGGTCCGCGCAGTACTGGAGTGCGTGGGCATCCACGACATCCTCTCCAAGTCGCTCGGGTCTTCGAACGCCATCAACATCGTTCACGCGACCGTTGACGCGCTGAAGCGCCTCGAAGAGCCGGCAGCAGTGGCAGCACGCCGCGGCCTCCCGCTCGACGAGATCGCCCCGCCGGCAATGGTGAAGGCGCTCCTGAACCAGAAGGCAGGTGTCTGAGTCATGGCTAAGAACGTGCTTGTCTCCGACGCAAAGTTGGAGATCACTCAGATCAAGTCCGCCATTGGCGGCAAGCAGAACCAGCGCGACACCCTGCGGTCCCTCGGCCTTAAGCGGATCGGACACACTGTTGTCCGCACCGCCGACGCCGTGACCGTCGGAATGCTCAACACGGTTCCGCACCTGGTAAAGGTAGAGGAGGCGAAGTAAATGGCAGAGAAGAACACCGCCGAAAAGGCAAAGGGCGCCACTGCTGAGAAGCAGAACGCACTGAAGGTTCACCACCTGCGTCCCGCCCCGGGTGCCAAGACCGCCAAGACCCGTGTTGGTCGTGGTGAAGGTTCCAAGGGTAAGACCGCCGGTCGCGGTACCAAGGGTACGAAGGCCCGCTACCAGATCAAGGCTGGCTTTGCCGGCGGCCAGCTGCCGCTGCACATGCGCCTGCCGAAGCTGCGCGGCTTCAAGAACCCGTTCCGGGTTGAGTACCAGGTTGTAAACCTGGACAAGCTCAACGAGCTGTTCCCGGAAGGTGGCGCTGTCACCGTGGAGAACCTGGTCGAAAAGGGTGCCGTTCGCAAGAACCAGCCCGTCAAGGTGCTGGGCACCGGCGACATCACCGTCAAGGTTGACGTCACCGTCCACAAATTCTCGGCCAGTGCCGCAGAAAAGATTGAAGCAGCAGGCGGAACCACCACCGCCCTCTAACGAGGCGGCGGGGCAACTGCCCGTTGTTGAAACTCCCGGTACCGGGGCCCAGGCCTCCGGTACCGGGAGTTTTTCTTGATTTGAGGGCCCTGCCGATTGTCCGCAGGGCGCCTTCACCCGTTAGACTCGGTTGTTGGGTTTATTTGACCTGGCTCACACGACTTTACTTATTACTCAGGAGGACGCTTGCTTAGCGCATTTGGCCGGGCCTTTCGCACGCCTGATCTGCGACGCAAGTTGTTGTTCACGCTGGGAATCATCACAATCTTCCGCTTGGGTGCCTTCATCCCCTCGCCTGGTGTGAACTACCAGAATGTCCAGCAATGCTTGCAGAACGGTCAGACTTCGGGCGGGATCTATCAGCTCGTCAACCTGTTCAGCGGCGGTGCATTGCTGCAGGTCTCGATCTTCGCGCTCGGGATCATGCCGTACATCACGGCGAGCATCATCGTGCAACTGCTCCGGGTGGTTATCCCCCGGTTCCAGACACTGTATGAGGAAGGCGCTTCCGGGCAGTCGAAGCTGACGCAGTACACGCGTTACCTCACCATCGCCCTTGGCCTCCTGAACGCAACGACGCTCGTGTCGCTGGCCCGGTCCGGCCAGCTGCTGCCGAACTGTCAGTTGCCGATCATCCCGGACGCGAGCATCGTCACCACGATCCTCATTATCATCACGCTCACGGCCGGCACCGGCCTGATCATGTGGATGGGCGAGCTCGTCACCGAAAAGGGTGTCGGCAACGGTATGTCGCTGCTCATCTTCACCTCCATCGCCGCGGGCTTCCCGGGATCGCTCGGCGCGATCTGGAAGGCGCAGGGACCGGGCACGTTCTTTATGGTCCTCGCCATCGGCCTCCTCACCGTGGCCCTCGTGGTCTTCGTGGAGCAGTCCCAGCGCCGGATCCCGGTGCAGTACGCCAAGCGCATGATCGGCCGCCGTACCGTGGGAGGCACCAGCACGTACATCCCCATCAAGGTGAACATGGCCGGCGTCGTTCCCGTCATCTTCGCGTCCTCGATGCTGTACCTGCCGGGCCTGATCTCGCAGTTCAACCAGCCGAAGGCCGGCGAGCCGGTAGCGCCCTGGGTCGAGTGGATCAACAACAACCTGACCCGCGGTGACCACCCGATCTACATGGCGCTCTACTTTGCCATGATTGTGTTCTTCACCTACTTCTATGTTGCGATCACTTTCAACCCTGAAGAAGTTTCTGACAACATGAAGAAGTACGGCGGCTTCATTCCGGGTATCCGTGCCGGGAAGCCGACCGCGGACTACCTGCAGTATGTGCTTTCCCGGATCACCCTGCCAGGTGCCATTTACCTCGGCTTTGTGGCACTGATCCCGCTGATCGCACTGGTCCTGATCAATGCCAACCAGAACTTCCCGTTCGGTGGCACCTCGATCCTGATCATGGTCGGCGTCGGTTTGGAGACCGTCAAGCAGATTGACGCGCAGCTACAGCAGCGTCACTACGAAGGGCTTTTGCGATGACGAGAATGTTGATTATCGGACCTCCCGGGTCCGGCAAGGGAACGCAGGCGGAACGCATTTCGGAACGCCTCGGCGTCGTTGCGATCTCCACGGGCGATATCTTCCGTGCCAACGTCAAGGGTGAGACGCCGCTGGGCGTCGAAGCCAAGAAGTTCATGGACGCCGGCGACTTCGTTCCGGACAGCGTGACGAACAAGATGGTCCGGGACCGCCTCAGCGAGGACGACGTCGAAAACGGCTTCCTGCTCGACGGTTACCCCCGCACCACCGCGCAGGTGGACTACCTCGACGAGATCCTGGCCAATGGTGACCAGAAGCTCGACGTCGTGCTCCAGCTCACGGCCGACGACGAGGAACTCGTCGCCCGCCTCCTGGGCCGCGCCAAGGAGACCGGACGCAGCGATGACAACGAAGCCGTCATCCGCCACCGCCTTGACCTCTACCACGACCAGACGGAAGCCGTGGTGTCCAAGTACGCCGACCGCGGCATCCTGACCCAGGTCGACGGCATCGGCGGCATCGACGAGGTCACCGACCGCGTCATGCAGGCCATCAAAGAGGCACAGTCGGCCTGAACCAGGCCGTAGACGTTTGAGGCCCCTCCCGGACACCGGGAGGGGCCTCAGCCATTTGGCCGCGCACACCCCCGGGAGCGTGGCCCCACGAAAGGAAGCTGCAGATGGCCTTCGGCCAGCCCCGCATCGAATACAAGACCAACACCCAGATGCGCACCATGCATGAGGCCGGCCTCGTGCTTAGCCGCGCCCTCGACGCCGCGGTGGCGGCAGCCGTGCCGGGCAAGACCACCCGGGACCTCGACGCGGTGTTCGCGGCCGTCCTCAAGGAGGCCGGCGCCACGTCCAACTTCCTCGGGTACCACGGTTTCCCGGCGACCATCTGCACCTCGGTGAACGAGGAAGTGGTGCACGGCATCCCGGGCGAACGGGTGCTGCACGACGGGGACATCATCTCGATCGACGGCGGGGCGATCCTGGACAGCTGGCACTCCGACGCGGCCCGGACCGTGATCGTCGGGACTGCCGACCCGGAGGACCAGCGGCTATCCGACGTCACGGAAGCGGCGATGTGGCACGGCATCGCCGCTCTCGCTACCGGCAAGTTCGTCGGGGACATCGGCAGCGCGGTGGACGACTACGTCTCGTCCGTCCCGGGCAAGCCGCTCGGGATCCTCGAGGACTACGTGGGCCACGGGATCGGCTCCGAGATGCACATGGCCCCGGACGTGCCGAATTACCGGACCGGCCACCGCGGCCCGAAAATCCGGCCCGGGCTGTGCCTCGCGATCGAACCCATGCTGGTGCGCGGAAGCATCGACACGGCCGTCCTGGCCGATGACTGGACCGTGGTGACCACAGACGGCAAGCGATCCTGCCAGTGGGAGCACTCCGTGGCGGTCCATGAGAACGGCATCTGGGTCCTCTCGGCGCCCGACGGGGGCGCGGCGAAGCTGGCGCCGCTCGGCGTCGTACCCGTTCCGATTCCCTGACCGCACGCACACGCCGACCCGCCAAATTCCTGGCGACGCACAAAATCCCTGGCGACACCGGAATGCCGGTAGCGCCTGAGATTTTCTGTGTCGGTAGGGTAGCTAGCTCTTGAGCTTGGGCTTTACGTCCTTGGTGTAGATCTCTTCCAGCGTGGCCTTGAGCTCGGTCATGGTGGCCTTGACGTCCCCCTGCTGTGTGAGGACCTTCGCGGCGGCCTTGGCCATCTCCTGGTCCGCCCCCGGCAGGAACACCCGGGCGTTGTCCTGGACGCGGGTGACGGCGAGCTGGTCCATGGCGGTCTTGATCTGCGGCGTTTTGGCCAGCACGGTGGTCATGTCCGCCGACGTGCGGGTTGGCATGTAGCCCGTGGCGGCGGAGAATTCCGCCGTGCTCTCGGGCTCGGTCATGAACTTCAGGAAGGTCGCCGCCGCGAGCTGCACCTCCTTGCTGACGCCGCTGGGGATGCCGAGGCCGGCGCCGCCCGTGGGGCAGACACCGCTTTCCACCTTGGGCCCGCCCGGCAGGAAGCCGACGCCGACGTTGAACTTCGAGGACTTCAGCACGCCCAGCAGCGATCCGGTGGAGGAAATTGTGGAGGACGTGATGCCCGCGGCGAAGTCGTCCGCGGCTTCCTTCGAGGAGACACCGGCCCATTTGTCCTTGTAGATGGAATCCTGTGCCCACTGCAGGGCAGCCACGGACTCCGGTGAGTCGCAGTTGAAGGACCACTCATCGGACCAGCTGCCGCCCCAGCCCCACAGGTTGTTCTGCAGCGTCCAGCCCGCGTACCCGGCCAGGGCCGGGTAGATGTAGGCGTACTGCGCCCCGGAGCTCGCTTTCAGCTTGGGTGCCCACTCGCCGAACTCCTGCCAGGTCTTCGGGGCGCGGTCCGGCAGCCCGGCGGCCTGGAAGTGGTCCTTGTTGTAGTAGAACAGCGGGGTGGAACGGCCGTAGGGCAGCGCCCACTGCTTGTCCGCGTACTTATAGTCCGCGATGAGGGACTTCTGGAAATCGTCCACCTTGATGTCCAACTGCTTGATCAGCCCGTCGAGCGGAATGATGTTGCCGTTGGTGTAATAGCGGAACCACCACACGTCGGAGAGGACCACGAGGCCCGGCAGTGCCGACTTCGCCGCCTGCGACGTCTGGAACTTCTGTGCGATTTCCTCGTAGTTGGCCCCGGCGGTCACGAGGTTGACCTTAATGTCCGGGAACTTCGCCTGGAACTTCTCGATGATGGATTTTTCAACGTCCTGGGATTTGCCGGGGTGGCTGGTCCAGAAATCGATCGAGGCGGCCGGCTTGACACCGCTGAAGTCGATCTCGGCGGCACCCGTTGCCGCCGTGGTGCCACCGGTCGACGGGCCGCCGCAGGCGGCCAGCGCCGCGGCACTCGCCCCGGCGCCGGCCAGTCCCAGGAAGTGTCTGCGGTCAACATGCAATGCCATGGTGGATCCTCTCGGTGGTGCGACTGGTTTGCTGCGATGACTGGATTGCGGTGGGTATTGGGGGCGGAGTCACCCGGTGACGCTGCCTTGCGTCAGGCCGGCCACGATGTAGCGCTGCAGGGCCGCGAACACCAGCAGGATGGGGACGATCACCAGTACGGCACCGGCCATCAGGATGCCCCAGCCGGAGCCGTTGCCTTCCGAGTTCTGCAGCAGCGTCAGGCCCACGGGAAGGGTCATGGTATCCGGCCGGTCGGTGATGATCAGCGGCCAGATGTAGTCGTTCCATTCGCTGACCACAGTGACCAGGGCAACCGTGGCGATGGAGGGTACCGAGACGGGAACCACGATCCGCCAGAGCCGGCGCCAGTGGCCGGCGCCGTCGATCTCGGCTGATTCGAGAATGGAGGCCGGCAAGGTCAGGAAGTGCTGGCGCAGCAGGAAGGTCCCGAACGCGGTGCCCAGGCCGGGGAGGATGATGCCCCAGAGTGTGTTCTTCCCGCCCATCCCGGCGATCAGGATGTAGTTCGGCAGGATCGACACCTGCGGCGGCACCATCAGGGCCACGAGGATCAGCACGAAGATCACGTTCTTGAACGGGAACCTGACAAAAACGAGCGCATAGGCCGTCAGGATGGCCAGGAGCACCTTGATGGTCGCGCCCACTGTCGTGACAATCAGGCTGTTCAGGAAGAACCTCGCGAACGGCACTGTGGTCATGGCGATGTTGTAGTTCTCGAAGTTGAGGCCCTCCGGCATGATCTTCAGATCCATCGTGATGATCTCGCCCGGTTGCTTGAAGGAGCTCAGGACCATCCACAGCAGCGGCAGGAACACCACGAGTGTGGCGAGGATCAGCGGGACGTAGCCGCCGGCGATCGTCTGGACCAGGTTGGCGCGGGAAAACGGCCGGTGGCGCTGCAGCGGGATTTCCGGTCCGCCGCCGGAAAGGGCGGCGGGACCGGCGTTCGCGGCGGGGTCCGGGCTGACGGGTGAAAGCCTGCTCACGAGTAGTGCACCTTCCGTTCGACGAACCGCAATTGCAGCACGGTGATGATGAGCAGGATGGCGAAGAGCACCACGGAAATGGAGGCCGAGTAGCCGGCGCGGTTGAAGGCGCCGAAGGCCTGCAGGTAGGCCTCGTAGATCAGGGTGCTGGTGCCGTTGCCCAGCGGCGTCATGATCCGGATCAGGTCAAAGGCCTGCAGCGAGCTGAGCATCGTGGTGATGAGCAGGAAGAACGTGGTGGGGGAGAGCAGCGGCACCGACATGCTCAGGAAGCGCCGGAAACCGTTGGCGCCGTCCAGGGAGGCGGCTTCCATGACGTCCTGGGGGAGTGACTGCAGGCCGGCGAGGTAGACGACCGCGCAGTACCCGAGGTTCTTCCAGATGTAGACAATGATGACCATGACCAGTGAGAGCTGGGGATCATTGATCCACTGCGGGCTCTGCTGGCCGATGCCGCGCAGCAGCCAGGACAGCACTCCGTAGCCGGGGTCGAAGATGAACAGCCAGACCAGGCCGACGCCGACCCCGCTGAGGACATACGGGGCGAAGACCGCGGAGCGCGCAAAGGTGGTGCCGCGGACCTTGGAGTTCAGCGCGAGGGCCACCAGCAGTCCCAGCAGCATGGAACCGCCCACCGTGACGAGCGTGAAGAGGGCGGTGGTCCCGAGAACCTCGGCGGCATCCGCGCTGGTAAAGAAGGTGACGTAGTTGTCGAAGCCCACCACCGTCGCCGAGGCCGAGCCGAGGGTCCAGTCCAGCGTGGAGTAGTAGATGTTGTTGAAGAGCGGCAGATACGTGAACACCGCAATCAGGACGAGGTTGGGTAACGCCAGGGCCAGGAACACAAAGAAGTCCCGCCGGGTTCTGCCGGACCAGCGGGTACGCGGCGTTTTGGCCGGACTGGCCTCGGCGCGGGCGGCCGGCGGCCGGTCAGTCAGTTGTCGAGTCATTCAGCTCTCTAACGGGGCCTGGCCTGCCGGGGCAGGCGGGTGGGCGGAGGCAACTGCTTCACTTCACCACATGGTTGGTGGGCAGACTCGCGCACAAGACCCCAATAGAGCATTGTTGTTCAAGGCTTCCTTGCCCGTTAACGCTGTGTTGCTTGCAGTATTACATAACGTTTGTTTGCAGGCCCGGGGTTTGGCCCAGCGATTTGAAAAACCCTCGCCGGGCGGGGCGGTACCGGTGGGACGGGGCGCACAATGGAGCCATGACTGCGATTACCGATATTCCGGGCGTGCTGGTGGGGCACGCCACGAAAAACGGAGCCGGCTGGCTGTGCGGAGTGACTGTGGTCCTGCCACCGCCCGGCACTGTCGGCTCGGTCGATGTGCGCGGCGGCGGCCCCGGGACACATGAGACCGACGCGCTGGACCCTACCACCTTGACGTCACGCGTAGACGCCGTGGTGCTTACTGGCGGCAGCGCCTACGGACTGGTTGCCGCCCACGGCGCCCAGCACTGGTGCGAGGAGCACGGACGCGGCTTCCCGGTCACGGGAGGCGTGGTCCCCATTGTGCCGGCCGCAGCGATCTTCGATCTGGGCCGCGGCGGAGACTTCACGGCCCGCCCCGACGCCGCCATGGGATATGCGGCCACCGCGGATGCCGCGGCGCAGGAGGACGGGCACGACGTCGAACGCGGCAACGCAGGCGCCGGCACCGGAGCGGCAATCGGCCGGGGCACTTACAAAGGCGGAGTAGGCACGGCCTCCATCACCCTTGACAACGGCGTGGTTGTAGGGGCGATCGCGGTTGTCAACGCGCTGGGACTGCCCTTCAGCACATCGCCGCCGAGGGTTACAGCCCCACCGGCGCCGGAGCCCCCGCCCCTCAACACCACGCTCGTCGTCGTCGCCACGAACGCGGTCCTGGACAAGGCCGAATGCAAGCGGACGGCGTCGGCGGCGCACGCCGGACTGGCCCGGGCGCTGAACCCCAGCCACACCCTGGCGGACGGGGACACCGTGTTCTGCCTGGCCACCGGCAGCATCGCGCTGGACCGCAGCAGTGAAGCCGCCCGGCAGCTGAGCCTGGTCACGCTGCAGAGTGCGGCAGCCGACGTCGTCCGCCTGGCGATCCTGGACGGCATCTCGAGTGCGGAGGCCGTGAGCACTCCGGCCGGCGATTTTCGTGCATACGGCGACGTTGTGCGCTAGCATTGCTGGATTTAACATTCGGCCTGCGATGGCGTAATGTTGTCTGTTGGTTGTCTGCCCTGTTGTGCCCTTTTAGGGACCGGGAGGCATCAGCCAAACAATCAAAAAACGTCCGCGGTCATGACCGGTGCAATCCGGAGGGCTGCGGCAACAACAGTTAGCGGAGGGTATGGCCAAGAAGGACGGGGTCATTGAGATCGAGGGCGTTGTGACTGAGGCGCTGCCTAACGCGATGTTTCGCGTTGAGCTCACCAATAAGCACGTCGTTCTGGCACACATCTCTGGAAAGATGCGCCAGCACTACATCAGGATTCTCCCTGAGGACCGGGTAGTGGTGGAGCTGAGCCCGTACGACCTGACACGTGGTCGTATCGTCTACCGCTACAAGTAAACACTGGGCGGCCAGAGCAACAGCCGAAGGCCGGTCCAGCTGACCAACTGCAACACGCAAAGGAACGCCATGAAGGTCAAGCCGAGCGTCAAGCAGATCTGCGAAAAGTGCAAAGTGATCCGCCGTAATGGCCGGGTCATGGTGATCTGCGAGAACCCGCGCCACAAGCAGCGCCAGGGCTAATTTCCCTTTCGGGAAACCCCGGGTTGCTAACCCACGCAAGTAAATAAAAGGCAGCACAAGCTGATCTGGGACGTATGGGCCCGGACAGCTAACCCCCGGTCGGAGGCTGGGGCCGCACAACATGTGCGGGTGTACTGCCTACGACCTCCGGTTTATTCAAGGAGCACTGCCTCTATGGCTCGTCTCGCTGGCGTAGACATTCCCCGCGAAAAGCGGTTGGAAATTGCGCTTACTTACATCTACGGCGTGGGCAAGACCCGTGCACACGAAACCCTGGCTGCCACCGGCATCAGCGCGGACGTTCGGGTCAAGGACCTGTCCGACGCCGAGCTCGTCCAGCTGCGTGATTACATTGAAGGCAACTACAAGGTTGAGGGTGACCTTCGCCGCGAAGTAGCAGCAGATATCCGCCGCAAGGTTGAAATCGGCAGCTACGAAGGTATTCGCCATCGCAAGGGCCTGCCAGTGCGCGGACAGCGTACGAAGACGAACGCGCGTACCCGCAAGGGTCCGAAGCGCACCGTCGCAGGCAAGAAGAAGACCCGTTAAGTCCCATTTGCCCCCTAAAATCGCTGGCGCGATTTCAGGGAATCCGGCAAATGAGGGAATAGCGGATCTTTCCCCCAATAACTTTCTGTAGGAGAAAAAATGCCCCCGAAGACTCGTGGCGCGGTTCGCAAGCCGCGTAAGAAGGACAAAAAGAATATCGCGCTGGGCCAGGCGCACATCAAGAGCACCTTTAACAACACCATCGTGTCCATCACGGACCCGAACGGTGCTGTCATCTCCTGGGCTTCGTCCGGTGAGGTTGGCTTCAAGGGCTCACGTAAGTCCACCCCGTTCGCCGCCCAGATGGCCGCCGAAGCCGCCGCAAAGCGTGCACAGGAGCACGGTATGCGCAAGGTTGACGTATTCGTCAAGGGCCCGGGTTCGGGTCGCGAAACGGCCATCCGTTCACTGCAGGCCGCTGGCCTTGAGGTTGGATCCATCCAGGATGTAACCCCCAGCGCCCACAACGGCTGCCGTCCGCCGAAGCGCCGCCGCGTCTAAGGCTTTCCAACGCACCGGTGCTTGCCCGGACCCTTACCGGTCCGGGCAGGCCCAGCCGCGTTAAGTCTCAGACCGATCTTTCCACCACCTGTGTTGCGTCATATAGCGGATGCTCGCCGAAAGGAAACCTAAGTGCTCATTGCACAGCGCCCCACCCTCTCTGAAGAGGTCGTCTCCGATAACCGCTCCCGTTTCATCATTGAACCGCTGGAGCCGGGCTTTGGTTACACCCTCGGAAACTCCCTCCGCCGTACCCTGCTCTCCTCCATCCCCGGTGCCTCTGTCACGAGCATCCGGATCGATGGCGTGCTGCACGAGTTCACCACGGTTCCGGGTGTCAAGGAAGATGTCACTGAGATCATCCTGAACATCAAGAACCTGTCGGTTTCCTCCGAGCACGACGAGCCGGTTGTTGCTTACCTGCGCAAGCAGGGCCCGGGAGTCGTCACCGCCGCGGACATCGCGCCGCCGGCCGGCGTCGAATTCCACAACCCGGATCTGCACATTGCCACGCTGAACTCGAAGGGCAAGTTCGAGCTCGAACTGACCATCGAGCGCGGCCGCGGCTACGTTTCGGCAGCTCAGAACAAGTCCGGCGATTCCGAGATTGGCCGCATTCCGGTCGACTCGATCTACTCGCCGGTCCTGAAGGTTACTTTCCGCGTGGAAGCTACCCGTGTAGAGCAGCGCACTGACTTCGACAAGCTCATTGTCGACGTCGAGACCAAGCAGGCCATCGCCCCGCGCGATGCCGTTGCTTCGGCAGGTACCACCCTGGTGGAACTGTTCGGTCTGGCCCGGGAGCTGAACACCGCAGCTGAAGGTATCGAGATTGGCCCGTCGCCGACGGATGCTGCCCTGGCAGCAGACATGGCCCTGCCGATCGAGGACCTGGACCTCACGGTCCGTTCCTACAACTGCCTCAAGCGTGAGGGCATCCACACCGTGGGTGAACTCGTGGCCCGCTCCGAGGCTGACCTCATGGACATCCGTAACTTCGGTGCGAAGTCCATCGATGAGGTCAAGGCAAAGCTGGTTGAACTGGGCCTGTCCCTCAAGGACTCGCCTCCCGGTTTTGACCTCGCAGCCCGCGCCGCAGCAATTGAAGAGGACGACGCCGCGTTCAGCGACGACGAACTCTAACAAACAGATCTTGGCCGGCTGGCTGGATGCACCACGGTGTGCGCAGCCCACTGGCTTCCATATGAGGAGAAACTATTATGCCTACCCCCGCTAAGGGTCCGCGCCTCGGAGGCGGAGCGGCTCACGAGCGTCTTATGCTCGCGAACCTGTCCGCAGCACTGTTCGAGCACAAGCGGATCACCACCACTGTGACCAAGGCCAAGCGACTGAAGCCGTACGCCGAGCGCCTGGTGACGTTCGCCAAGCGTGGCGACCTGTCTTCCCGCCGCCGTGTACTCGGCTTGATCAGCGACAAGGGCATCGTCCACGAGCTGTTCACCGACATTGCACAGGCAGTGGAGAACCGCAACGGCGGCTACACCCGCATCACCAAGATCGGCAACCGCAAGGGCGACAACGCTCCCATGGCTGTCATCGAACTGGTTCTTGAGCCGGTTTCCGCGAAGCAGGCCGTTGTAGCCGAGGCTACCTCCGCTGCCCAGCGTGACGCTGACAAGAAGGACGCCGAGAAGGCCGAAGCAGCTCCGGTTGCCGAGACCGAAGAGGCTCCCGAGGCTGAAGCAGCTGAAACTGAAGCTGCAGCAACCGAAGAGGCTCCGGCCGCTGAGGAAGCAGCCGCTGACTCCAAGAAGGACGCGAAGTAGTTCGCTGATTTCTTCGCATAGACTTAAGTCTATGAACGAGCCAAAACCCGCTGCCCCCGTCATGGGGGGCGGCGGGTTTTTGCGTATCCGCCTTGATCTTGCCTACGACGGCGGCCCGTTCAGCGGATGGGCCGTCCAGCCGGGACGGCGTACCGTCCAGGGCACCCTCGAAGAGGCCCTTGCGATGCTCATCCGGCGTCCGATCAGGGTCACCGTTGCCGGAAGGACCGACGCCGGCGTGCACGCCCGCGGCCAGGTTGTCCATCTGAACCTCAGCGCGGAGGAGTGGCTGGGCCTGAACCGGGGCGTTGAACTGGATCCCGCCGTCGCCCTGCTGCGCCGGCTCCGCGGCGCCCTCAGCCGCGGGCTCGGGGACCTGACCGGGGCCATTGAGGTGCACAAGGTCTCGATCGCTCCGGAGGGATTCGACGCACGGTTCTCGGCGCTCTGGCGCCGGTACAGCTACCGGATCGCGGACGGTCCCGCCCGTTGGGACCCGCTGGGCCGGACCTCAACGCTGTGGCACCGGGAGACGCTCGACGTCGGACTGCTCAACGAAGGTGCCTCGCAACTGCTGGGGCTTCAGGATTTCCGGTCCTACTGCAAGCCCCGGGAGGGCGCCACCACCATCCGGGAACTGCAACGCTTCGAGTTTTCCCGTGGTTCCGACGGCGTCATCGTCGCCACGGTCCAGGCGGACGCGTTCTGCCACAATATGGTGCGTTCACTCGTGGGCTCGGCCTTGTTCGTGGGAGAGGGCGTCGAATCGCCCGGCTGGCTGCTGGATCGGCTGCTCGCCCGGCAGCGTGACGCCAAGTCCGTGCTGGCCGCCCCGCATCCGCTGGTGCTCGAGGAAGTGGATTACCCCTCGGACGTAGGACTCCTGGCCCGGGCTGAACTGACCCGGGCGCTGCGCCAGGAGCAGGCCGGCTAGGAAGCTGAGGGCCCGGCGGTGGGGAGTTCCACCGTGAAGGTGCTTCCGAGGCCGGGACGGGTGCTGCAGGAGACTGTCCCGCCGTGGTGCTCCACGATTGCCTTAGTGATCGAGAGCCCGAGTCCGGCCCCCGGAATGGGTCCCTCCCGGACCGCCGGACTCCGGTAGAAGCGGGTAAAGACCTTCTCGGCGTCTGCCGCCGTCATGCCGATCCCGTCATCCTGGACCAGCAGGCGCACCGTGCCGCCTTCGGTGCTGGCCGAAACCCGGACAGTGCCGCCGTCGGGGGAGTACTTGATGGCGTTGGACACGAGGTTGTCCAGCGCCTGGCTGATCCGCAGCGGATCCAGGTTGGCCCACAGCGGACCCGGGACATCCATAGAGAGGGCAACACTGGCGGACCGGGCGTGGGCATGCGCCGAGCCGAGGCTGGCCTCCACGAGGCTGGCAACGTCGGTCCGCCTCGGGCGGACGTGGACGGCCGAGTTCGCGGACATCAACAGATCCGAGACGAGGGCCAGCAGCCGCTCCGCGTTGCGTTGCGCGACCTCGATCCGGCGGACTGCCTGCGCCGGCAACTCCTCCGGGTCGCTGAGGGCCAAGTCCAGGTTGCCGATGATGGACGTCAAGGGGTTACGGAACTCGTGGGAGACGGTGGAGACAACGTCGTCCTTGGCGGCCAGCGCCTCCATCAGCCCCGTCACCTCGTTGAACAGAACGACGGCCCCGGCGCATCCGCCGTCGTGGTCCGTCAAGCTGCGGGCCCCGGTGGACACCACCCGGGCCCCGGGGGGCCCGCCGAAGGACACGAGGTAGTCCGCGAAGGTCTCTCCGGCAGCCGCGCGCCGGATGGGACGCCGTTCGGGCGGGAGGGGCGCTTGCTGTGCGTGGCCGGCTAGGAGGAGTTCCGCTTCCTGCGCCGGCCCCGGCGAGCCTGCGGGCACCGCCGAGGCCTCCAACTCCGACTGCCAGCGGTTGGTCAGGAGGCGGTGGCCGGTCTTGTCGAGGGCCACGATGCCGACGTCGACAGTGTCCAGGATGGTGCGCAGCACGCGTTCGCGTTCCAGGCTTTCGGCGAGCCTGGACCGCTGCCGGGACCGCAGGAACAGCCCGGCGGCAGTCACCGCGACCAACAGGAGCGAGACAGCCAACAAGGCCACGGGCAGGACGGACATAACACTGTCCGAGCCTTGAACCAGCTGTAGTTCACCCAATTAAGCCGCGCCCCTTTCTCACTGATTCATTTTTACACCCTTGTCACACATACTTGACACAAAACTGGGTAATGTGGCTTCTGTTGGTGGGACGGACGACGCACCGGCGCCGGACAGCGGAGCAGCAACAGATGTGAGGGGGGCCATGACCGATCTTGGAGTCGCCGTCGTTGTGGAAGACGACGTGGACGTGCGCAATCTTGTCGAAGCTGTGCTGAGCCAGGCGGGGTTTGAAGTCCATTCGGCGGCCGCCGGACGGGAAGGGGTCGACGTCGTCAGGCTCCGGGATGCCAGCGTAGTGACGCTCGATGTGGGACTGCCCGATATCGACGGCTACGAAGTGCTGCGCCGTATCCGTCAGTTCAGTGACGCCTACGTGGTCATGCTGACTGCCCGGACCGACGAACTCGATACCCTGACAGCGCTGCATACCGGCGCGGACGATTTCCTCAGCAAACCGTTCCGGCCGAGGGAATTACGCGCCCGGGTGGCGGCGATGATGCGCCGGCCACGCCAGGACAGCAGGGCTACGCCGCCCGCCGGCTCGCTCCTCTCCGGCCCGGAAGCCGCCGGCAGTGCCACGCCAGCCGATGATTCTGTGCTCCGCCACAACGGTCTGACCCTGAACCCGGAAACCCGCTTGATAGTGGTCGATGGTTCGGCCACGAGCCTGACCCGAAGCGAGTTCGACCTCTTGCATGCCTTGCTGAAGGGCGCCGGCGCGGTCCGGTCTAAGACCGAACTGGTCAGGGTGGTGCGGGGCGAGTATTACCGCGCCGACGCTTACATCAGCGAATCCGACGAACGGGCGGTGGAAGTCCATATCGGTAACCTCCGGCGGAAGCTGGGCGAGAATCCGCTGGAGCCACGCTGGCTGCAGACTGTCCGCGGTGTGGGTTACCGGCTGGCGCCGGAGCGGGGTCAGCTGTCCCAGAGGACGTAGCTGAACTGGAGTTCGTCTATGGTCTCGCTGCCGCGTTCCGCCACGTCTCGCAGCAGGGCGCTGGCCCGGTCCATCTCGCCGCCGCGGACGGCTTGCTCAAGCTCCGCCGCCAGCTGGGCCAAGCGGACGCCGCCCACCATCTCCGAGGACGTCTTCAGGCTCAGCACGGCATCGAGGGCTGCCACCTCGTCGCTACCGGCGAGGGCCGACGCCAGGGTACTGTAGCGCTGCTGCCACATCTTCGCGTAGTCGCGGGCGAAATCCTTGGCGACGGCGGGGCTGTCCAGTTGGACGCCGAGGTCCTGGAGCGCCGCGGGATCCACGAGCGGGGCCGCGGTGGCCGGTGCTGCCGGTAACGCCGGGGCGGGCACCGCCGGCGGGACGCTCAGCCCAGCGCCACCGAGGGAAGCATCGGGGGAGAGGGCAGCGCTCGCTTCTCCGTCGTCTGGGGCAGCTAAGAAGGACATGCGACCACGCTACTGCCTGTCCCGGCAGATATTTCACGCTCCGGGCTTTCCTGCGGAAACCTTTCGGCATTCCTTGTGGCATCCCGCGCAGGACCGCGGCGCGGCGGCGTGCCCGGTCAGCTACGGGCCACTGAATGTGACGATCGCGTTGATCACGGCGGGACCCAGGATGGCGATGAAGAGCACCGGGAAGATGAAAAACAGCAGCGGGAACAAGATGGTGACCGGCAGCTTCATCGCCTTTTCCTCGGCCCGCTGCCGGCGCTTGACCCGCATGACTTTCGCCTGGATCCGGAGCACGCGGCTGATCGCGATGCCGTAGGTGTCCGCCTGGACGATTGCCTGGACAAAGCTGCGCAGCTCGGGGATTTTGGTGCGTTCGGACAGTGCCAGATACGACTCGCGCCGGCTCCTGCCCACCTGCATGTCCTGCAGGGTCCGGACCAGTTCCTCCGCGAGGGGGCCCTTGCCGTTTTCGCCCGCCCGCGCCATGGCGCCTTCGAAGCCGAGGCCGGCCTCCACCGAGATGAGCATCTGGTCCAAGGTGTTGGCCAGTTCCAGCTGCATCAGCTTCTGACGTTCCTCGCCTTTGCTGTAGAGCAGGAGATCGGGGATGAAGTAGCCCAGCAGTACTACAAAGACCCCCACCAGCTTGATGATCGGCATCGGCCCGATGCTGCCGATGTAGAAGCCGAGCGCAACCCCGGCCAGGCCCAGCAGCGGCTTGGCCGCTAGCACCCGCCCGAGCGGCAGCGAGGCCGGGCGTCCGGCAAGGGACAGGAGTTTGTCGAGTTTCCGAACGTAGCCGGGAGGCGTGAGGCGATAGCCGATCCGCGCGAGCAGCGGGTTCCGCCCCCGCTCCTCATTACCGCTTTGCTCCGTGCCCAGCGCCAGCATCCCGCGGATGGCCCGCTGCGAGGTGCGGTCGACCGAGAGCAGCGACCAGACAAGGTATCCGAGCGGCAGGCTGACCAGCAGGAGGGCGAGAAGTATTCGGGAATCCATTCCGGCCTCAGAACTTCAGGTCGATGATCTTGCGCATCCACAGACCACCGATGACCATCAGGATCACGGATGCCACGATCATGGTCCAGCCCAGGGGGTGGGTGAACATGACGTTCATGTAGCCGGGGTTGACCAGCATCAGCATCACCACAATGCCGATCGGCATGGCCATGAGGATATAGGCGGAGAACTTGCCCTCGGCGGCGAGGGACTTGATGTGCCCCTTGATCTCGCTGCGCTCGCGGATCGTCTCGTTCACTTGGTCCAGCACCTCGGCCAGGTTGCCGCCCACTTCACGGTTGATCTGGATGGCCTGGGCGATCCAGACAAAGTCCTCGTTCCGCATCCGCTCCGCGGTGTCGTTCAGCGAGGCCAGCAGGTCGCGGCCCAGGCTGGTTTCCGTGACGACCCGGCGCATTTCTTCCGACGTCGGGCTCTGCGACTCGGTGGCGGCGGCGTCAATGGCACGCAGGATGCTGTGGCCGGCCCGGAGGCCGCCGGCGAGGAGCTGGAGCGTGTCGCCGAGCTGCTCATCAAACTTGGCCCGGCGCTTGCCCGCCAGGAAGCCGATCAAGAGGTGCCCCACGAGCGGCGCCAGGAGGACCATGAGGACCGACAGCAGCGGACCGGCGACAACCAGGCCGGCCAGCGCTCCGACGAGGGCTCCGGCGCCAAGCAGTACGAAAAAGTCGGCCTGGCTCAACCGCAAACCGGCATGTTCCAGGGCCTCCCGGTTGAAGAGCCGGACCTTCCGCTGCGAAAAGTAGCCGTCCACCATACCCACCGCGGAACCGGCGAAGCGGGTCAGCTGGGAGTCGGGCTGGTTCGGGAAGGGGCGCCGTCGGTCCAGCGGCACTCCGCCCCCGCCCGTGGCGAGCAGCGCGTATCCAAGCAGCAGGAGGGCGGTGAAGAGCAGCCCGACACCGATAGGCAGCAGCGTCATGGCCTCCTCACACCCGTCCGGCCGCGGTCAGCGGTGCCGCGAACACGTTCGGCGAGACGTGAATGCCCAGGTCCTCGAAACGGTCGATGAAACGGGGGCGGATTCCGGTGGGGACCGGCTTGCCTAGGAACCGACCGTGGGCGTCGACGCCGGCAGAGTAGTCGAACACGAAGGCGTCCTGGAGCGTGACGATGTCCCCTTCCATGCCCTGGACCTCTGTGACGTGGGTAATCCGGCGGGTGCCGTCCCGGAGCCGGGAGATCTGGATGATCACGTTCACGGCGGAGGCGATCTGCTCCCGGATCGCGCGCAGCGGCAAGTCCATGCCCGCCATCAGGACAAGGGTTTCAAGCCGGGCGACGGCGTCGCGCGGTGAGTTGGAGTGGACCGTCGAGAGTGAGCCGTCGTGACCGGTGTTCATGGCCTGGAGCATGTCCAGTGACTCACCGCCACGGACCTCGCCCACGACGATCCGGTCCGGGCGCATACGCAGGGAATTCCTCAGCAGCTCGCGGATCGTGACCTCGCCCTTGCCTTCGGTGTTCGGGGGACGGCTTTCCAGCCGCACCACGTGCTGTTGCTGGATCTGGAGCTCGACGGCGTCCTCGATCGTCACGATCCGCTCGTCCTGCGGCAGGAAGGACGACAGCACGTTCAGCAGGGTTGTCTTGCCGGTGCCGGTGCCGCCGGAGACGATGATGTTCAGCTTGGCCCGTACGCAGGCATTGAGCAGCTCTGCCATTTCCGGTGTGAGCGTGCCGAACTCGATGAGGTTCCGGACCGTCAGCGGCACCTTGCTGAACTTACGGATCGTCAGCGATGACCCCCCGACCGCGAGTGGCGGGATGACGGCGTTGACGCGGGACCCGTCCTCGAGCCGCGCATCCACGAGCGGGGACGACTCGTCGATGCGGCGTCCCACCTTGGACACGATGCGCTCAATGACCTTGCGCAGATGGTCTTCCGAGCTGAAGCGCGATTCGGTCAGGGTCAGCTTGCCGTGCCGTTCGACGTAGATCTGGTCCATCCGGTTGACCATGATTTCGGTGACAGCGGGGTCGTCGAGGAACCGCTGCAGGGGTCCGTAGCCCAGGACATCGTCCGCCACATCGCGGACCAGCCGGGAACGCTCCTCGGCGGACACCGGAACCTGCTCGGCGTCGATGATCCGGGTGAGTTCCTCCCGGGCCGAGGTGCGGAGTTCATCTTCCTTGATGGCGGAGTCGTTGAACCGCGCACCCATCCGTTCGAACAGGGCGGTGGCCGCGCGCTGCTTGAGCGCGGCGAAGGCATCGACCGGCTGCTGGCCCCTGGGCCGGGGCACTTCCTGGGGTTCCGCGAACGACGGGTGGGGCACCGGTGACGCGGCGACGACGGCCGCCGGCGGCGGCGCCGCCGGCTCGCTGGTGCGGGGCGGCGACATTGCCGGCGGGGCGGCAGGAGTTCCTTCGGCGGTACGGAGACGCTCGGAAAGCTTCACTTACACCACCACCCGACGGTGGAGCTTCTTCTGGGCGGTGGCACGCCAAGCCGGATCAAACCGTGCCACGAGTTGACGGAGTCCCTTGACAGCCGGGTCCTTCCGTCCGTCCTGAAGCACCGGGATGCCCCGGTTGGTCGAGAATGCCACGGCTTTGGACCGGGGGATACTGACATCCACGGGCGCTCCGATGGTTGCCTCAACATCCTGGACACTCAATCCGGACTTCGAGTCGGCCATATTCAGCACGACGTGCCGGCTCTCCGGCAGCAAGTCCAGCCTGCGCAGGATTTGGAGCCCGGACCGGAGCCCGCGGATGCTGGGTACGTCCATGGCGGTCACCCAGACCACGTCCGTGCACTGCTCGAGGGCGGCAAGCCCGACCTCCGGCAGCCCGGGCGCGGTGTCCACCACTACGTACTGGAACTGCTCCGCGAGCTGCTCGAGCAGCCGGGTGACCTGCTGCGGCGTGATGTCGTCGGCTTCCTCCGGTGTCCGCGGACCGCAGAGGGCATAGATGTTGCCTGGATGGACGGTCAGGAAGGCCTTGAGGACCAGCGAGTCCTGGCTGGCCGCTGCCGAGACGGCGTCCGTCACGGTGTGCTCGGGGTTGAGGTAGAGCCCCGAGGCGACGTCCCCGAACTGCAGGTCCAGGTCCACAATGACCACACCCATGGGGGCGACCCTTCCCAGCCCAATGGCGATGTTGGTGGCGATGGTGGTCTTTCCGACGCCGCCCTTGGGGGAGAAGACGCCGATGACCAGGCCCTTGGGGCTCTCGGACTGTTGGACTGCCGCGGTCCGGCTCCGGCTGGTGAACGACTGGCAGGCCCGCTCCAGCTGCATGCGGATCTGGACGGGGTCGGACTCGGGGCTGAGGATGTCCCGGATCCCGGCCCGCATGGCGAGCAGGACGAAGGAGGGGTCCGGTTCGCCCACGAGGACGACGCTGAGTTCCGGCACCTGCACGCCGAAGACCGTGGCGAGGGTCAGGGCGTCTTCAACGGGAACGCCCGGGCCGAGGATCAGCACCTCCGGGCGTTCCTGGTTCAGGTTTGCGAACAGTTCGCCCGGATCGGCCGGGTTGATGGCGGCAAACGTCTGCAGCCCGCCCGGCAGCCCGCCCGCGAGAGCCTGGCGTACCCGGGCATCGAAGTCGGTGTTGGGGGTGATCAGGACAAAGCGGCTCACTTGTAGACCTCCGGTATCTCCATGATCATGGGGCCGCTGTCTGTGGCGTTGAGCGGTTCCTTGCTGAGCCAGATTTTCTCGAATTCCGCGGCGAAGACGATCTTGGCGGCGTGGAGGTCGCTGACGGCGACGGTCAGTAAAAGCGATCCCGTTGGGAGCGAAGTGTCTTCGGGCGGTGCCGCAGAACCTTCGGGGGCCGAAGGCTCGGGAGCCGGCGTGGCTACGGGTGCGCGCTGTACCGCCGTCACGAGCACTTTGTGGATGGAAAGCTGGGTCGTCTTCCTGTCTGCCTTGGCTTCGTTGCCGCCACCGGCCAGGTTGATGAAGACACCCACATGGTCTCCCGGTTCGATCCGTCCGCCGACGACACGCTGTGGTTCGAGCTGGAACGAGACTTCCTGCAGCCCCTCCGGTACCTGTACGGACCCGCTTGACTGAAACTCATCGGGGGCGATGAGGCGCTCCGCCAGCAACTGTTCGCCCGGCAGCAGCTCGACGGCCGTGACCTTCTCGGCAAGTCCATCGAGGTTCTTCAGCGCCGACTTTGTGACCGCCTTGCCGGGAAGTTCCTCACTGGCCACGAAGGCTTTGAGGGCGGCTACCGAAGTGCCGGCGGGAACCGCCTGCTTGACCACGAGCACTGAGACTGGCTCCAGGCTCTGCACGGCCCGGGTGTCGGCTCCTTGCGCGTAGCTGACTACAAGGATGGCTCCGACTATGGCGAGCACTACGGCCGCCACTCCTGCCAATAGGCGTGACTTCAAAAACTGCTCCTGAACTGCTAGGTCGAAAACGTGTTACTGGGTGAGCCGGACGATAGTTGCGCCATGGGCGTCCACCGGGCCGAGCGTGAATCCGTCCGCCAGGGAGACATACTTAATGAAGCTGCCGATGATCCCCCTGCAATTTCCAGCGCAGGCCACCGAGGAGGAAACGTAGGCTGTGGTGTTCCGGAATGATTTGGGGAGGTCGTCGTTACCGCTGAACTTCCAGCCCTGCACCTTGAACGCGGCAAATGACTTCAGCCCGTAAACGGCGCCCGACCCGGTGCCGCTGACCTCGTCGAAGACCGGCAACAGCACGACAACGTCCTTGCCGGCCGTCATGTCGGTGGCCCAACGCTGCAGGATCGCCAAGCAGACGTCCGGGGCACCGCTATTTCCCGGGTCGCTTCCCGCTTCGGCAACGTCGAGGTCTATCAATCCGCCGCAGACGCCCGGTTCACTGGTCAGCCAGCCAAAGCCGCCTGAGACCGGGGCGCCGGACGGACCGTAGAAGCAATCCGGGTTGGCGTTGCTGCCATGGTTCTGGAGCAACTGCAGCGTGCGGTCGACGTGGTTCTGAACCTGGCAGATCGAGAAAGTGACGGGAAACGCTGTCGGACCCGCCAGCGGGCTGCCCCACTGGACCGTTGAAGCGGCAGCGACCTCGGTGGTGTTGATGCCGAGGGCGCGGGCGAAGAACAACGAAACCTGGTTGGGTTCCTTGCCGGCTTCCTGGGCTCCGGCAGTGACCGTGACCGTTCGGGCCGCCTTGTCCAGGGTCAACGACTGGACATTGCTGAGCCCGTCCCCGGCGTTGCTGCTGGCGAGGCTACGTGCAAGGGCTGAGGTAGCTGAGCATTCCGGGTCGTTGGCGTCCTTGGCGCATTTCTGGGCCACGGCCAGGGCAGCGGCGTCCGACCCATTGCGCAGCTGGGTCCGCTCGGAATAGAGCATGCCGATGTCAACCGCGAGGGCAGCGAAACCCAGAAGGACAACCATCAGGATGGCGACGATGACGCTGATGCCGCCGCGCTCGCGGTTTACGTCGGGTCCCTGTCCAGCTAGCCGCCGCATACCATGACTCCCTTCCCTTCCATCGGAAAAGGCCCGGCGATGCCCGTCATTGTGGACAGCGAGTAAGTGATCTTGAGCGTCATTTGGGCGCCCGATGTGCAAGTAGCGGGACTGATTGTGATGTTTGAGTCCGTCAGTGCCGGCTGCAGGCCCGTTGCCGCGTTCTTGACTGCGGTGAGGGCGGACGCGGGAGTGTTATTGATGGCCATGACCCGGACGCCCTCGCGGGCGGCGCTGGAGAGAATGACCTGGGCGTTGTAGGCGCGGCCGAACTCCATGATTCCCAGAAGCAGCATCACCAGGACCGGGGCCAGGATAGCGAACTCCACCGCCACGGCGCCCCGTTCAGATGCTTTGGACATGGGGACCGCCTTTCTGGATCTCTTTTTCGATGGCTCCTGAAACAGGCAGGTTGGGAACGACGGAGCCGTCCCCAACCCTGTCCGCTGGATCGCGTGGTTCTGCTACTTGGAGCAGCTGCCGTCGGTGGGAGTGGCACCCGTGGTGGCCGCCGTGTAGATGCCGCCCTTGACGCTGCACTGGACCGAGTTGAAAGTCTCTTTCAAAGTCCCGCCGAGGAGAGTGACGGCGACGATGATCACGACAGCGATGAGCGAAACCATGATGCCGTATTCCACAGCGGTGGCGCCGCGCTGGTCGCGGCGAAGACGCGTGGCGATGTTGAAGAAAAGGGAACGCATGGGGCCTCCTGAGCGAGTTGGGTGGTTGGCATACGCCAGCGACGGGACGAAAAGGTGGGTGTTACTTCGAGCAGCTTCCGGCGACGGGAGTGGTGCCCGTCGTGGCCGCCGTGTAGACGCCGCCCTTGACGCTGCACTGGACCGAGTTGAAGGTCTCTTTCAACGTGCCACCAAGCAGCGTGACCGCGACGATGATCACGACGGCGATGAGCGAAACCATGATGCCGTATTCCACAGCGGTGGCGCCGCGCTGGTCACGGCGAAGACGGGATGCGAGGTTGGAGAAAAAGGAACGCATGTGGGACTCCTGAGCGAGGTCGGGGCTGGCCCTGCACCAGCACTGAGTGGAACTTAGCAACCGCCGACACGCCGACGATGCGACCTTGAAGCATCCTGTGCCAAGGCTTCCCAAACTGCACGTTTCCTGTACGTTCCCTGCGCGGACGCTGCGCTTGGCACGCCCCTTTGCCCTGACACACAGGAGGACCCCCTCGGCTCTGGGGTCCGAGGGGGTCCGGTCTGGTGGGCGGTTCAAAGTCGCCGAGCTACTTGTTCGCGAAAACATCCATGATGCTCATCACCGTCGGGCCGAGAATAACAACGAAGAGCGCCGGGAGGATGGACATGATGAGCGGAAAGAGCATCTTGACAGGCATTTTCATGGCATGCTCTTCCGCCCGCTGCCGCCGCTTGACGCGCATATCCTTCGCCTGTGACTCGAGCACCTTGGCGATGGCGATGCCGTAGGTGTCTGCTTGGACTACAGCCCGGACGAAGGACCTCAAGTCCGGGACGTCAACCCGCTGCGCCATGGCCAGGTACGCCTCTTTGCGGGAGCGCCCTACCTGGATGTCCTGGAGAGTCCTGATCAGCTCGTCGGCGAGTTGCCCTTTGCCGTTCTGGCCAGCCCGCGCCATGGCCGTCTCAAAACCGAGTCCGGCCTGGACGGAAATGAGCATCTGGTCCAGCGCATCGGGTAGTTCGAGTTTGATCTTTTCCCGTCGCTTCTGGGCGTAATTTCGCAGCAGGAGGTCGGGCACAAAGTAGGCCAGCGCCGTGAAGCCCAGCATCAAAAGGAAGTTGAGGGCCGATGGGGAACCCACCAGGAGGAACATTCCCATTACGGCCCCAGCTAGCGCGAGCAAAGGCTTCACCATGATGACGCGGCCCAAGGGCCAGTCCTTGGGGCGACCGGCCCCAGCGAGCTGCTTGTCCAGCCATGCCGCATAGCCCTTGGGAGTCGCCCTCGTGGTAAGGGCAGCTAGTTGTCCATGGGCCGAGAGCAGGGATCCGCCCTCCTGCGGACGCCGGCCGAGATTGGCCTGGATGTTCCGCAGGCCCGCCCGGTCGCCGGTGAAGACCAGCCAGGTCATCATCGAGAGCGGGGCGATAACCGCCAAGATGGCGGCGTATGCGATGGTTTGCACGGTTCTCTCCCTTCCTCTCAGAACTTCGGTTTGATTAGCCGGCTGAGCCAAAAGCCGCCGACGGTCAACAGGACCACCGTCGTGAGGATCATCAGGTAGCCCGGGATCGTGGTCAGGAACACCCTCGAGTACATGGGGTTGAAGAGCGTCAGCCCAATGAACATGACAATGGGGAGCGCCATAAGCACCATGGCGGACATTCGACCCTCCGCGCTCAGCGCCCTGATCTGGCCGCGAATCTGGTTCCGGTCACGTATGGTCTCGCCGACGTTGTCCAGAACGTGGGCAAGGTCTCCGCCGACTTCCCGGTGGATGTCGATGGCCCGGGTTATCGACGCGAAGTCGTCGTTTTCAGTGCGGCGGGCAACGTCGTTCAACGATTCCCCTAGATCCCGGCCGATCCTGGTCTCGTTCAGGACCCGGGTCAGCTCATCCTTCATCGGTTCCTCGGACTCCTCTGCGGCTGCGTCCACTGAACGGAGCAGACTGTGCCCAGCCCGGAGACCGCCGGCGAGCATCTGAAGGGTGTCCTGCACCTGTTCGTCGAATTTCTTCCGACGCCGGGCTCAGTTTTTCGGCAGGGTACGGCCATAATTACTTGGTTTGGTAAGCCAACTTGCTACTTCTGCGGTCCTGCGGACCTGTCGGATCTTTAGGGAATCAGCAGGATGACTGCGAGGCCGGCCGCGAGCATGGACGGGCCGTAGGCGACTTCGTTAGGCCTATTTCCGCGGTTTTTGAGCACGAGCACAAGGGAGGAGAGGCCGCCGGCAACGAAGCCCAGGGCGCCGCCGTAAAACAATTGGGACCAGCCTAGGTAGCCTAAGTACAGCCCGAGTGGTGCTGCGAGCTTCACATCCCCCATTCCGAGGCCGTTTCGGCTGGTCAGGGCAAGAATCAGGTACAGAAGGAACAATATTACGGAGCCGGCGATGCCGCGCATCAGGTTTTCCGAAGCTCCATGTGCTGCGGCTGCGGCAGTTAGCAGGACCAGCCCGGCTCCCAGCAAGGGCGTCACGAGCCGGTTGGGCAGCAGATGGTGGACGATGTCGATCCGCGCCAGTTGAACACCGGCAACTCCCAGCACCAGGTAGGCGGCCAGCTCGGGGGAAGGGCCGAAGCGCCACGCGAGCAAGGCCGACAATACAAAGGTGACTGCCGCCGTCGTGATTCTGGGACGGACGGACGGTCCGCCGGCAAGATCCGGCAGGGCGCGGCGGGTGGCGAAGTCGGCCAGCAGTCCCAGTCCCAGTCCAAGAGCCCCGATTGCTGCCACGAAGAGCACGGCGACGGAGTCTGAAACGGCGGGATCGGACACGGTGCCTCCAAGGACGCGGCGGGGCCGGCGGCGGGCAGGATGCATCCGGACACCCCATTTTGACCCAGCGGCCCGTCTTCCGCTATTCTTGGTAGTCGTTGTGCGTGTCCTTTCTCGATGATGCGTGCCCGTATGAGAATCCGGTTGCAGGATAGCTACTCATCGTGCACATTCGGGACCATAGGACTACTGGTTACATGGAGCCCTCACCTCTGTTCCGGTAGCGCATAGATAGTAGGTGCACCTTAAGAGTGACGCCTAAAACAAGAACGCCAGAACAAGAACGAGGCAAACACCGTGCGTACGTACACCCCGAAGCCCGGCGATATCAACCGCCAGTGGCACGTCATTGACGCCACAGACGTTGTCCTTGGTCGTCTCGCGAGCCAGACCGCAATCCTGCTGCGCGGCAAGCACAAGGCCACCTTTGCGTCCCACATGGACATGGGCGACTTCGTCATCATCATCAACGCTGAAAAGGTTGCCCTGACCGGCGCCAAGCTGGAGCAGAAGCGCGCATACCGCCACTCCGGTTACCCGGGCGGCCTGACCTCCGTCAACTACGCAGAGCTGCTGGAATCAAACCCGGTCCGCGCTGTGGAGAAGGCCATCAAGGGCATGCTCCCGAAGAACTCCCTCGCTGCTCAGCAGCTGGGCAAGCTGAAGGTCTACCGCGGTGCAGAGCACCCGCACGCCGCCCAGCAGCCCAAGACTTTCGAAATCACCCAGGTCGCCCAGTAGTCCTGGCCACCAAACAACTTATCTATACAAGGAGAATCGTGGCTCAGAACGAAGAGACCACCGAGGCCGTTGTGGCTGAGGAAAACCTGACCAGCTACACCTCGGAGAGCGGTCCTGCAGAAGCAGAAGCGCCCAAAAAGGAACGCCCGGCCCTCACGGTTGCCGGCGCGGCAGTTGGCCGTCGCAAGGAAGCCGTCGCACGCGTTCGCATCGTGCCCGGCACCGGCAAGTGGATCATCAACGGCCGCGAACTGGCCAACTACTTCCCGAACAAGCTGCACCAGCAGGATGTCAACGAACCCTTCAAGATCCTTGATCTTGATGGCGCCTACGACGTCACTGCCCGCATCCACGGTGGTGGCATCTCCGGCCAGGCCGGCGCCCTGCGCCTCGGCATCGCCCGTTCACTGAACGAGATCGACACCGAGAACAACCGCGCGACCCTGAAGAAGGCCGGTTACCTTCGCCGTGACGCCCGCGTCATCGAGCGTAAGAAGGCTGGCCTCAAGAAGGCCCGTAAGGCTCAGCAGTACTCGAAGCGTTAATTCCGCTTCCGGAAGCCCGTCCTGCATTATGCGGGGCGGGCTTCCGCCGTTTAAGGGGTCCGGATGACGATCCAAACTCGGGCACTGGCCGGAGGCGATGTCCCTATCGTCTAAACTTGACCCGATGTCTAGATTATTTGGAACAGATGGTGTCCGAGGCTTGGCGAACGGCCTGCTGACTGCCGAGCTGGGGTTGCAGCTGGCCCAGGCCGCGGCCGTCGTGCTGGGCCACGACCGCAATACCAACGGAACACGGCCCCGCGCCGTGGTTGCCCGCGACCCGCGTGCCAGCGGCGAATTCCTCGCGGCTGCCGTGGAAGCCGGGCTTTCAAGTTCCGGTATCGACGTTTATGACGCCGGCGTGCTACCCACCCCGGCAGCTGCCTACCTGGTGGCCGATCTGGACGCGGACTTCGGCGTGATGATCTCCGCCTCCCACAACCCCGCCCCTGACAACGGGATCAAGTTTTTCGCCCGCGGCGGGCAGAAGCTTCCCGACGACGTCGAGGACGCCATCGAGGAGCAGCTGGGCAAGGAGCCGTTCCGGCCGCTCGGCGGCGAAGTCGGCCGCATCCAGCGTTTCTCGGACGCCGAGGACCGCTACATCGTGCACCTGCTGGGTACACTCCCGTACCGCCTGGACGGGCTCAAGATTGTCCTGGACTGCGCCCATGGCGCCGCCAGCGGCTGTTCCCCCCAGGTTTTCAAGGACGCCGGCGCGGACGTCATCGTGATCGGCGCCGAGCCCGACGGGCTCAACATCAATGACGGCGTCGGTTCCACCCACCTCGGCCCGCTGAGTAGGGCAGTCCTGGAACACGGCGCGGACCTGGGCATTGCCCACGACGGCGACGCGGACCGTTGCCTTGCGGTGGACCACGAAGGCAACGTGGTCGATGGCGACGAAATCATGGCCATCCTCGCCGTCGCGCTGAAGGCTTCAGGCAAGCTGAAGGACGACGTCCTGGTAGCTACCGTCATGAGCAACTTGGGACTCAAGATTGCACTGCGCGAGGCGGGCATCAGCCTGCGCGAAACCGGGGTGGGTGACCGCTACGTCCTCGAAGGAATGCGCGAGGGCGGCTTCAACCTCGGCGGGGAACAGTCCGGGCATGTGATCTTCGCGGACCACGCGACCACCGGAGACGGCGTCCTGACCGGCCTGCAGATTGCCGCCCAGGTGGCCCTGACCGGACGTCCGCTGAAGGACCTCGCCACCGTGATGACCAAACTCCCGCAGGTCCTCATCAACGTCAAGGGCGTCGACCGCACACGGGTGAAAGGCGATGAGGCCGTGGCCGAGGCCGTTGCCCTCGCCGAAGCCGAGCTCGGGGACACCGGACGGGTCCTGCTGCGTCCTTCCGGCACCGAGCCGGTTGTGCGCGTCATGGTCGAGGCCGCGGACGAGGAGACGGCCCAGGCCGTGGCCGAACGCCTGGCTCAGGTAGTCCGGACCGAACTGGCCCTGGCGCTCGCGTCAGACTGAGTTTTCCTTCCGAAGGGCGTCCCGGATCTCCGTCAGCAGTGCGATCTGCGGGTCCTCGGCCGCCTCTTCCTTGACGTCCTCGTTGATCCCGAGCCGGCGGTTGCGGCGCTCGATCATATGGTTCATGGGCAGGATCACCACGAAATAGACGGCTGCGCCGATCAGCAGGAACGAGATCACGGCGGAAATCACGGAGCCGTACTTGAAGCCCTCCCAGGCCATCTCCTCGATCCCCTTGGCATTGAAGAGCATCCCGATGAGCGGGGTCAGCAGGCCTTCCACAATGGACGTCACGACTGCCCCGAAGGCGGCACCCATGACGACGGCGACGGCAAGGTCGATGACGTTGCCCTTCATGAAGAAATTCTTGAATCCGGTCAGCATGGACACCAAGCTAGCGCAGTCCTGTGAACACGGGGTGGCGGGCAGGTAAGTTCGGGGTCCTGTGTCCCTGCAGGCCGTGTCCGCGGCCCCTACAGGTAGGACGGGGCGGCTTCCAGGCCGAAGTATTCCTCGAGGGTGGCGATTCCCCGGGTCGTCATGTCCGTGGCCGCCTCGATACCGATGAAGCGCAGGTGCCACGGCTCGTACCAGTAGCCGGTGATGTCGTGGAACATCCACGGGTAGCGGACCACAAAGCCGAAGCGGTGGGCGCTTGTCTTGGCCCAGATGGCTGCGGGCAGATTGGCGAACTCGGGCTGGAAACTGTGCGCCCCGCTGCCATCGCCGATGTCGAAGGACCAGCCGGTCTGATGCTCCGAAAAGCCGGGACGGGCCGAAGCCGTGTCAGCCTTTGTCTGGCCTTGCGTGCGCACCCAATTGCCGTACGTGGCGGTCTGGGTGGTGAAAGAACGGTAACCGCTGGCCAGGGTCATGGTGACGCCGTCCGCCGCCGCAGCCGCGAACATCGACTCCGCTGCGGCCGCCGTCGTGCTGTTCAGCAGGGCCGCCTCCCCGGACGTCGACAGGCGGATGCGCGGCCGGACCAGATCGGCCGGGACGAAGGCGGCGGGGGAGAGCGCCCGGTGCTTGTTGACCACCACCCACTGGCTGGCGGGGTCCGAGAGTGAATGCTGCGGCCCGGGGGCGGAGGCCGACGGCGCCGTACCGGCAGCCGTGGTTCCGCCCGGGACTGCCGCCGGAGTGCTGTCCGGGACCGGAGCCTCGGAAGCGCCGGCTGTGGCGGACGGAGAAGGGCTAGCGGCCGGCGTCGTCGTGGTCGCTGAGCCGGACCCGGCGGCGGGGTCTTGCGGCGCTGCGGGGGAGCAGGCGGCGAGGGCGGCCAGGCCGGAACCGGCCAGGAGGAACCGGCTGAAGGCCCGCCTGCTGGGTACTGTGCGCCCTGCGTCAGGGCCGCCGATGCCGTCATGGCACACCTCTGCTACACCTTCCTCAGAAGCATGCGGCGGATGGAATGGTCGGCATCCTTGGTGAGGACCAGCTGGGCACGCCCGCGGGTGGGGAGAACGTTTTCCTCGAGGTTCGGCTCGTTGATGCGCTTCCAGATTTCCCGCGCGGTCTGCTCCGCCTCGGCGTCCGAGAGCGTGGCGTAGCGGTGGAAATAAGACTCCGGCTGGGCAAAAGCCGTGGTCCGCAACTTGCGGAAGCGGTCCACGTACCATTCCTCGATGTAGCTCGTTTTGGCATCAACATAGATCGAGAAGTCGAAGAAGTCACTCAGCGCCAGGCCTTGCCGGCCATCATGCCGGGGCCGGGCGGGCGCCAGGACATTGAGTCCTTCCACGATCAGGACGTCGGGGCGCCGGACCACCACTTCCTTGCCCGGCACGATGTCGTAGGTCACGTGCGAGTACCAGGGGGCCCGGACTTCCTCGGCGCCGCCTTTGATCTCGCTCACGAAGCGGAGCAGGGCGCGGCGGTCATAGGACTCGGGAAACCCTTTGCGTTCCAGGAGCTGGCGGCGTTTGAGCTCAGCCAGCGGGTAGAGGAAGCCGTCGGTGGTGATGAGTTCCACATTGGGGGTTCCGGGCCAGCGCCGGAGCATTTCGCGGAGCACACGGGCGATGGTCGATTTGCCCACCGCAACCGAGCCGGCAACGCCGATCACGAACGGCGTGCGCTGGGTCTTCTCACCGAGGAAAGTGGTGGTCGCGGAATGCAGCTGGCCGGCCGCCTCAACATAGAGGTGCAGGAGCCGGGACAAGGGGAGATAGACCTCGCGGACTTCCTTCATGTCGAGCGGATCGCCCAGCCCGCGCAGGCGCAGCACATCCTCTTCATTAAGGGGCTGCTCCATCTGGGCAGCGAGCCGGGACCAGGTCTGCCGGTCCAGCTCCACGAACGGGGAGACACCGTCGCCGTTCGCTTCATTGCGTTGCAAAGTCACCCTAGAGATTCTGCCCTTCGCCGGCCTGAGAGCGAAATGGGCGTCCCTGCGCCACTCAGCACGGAGGGCAGGGGGTCGCCGGCCAAACCGCTTCATCAAACGCCGGCTTTTCCGTGAAACCCGCTAGGCTTGAGTCCATGTGTGGAATCGTTGGATATGTAGGCCACTCCGCTGGCCGGACAAATACTGGACACAATGCCCTGGACGTTGTCCTCGAGGGACTGCGGCGCCTGGAGTACAGAGGCTACGACTCGGCCGGCATCGCGGTCGTCTCCGACGGGACCATCTCCTCGCGCAAAAAGTCGGGCAAGTTGAGCAACCTGATCGCCGAGCTCGAGGCCAGCCCGCTCCCCGCATCCCTGACCGGCATCGGCCACACCCGCTGGGCCACGCACGGCGGCCCCACGGACCAGAACGCGCACCCGCACCTCGCTGACGGCGGGAAGCTGGCGGTAATTCACAACGGCATCATTGAAAACTTCGCCGAACTCAGGCTCGAGCTCCTCGGCAAGGGAGTGACGTTCCTCTCCGAGACGGACACCGAAGTCGCAGCTGCCCTGCTCGGCGACATCTACCGGACCCAGGCCGAATCCGGCGCCGACCATGGCGGCCTCACGAGGGCCATGGAGCTTGCCTGCCAGCGCCTGGACGGCGCCTTCACGCTGCTCGCCGTGCACGCGGACCAGCCCGACGTCGTCGTGGCAGCCCGCCGGAACTCGCCGCTCGTGGTGGGCCTCGGCGAGGGGGAGAACTTCCTCGGCTCCGACGTCTCCGGCTTCATCGACTACACGCGGCGGGCCGTGGAACTGGGCCAGGACCAGATCGTCACCATCACCGCAGACTCCGTTGAGATCACCGACTTCTACGGCGCTCCAGCAGAGGGCAAGGAATACCACGTCGACTGGGATCCGGCCTCCGCTGAAAAGGGAGGCTTCCCGTCTTTCATGGAAAAAGAAATCCATGACCAGCCGGATGCCGTGCTGCAGACCCTGCTCGGACGCTCCGACATCAACGGCAAGCTGACGCTGGACGAGCTCCGGATCGACCCGCAGCTGCTCAAGAGCGTCAACAAGATCATCGTCCTGGCCTGCGGCACCTCCGCGTACGCCGGGCAGGTCGCGAAATACGCGATCGAGCGCTGGTGCCGGATCCCCACCGAAGTGGAGCTCTCGCACGAATTCCGCTACCGGGACCCGATCGTTGACCAGAACACGTTGATCGTCTCCATCTCCCAGTCCGGCGAGACCATGGACACCCTGATGGCCGTCCGCTACGCCAAGGAGCAGGGCGCCAAGACGGTCTCCATCTGCAACACCAACGGATCCACCATCCCCCGCGAATCCGACGCCGTGCTGTACACCCACGCGGGCCCGGAGATCGCGGTGGCCTCGACCAAGGCCTTCCTCGCGCAGATCACCGCCGCGTACCTGCTGGGACTGTATTTGGCACAGCTGCGCGGCAACAAATTCCAGGGCGAAATCAAGGACATCCTCGCCGACCTCGGCAAGATCCCGGACAAGATCCAGGAAATCCTGGACAACGAGGACCAGATCAAGGAACTCGGCGCGTCCATGCGCGACGCCAAGTCTGTGCTGTTCCTGGGGCGCCATGTCGGATTCCCGGTCGCCATGGAAGGCGCCCTCAAGCTCAAGGAGCTCGCCTACATCCACGCCGAAGGCTTCGCCGCCGGTGAGCTGAAGCACGGACCGATCGCACTGATCGAGGAGGGCCAGCCGGTCTTCGTCGTCGTCCCGTCCCCGCGCGGCCGGGACTCGCTGCACGCGAAGGTCGTCTCCAACATCCAGGAAGTCCGGGCGCGCGGCGCCAAGACGATTGTGATCGCGGAAGTAGGAGACGAATCGGTCAAGGCCTACGCCGAGCATGTCTTCTACATTCCGGAGACGCCCACGCTGCTGGCCCCGCTGCTCAGCACGGTCCCGCTGCAGATCTTCGCCCTCGCACTTGCCTCGGCCAAGGGTTACGACGTGGACCAGCCACGCAACCTGGCCAAAAGCGTGACCGTAGAATAGCCGCATGATTGTTGGCATCGGCGTAGACGTCGTAGACATTGAACGGTTCGGCCGGCAGCTGGAACGCACCCCCGGGCTGCGTGACAGGCTGTTCGTCCCTGCTGAGCGCGAACTGAACACCCGGTCGCTGGCCGCACGGTTCGCCGCCAAGGAAGCCGTGGCCAAGGTCCTCGGCGCCCCGGCAGGGATGAACTGGCAGGACTGCTGGATCGGACTGGACCAGAACGGCCCCACCATCCAGGTCAAGGGCACTGTGCTGGCCGTAGCGGAGTCGAAAGGCGTCAAGCGCTGGCACCTCTCGATGAGCCACGACGGCGGGATCGCCACCGCCACGGTCCTCGCCGAAGGCTGAGCACGCCAGCCCGCGCCGAACCCACCCGGCAACACAGGTCCGGCAGAACCCGCATTGCCAACAGCGACCGCACGGCGAACGGACTGAAACCATGATCAGCGCCTACACCGGTACCCAGGTACGGGAGGCTGAAAAGCCCCTTCTGCAGGCAGGCTTGGACTCCGGCGCGGGCGATGTTCTGATGCAGCGGGCCGCCTACGGCCTGGCCAACACGGTGGTCCGCGAGCTTCAGCACCGCGGGGAACGCCTCTACGGAGCCAGCGTGACGGTCCTCGCCGGCAAAGGCAACAACGGAGGCGACGGGCTGTTCGCCGCCATGCTGCTGGCGGGCCGCGGAATGCGGACGACGGCGGTCCTCACCACGGACGGCGCGCACCCCGGGGGACTGGCGGCCTTCGAAAAAGCAGGCGGCCGCACGCTGCACCTGACTCCGGAGAACGCCGCGTCAATCGCGGCCGCGGCCGCACGCACCGACGTCGTGATTGACGCGGTCCTCGGGACGGGCGCCCGGGGCGGGCTCAGGGGACCCGCCGCCACCCTCATCCATGATCTGGAACGTGCCCGCCCAGGCCTGGTGGTCGCCTGCGACATTCCCAGCGGAGTCGACGCGGACACCGGGGAGGCGCACGCCCCCGTGCTCACGGCCGATGTCACGGTGACGTTCGGCGCCACGAAGGCGGGCCTGCTGGCTGACCCGGGCGCGGACTTCGCCGGCCGCGTACAGCTCGTCCCGATCGGGATCGAGACACATCTTCCCCAGCCGGCCCTGCGCCGGCTGGAGTCCGACGACCTGGCCCGGCTGCTGCCCCGCCCCGAACGGCGTGCCCACAAATACTCCCGCGGCGTCCTGGGCGTCGTCGCCGGTTCGGAACGGTACCCCGGGGCCGCGGTACTCGCCTGCGCGGGCGCCCTGGCAGCCGGCGTCGGCATGGTCCGCTACCTGGGACCGCCCGCGGTTGCCGACCTGGTCCGCCACGCCTGCCCGGAAGTGGTCTGCACACGGGAGGACCCCGCCGAAACCCATGTGCAGGCTTGGCTGCTGGGCCCCGGCCTCGACGACGGCGCCCACGAACAGCTGGAGCGGGTCCGCGCGGCAGCGGGCACCGGGCTTCCCATCGTGGCCGACGCCGGCGCCTTGCCCGCGCTGCCGCACCAGCTCTCCGCGGACACCGTCCTGACGCCGCACGCAGGCGAACTGGCTTCCCTGCTGGCGCGGTACGGCGTGGATTCGGGCCGCGACGGGGTGGAGGACGCGTCGCTTGCCGCGGGGCGCCAAGCCGCTTCCCTGACCGGCGCCACGGTGCTGCTCAAGGGCGCTACCACGCTCATCGCGTCGCCCGCCGGGGCAGTCTTCAGCCAGGCGGAGGCAACGCCCTGGATGGCCACAGCCGGCAGCGGAGACGTCCTCTCCGGCGTGCTCGGCGCGCTGCTGGCCCAGCTCGGCCCGCAGGACTCGGCCTTCCAAGCCCTCGGCATCGAAACCCCGGACCAGTGGGCGGCGATAGCCGCCATGGCGGCAAGCCTGCACGGGCGGTCCGGCAGCCGCGCCTCGGCCGGGGGACCGGTGACTGCCAGCGCCATCGCCCGCGCCCTCCCGGGGGTGTTGCGGGCGTTGTAACCAACGCGCGTAAACCGTCCCTGACGGGGATGGTAACCCTACTTACCAGTAGGCTGACTAGAGCATTGCCCGCATCGCACGAGGAGAACACATGGAAGTCTGGCCCGGAACGGCTTATCCGCTGGGAGCCACCTTTGACGGCACCGGCACCAACTTTGCCCTGTTCAGCGAACGCGCCGAACGGGTGGAGCTTTGTCTGCTCGCCGACGACCTGACCGAGACCCGGATCGAGCTGACCGAGATCGACGGCTATGTGTGGCATTGCTACCTGCCGCACATCCAGCCGGGGCAGAAGTACGGCTACCGGGTCCACGGCCCGTACGAACCCGAGAATGGCAACCGCTTCAACGCCAACAAGCTGCTGATGGACCCGTACGCGAAGGCCGTCCAAGGCCAGATCGACTGGGACCCGGCGCTCTTCACCTACGAATTCGGCGACCCCGACTCGCGCAATAACAGCGACTCGGCGCCGCACACCATGCACGGCGTGGTCATCAACCCGTTCTTCGAGTGGGACGGTGACCGCCAGCTGCGGATCCCGTACCACCAGTCGGTCATCTACGAGGCCCACGTCAAGGGCCTGACCGAGCTCCACCCGGAAATTCCCGAAGAACAGCGTGGCACCTACGCGGGCGTGTCGCACCCGGCCGTGATTGAGCACCTGAAGAAGCTCGGCGTCACCGCGATCGAACTCATGCCCGTCCACCAGTTCGTCAACGACGGCACGCTCGAGGAGAAGGGCCTCACCAACTACTGGGGCTACAACACCATCGGCTTCTTCGCACCGCAGAACACCTACAGCTCGTCGGGCGACGTCGGGCACCAGGTCCAGGAGTTCAAGGCGATGGTCCGCGAGCTGCACAAGGCCGGGATTGAGGTAATCCTGGACGTGGTCTACAACCACACCGCGGAAGGCAACCACCTCGGCCCCACGCTGTCCTTCAAGGGCATCGACAACCAGGCGTACTACCGGCTGGTGGACGATGACCTGAAGCACTACATGGACTACACCGGCACCGGAAACTCCCTCAACGTCCGGCACCCGCACTCCCTGCAGCTGCTGATGGACTCCCTGCGCTACTGGGTGACGGAAATGCACGTCGACGGCTTCCGCTTCGACCTCGCCTCCACGCTGGCCCGTGAGTTCTACGACGTCGACAAGCTGTCCACCTTCTTCGAACTCATCCAGCAGGACCCGATCGTCTCGCAGGTCAAGCTGATCGCCGAGCCGTGGGACATCGGCCCGGGCGGCTACCAGGTGGGCAACTTCCCGCCGCAGTGGACCGAGTGGAACGGCAAGTACCGCGACACGGTCCGCGACTTCTGGCGCGGCGAGCCCTCGACCCTCGGCGAATTCGCCTCCCGCCTGACCGGCTCGGCGGACCTGTACGAAAGCTCTGCGCGGCGCCCGGTGGCGTCGATCAACTTCGTCACGGCCCACGACGGCTTCACGATGCGCGACCTCGTGTCCTACAACGAGAAGCACAACGACGCCAACGGCGAGGGCAACAACGACGGCGAATCCCACAACCGCTCTTGGAACTGCGGCGAGGAAGGGGACACGGACAACGACCACGTGGCGACCCTCCGCGCCCGCCAGCAGCGCAACTTCATCGCCACCCTTCTGCTCTCGCAGGGTGTCCCCATGCTCCTGCACGGCGACGAGCTCGGCCGCACACAGCAGGGCAACAACAACACCTACTGCCAGGACTCCGAGCTGAGCTGGATCCACTGGGACGCGATGGACCAGCCGCTGGTCGAGTTCACCGCCGTCGTCAACAAGATCCGCCACGACCACCCGACCTTCCGGCGCAGCCGCTTCTTTGACGGCCGCCCGGTGCGCCGTGGCGAGGGCGAGAAGCTGCCGGACATCGTCTGGCTGAAGACGGACGGCACCGAAATGCTGCCCGAGGACTGGGACAGCGGCTTCGGCCGGACCATCGGCGTGTTCTACAACGGGCACGGCATCCAGGAACAGGATTCCCGCGGGCGCCGGATCACCGACGACAGTTTCCTGCTTGCCTTCAACGCCCACGACGACGACGTGGACTTTGCGCTGCCGGCCGATGAGTACTCACGGTTCTGGGACGTCCTGGTGGACACCGCGGACCAGACCGACACCGAGGAACCGCTCAAGGCTGGCTCGGTGGTGAAGCTGGCGGCCAAGTCGATGGTGGTGCTCCGGGCCCACTCCGGCCCCGAGGTGGAAGTGGACTACTCCGCAGCCGCGTCCCTGGCCGCGATGGCCGAGCACGAGGAAGAGGGCACGGCAGCGGCTTCCGCCGCCGCCGAGGAGGAGGCCGCGGCTGCCGCCGCGGAAGCCGCCGCCAAGGACGCTGCCGCGAAGCGCGCTGCCAAAGGCACTGCCGCCAAGGGCACCAACCGGAAAAAGGCGGCCGGGAAGCCGAAGGACTCGAAGGGGCCCGCTTCATGAGGACCCCCGCATCCACCTACCGGCTGCAGATCCGGTCAGGCTTCACCCTTCAGGATGCCGCTGAGACGGTGCCCTACCTGAAGTCGCTGGGCGTGGACTGGATCTACCTTTCACCCATCCTGACGGCGGAGAAGGGCTCGGACCACGGCTACGACGTCACCGACCCCTCCGCCGTCGACCCCGACCGGGGCGGCGCGGAGGGGCTCATCGCAGCCTCCCGGGCCGCCCGGGAGGCCGGCATGGGTGTGCTCGTCGACATCGTGCCCAACCACGTCGGGGTGGCCACACCCGCCCAGAACCCGTGGTGGTGGTCGCTCCTTCAGGAGGGGCAGCGGTCCCGCTACGCTCCGGCGTTCGACGTCGACTGGGACTTTGGCGGCGGACGCATCCGGATCCCCGTGCTGGGCGAGGACTCCGACCTTGACGCACTGGAGGTCCGGGACGGGGAGCTGCGGTACTACGACCACCGCTTCCCGCTAGCCGAGGGCACCTATACCGCAGGTGACTCCACTGCCGACGATCCCCGCGAGGTCCATGACCGGCAGCACTATGAGCTGATCGGCTGGCGCCGGGCAGACAACGGGCTGAACTACCGGCGGTTCTTCGCGGTCAACAGCCTGGCCGGCATCCGGGTCGAGACCCCAGAGGTCTTCGACGAGGCCCACGAGGAGATTGTGCGCTGGTTCCGTGAGGGGCTCGTGGACGGTCTGCGGATCGACCATCCCGACGGCCTGGCCGATCCGGAGGGCTACCTGCGCCGCCTCCGGGACGTCACCGGCGGGAGCTACCTCCTCATCGAGAAGATCCTCGAGCCCGGGGAAGTACTCCCGGCCGGCTTCGAATGCGAGGGCACCACCGGCTACGACGCACTGGCGGACGTGGACCGGGTCTTCATCGACCCCGCCGGCCAGGGCGGACTGGACGCACTGGACACCGAGCTTCGCGGCGGCCCCGCGGACTACGAGGATATGATCCACGGCACCAAGCGAAGGATCACCGACGGGATCCTGCATTCCGAGATGCTCCGGCTGGCCCGGCTGGTGCCGGCCGGCGCCGGTGTCACGCTCGAGGCGGCTGCCGACGCGCTGTCCGAAATCATCGCCGCGTTCCCCGTTTACCGCAGCTACCTCCCGGAGGGTGCAGACGTCCTCAAGGAAGCCTGTGAACTCGCGGTCCGCCGCCGCCCTGAACTCGAAGGCGCTGTCGGCGTCCTCCTGCCGCTGCTCCTGGATGCTGGTCCTGAAGCCGGCGCGGAGCTGGGGCGCCGTTTCCAGCAGACCTCCGGCATGGTGATGGCCAAGGGGGTGGAGGACACCGCGTTCTTCCGCTACACCCGGCTGGGCACACTGACCGAAGTCGGGGCGGATCCCACGGAGTTCGCCGTGGCACCGGCGGAATTCCATGCCCGGATGGCCCGCCGCCAGGCCGGGCAGCCGCTGTCCATGACCACGCTCAGCACCCACGACACAAAACGCAGCGAGGACACCCGCGCCCGGATTTCGGTGCTCGCGGAGCTGGCGCCGGAATGGAAAGCCTCCCTGGCCCGGCTGCAGGAACTCGCGCCGTTGCCGGACGGCCCGCTCGCGAATCTGCTGTGGCAGGCCATTGCCGGCGCGTGGCCCGCGGACCGTGATCGGCTGCAGTCCTACGCGCAGAAGGCCGCCCGCGAGGCCGGCAACTCGACCAACTGGACGGACCCTGACGCGGACTTCGAGGTCAAGCTCTCCGCCGCCGTCGACGCCGCCTTCGACAACGCCGAGGTCCGCGCGGAGCTGGAGGCGCTGGTGGCGCTGCTGGAACCGTACGGAGCCGCCAATTCGCTCGGCGCCAAGCTGGTCCAGCTGACCATGCCCGGGGTCCCGGACGTTTACCAGGGCACGGAATTCTGGGACCGGTCGCTGACCGATCCGGACAACCGCCGGCCGTTCAGCTTCGACGCCCGGACGCGCGCCCTCGCCGCGCTCGACGCCGGCGAGCGGCCGGCGTCGTACCTCGACGACACCGCGAAGCTGCTGGTGACCTCGCGGGCGCTGCGCCTGCGCCGGGACCGGCCGGAACTGTTCACCGGCTACGCGCCGGTTGCGGCCACCGGCACGGCGGCAGGTCACCTGCTGGCCTTCAGCCGGGGTGACGGCCCGATGGGGGCGCTCACGCTCGCGACCCGGCTGCCCCGCGGACTGGAGCGCAACGGCGGCTGGCAGGACACTGCCATCAGCCTGGCCGACACCATGGCCGATGAACTGACGGGCAGTATCTTCGGTCCGGGCGACGTGCGCGTGGCCGACATCCTGCACGACTACCCGGTCGCACTCCTGGTGCCGACCGCCTAAGCACTCCTTGAATACCGACATGGGGAACGGAAGAATGCCATGACCTTGCCTGCACACGGAAGCGAACGCTTCGATCTCTGGGCGCCCGAAGCGCAGGCGGTCACGCTGCTCGCCGACGGCCGGAAGTACCCGATGGACCGCAGCGGCGGGGCGCGCGACGGCTGGTGGACAGCCGCCGACGCTCCCGCCGCAGGCGAGGTGGACTACGGCTATCTCCTCGACGGGGACACCATTCCACTGCCGGACCCGCGGTCGCGGCGCCAGCCCGAAGGCGTCCACTCCCTGTCGCGGACCTTCGACCCCGCCGGCCACCAATGGTCGGAGGGGCAGTGGGAGGGCCGCGGGCTGCAGGGCGCCGTGATTTACGAGCTGCACCTGGGCACCTTCACCCCCGAAGGCACCCTGGACGCGGCCGCCGGGAAGCTCGGCTACCTCGCGGATCTCGGCGTCGAATTCGTGGAACTGCTCCCGGTCAACGGTTTCAACGGCACCCACAACTGGGGGTACGACGGCGTGCTCTGGTACGCCGTCCACGAGGGCTACGGCGGGCCCGCCGCGTACCAGCGCTTCGTCGACGCCGCCCACGCCGCCGGCCTGGGCGTCATCCAGGACGTCGTCTACAACCACCTCGGCCCCAGCGGGAACTACCTCCCGCGCTTCGGGCCGTACCTCAAATCGGGGGAGGGCAACACCTGGGGCGACTCCGTCAACCTCGACGGCCCCGGCTCCGATGTGGTGCGTCGCTACATCCTGGACAACGCCGCCATGTGGCTGCGGGACTACCACGTGGACGGGCTGCGCCTCGATGCCGTGCATGCCTTCAAGGACGAGCGGGCGGTCCACCTGCTGGAGGAATTCGGCGCGCTCGCGGACGAAATCTCCGCCGAGACCGGGCGCCCGGCCACCATGGTGGCCGAATCCGACCTGAACGATCCGCGCCTGCTCTACCCGCGGGACCTTAACGGCTACGGCCTGGCCGGGCAGTGGAGCGATGACTTCCACCATGCCGTCCACGTCAATGTCAGCGGCGAGGCTACGGGCTACTACGAGGACTTCGAATCGCTGGAGTCGCTGGCGAAGGTCCTGCGCTCGGGGTTCTTCCACGACGGCAGCTACTCGAGCTTCCGGGAACGGCATCACGGCCGGCCCATCAACAGCGCCCTGGTCCACCCCTCGGCCCTTGTGGTGTGCAGCCAGAACCACGACCAGATCGGCAACCGGGCCACCGGTGACAGACTGTCCCAGTCGCTGTCGTACGGGCAGCTGGCGCTCGCCGCCGTCGCCACCCTGACGTCGCCGTTTACGCCGATGCTGTTCATGGGCGAGGAATACGGTGCGACGACGCCGTGGCAGTTCTTCACCTCGCACCCGGAGCCGGAACTCGGCAAGGCCACCGCCGAGGGCCGGATCAGAGAATTCGAACGGATGGGCTGGGACCCCGCCGTCGTACCCGATCCGCAGGATCCGGAGACGTTCACCCGGTCCAAGCTCGACTGGTCCGAAGCCGCGGAAGGGGAGCATGCCCGCCTGCTGGAGCTCTACCGGGCCCTGATCGCGCTGCGCCGCTCGACGCCGGAGCTCGTCGATCCCGGCTTCGAGGACACCGCTGTGGACTTCAGCGAAACGGAAGGCTGGCTGGTACTGCGCCGCGGCCGGGTCCAGGTAGCGATGAACTTCTCCGCCGAGCCGCGCCGGGTCGCCGTCCGCGGCACCTCGCTGCTGCTGGCCACGGACGACGCCGTTTTGCCGGACTCCGTGTCCGCCGGACATCTCGACCTTCCCCGACACAGTGCAGCCATTGTTTCCGAATAAGTGTTCGAAAAGGACAGGATAGTACGTATGACCTATGTTGCGGCTGATAGCCGATATGATTCCATGCCTTACCGCCGCGTGGGACGCAGCGGCCTGAAGCTCCCGGCCATTTCGCTGGGCCTGTGGCACAACTTCGGCGATGACAAGCCCTTCGAGACGCAGCGGGCCATCCTGCGCCGCGCGTTCGATCTCGGCGTCACCCACTTCGACCTCGCCAACAATTACGGCCCGCCCTATGGCGCTGCGGAGACCAACTTCGGCCGTCACTTCAAGGACGACTTCAGGCCGTACCGCGACGAACTGGTCATCTCCAGCAAGGCAGGCTACGACATGTGGCCGGGCCCCTACGGCAACTTCGGCTCCCGCAAGTACCTGCTGGCCAGCCTGGACCAGTCCCTGGGCCGGATGGGCCTGGACTACGTGGACATCTTCTACAGCCACCGTCCGGACCCCGAGACGCCGATGGAAGAGACCATGGGCGCCCTGGACCACGCCGTGCGCTCTGGCAAGGCGCTTTACGCCGGCATTTCGTCCTACACCCCGGAACAGACCATCGAGGCGGCGGGGATCCTCAAGGAGCTCGGCACCCCGCTGCTGATCCACCAGCCCAGCTACTCGATGCTGAACCGCTGGACCGAGAACGGCAGCCCCAACCTCTTCGAGGCCCTCGAGCAGGTGGGTGCAGGGTCCATCGCTTTCTCCCCGCTGGCGCAGGGCATGCTCACGGACCGCTACCTCAAGGGCATTCCGGCAGACTCCCGCGCCGCCCAGGACAAGTCTCTGGACGAAGGCATGATCACCGAGGACAAACTGGACCGCGTCCGCGGGCTGAGCCGGATCGCCGAAGGCCGCGGGCAGACACTCGCGCAGATGGCCATCGCCTGGATCCTCCGCACGCAGGGCAAGGGCTCGTCCGTGACGTCGGCGCTGGTCGGTGCGTCCAGCGTCCGGCAGCTCGAGGACACCCTGTCTGCGATCAACAACCTGGATTTCACGGCCGATGAGACCGCCGCGATCGATGAGTTCGCCGTCGAATCCGACATCAACCTGTGGGCCCAGAAGTAGCCTGAGCCGCGGGTAAGAGAGCCGCTCGACAGACGCGCCGGGGCCGCCGGGGAACAACCGCGGCCCCGGCACTGTTGTCTTAGAATGCTAAGGGCGCCGTATGGCGCCGTGCCCGCCTGCCGCGGTCGCACATCAGCGTGCGTCCGCGCCGGGCACATGAAGTTTGTTCTCAAAAGGAGTTCCGTGTCTTCAAATCCGATTCGTGTTGCAATCGTCGGCGTAGGTAACTGTGCCGCTTCGCTGGTCCAGGGCGTCCAGTACTACCAGGATGCCGACCCCCAGGCCACGATCCCGGGTCTGATGCACGTGGAGTTCGGCAAGTACCACGTCAACGACGTGCAGTTTGTGGCCGCGTTCGACGTCGACGCCAAGAAGGTCGGCCAGGACCTGTCCGCCGCCATTCTGGCCAGCGAGAACAACACCATCAAGATCGCCGATGTCCCGCCGACCGGCGTCACCGTCCAGCGCGGACCGACCCTGGACGGGCTCGGCAAGTACTACCTCGAGACGATCGAGCAGTCCTCGGAAGAGCCCGTGGACGTCGTCCAGGCGCTCAAGGACGCCCGGGTCGACGTCATGGTCTGCTACCTGCCCGTCGGTTCCCAGGAAGCCGCCGAGTTCTACGCCCAGTGCGCGATCGACGCCGGCGTGGGATTCGTCAACGCGCTGCCCGTCTTCATCGCCGGTACCAAGGCCTGGGCGGACAAGTTCACGGCTGCCGGCGTGCCGATCGTGGGCGATGACATCAAGAGCCAGATTGGTGCCACCATCACGCACCGTGTCATGGCCAAGCTGTTCGAGGACCGCGGCGTCACCCTGGACCGCACCTACCAGCTGAACGTCGGCGGCAACATGGACTTCAAGAACATGCTGGAGCGCGACCGCCTCGAGTCCAAGAAGATCTCCAAGACCCAGGCCGTGACCTCCAACGTCGAGGCCGTGCTCGCCGCCAAGGACGTCCACATCGGCCCGTCGGACTACGTACAGTGGCTCGATGACCGCAAGTGGGCCTTCGTCCGCCTCGAAGGCCGCAACTTCGGCGACGCCCCGGTGTCGCTGGAATACAAGCTTGAGGTCTGGGACTCGCCCAACTCCGCCGGCGTGATCATCGATGCCATCCGTGCCGCCAAGATCGGCCTGGACCGCGGCATCGGCGGCCCGCTGCTCTCGGCGTCGAGCTACTTCATGAAGTCCCCGCCGGAGCAGTTCAACGACGACCTCGCCCGGGAAAAGGTCGAGGCCTTCATCCGCGGGGATCTCGAGCGCTAAACGCTTCCCCGCCCGCCGGTTGCCCTATCACTTACGGTCCTTAAACCTCTGGTTTGGCCGCTGCAAGTGATAGGGCAACCGGCGTTTGACGGGGGCGGAGGGCTGACCGGACTCTTTGGGCCGCGCCGCGGAAGTCATCTGCCAGATCGTCGGCGTTGAACTTGAAGTACCGCCAGCCGGCCGCGTTGAACGATTCGTCGCGGCGGTTGTCCCGGGACTGCTGTTCGCGCGTCAGGTGGTGGCCGCCGTCGTACTGGATCGCCACCCGCTGGCCGCGGTAGCCGAGGTCCGCGGCGGGGGAGTAGGGCTCTCCCGGCACAATCCGGAGCTGCAGCTCCGGCTCCGGCAGCCCGGCCGCAGCCAGCGCCAGGCGCAGGAACGTCTCCGGGGCCGAGTCGGCGCCGGACCGGATCAGTGTTGCGGCCTCGCGGGCCTTCACGATGCCCTTGAGCTTCGGATGCCGCGCCAGCATCGCCGTCAGCTGGGACAGGGTTGCCCACGGCTCCCTGCGGCCCTCCAGCTCGGGGCGGGGTTGCCGGACCAGTTGGTCGCCCACCGCCACAAGATCCTCTAGGGGCAGGATGCGGGCAAGGTCCAGCCAGGTCCGGGCGGGTGTTGAAATCCGGATGCCGTCCCAGACCATCAGCTCGTCGTCGAACGCCAGCACGGTGTGCCCGACGACGCCCTCGCGCCGGACCGGCGGCAGGGCCCGGCGCTTGCTGAGATGCAGTTCGCGGCAGCCGCGGTACCACGACGGGAGCCACAGCCCCAGCAGCACTGCGGCCGTGAGGTGCGAAATCCAGGCGCCCGGCGTCGCGGCGGACAGGGCACGGGCCAGCCCGCGGATTTCAAACTCCCAGCCGGCAGGCACGTGGATCAGCCGGCCCGCCGACGTGAGGTCGGAGGAGCGGAGCCGGGCACCGCCCAGGCTTGCCGCCCGCGCCTCATATACCGTGAACGGGGCCGTGGAAAGGTGGGCCGGCAGGGGTGCTGGTGGGTGCATGCGGACCATTCTGGTCCGAACGCTATGTCCCCGCTCCGGATATCCACAGGCCCCGGGTTGCGCTATCACTCTGAGCGGTCAAAGGCCGGAATGGGCACCCAGAGTGATAGCGCAACGGGAGTTAGAAGAGGCCGACGGGGTTGCCGGCGGCGTCGACGTCCATCCGCATCGCTGCCGGGACCTTGGGCAGGCCCGGCATTGTCATCACCGCGCCGGTGAGCGCCACGATAAAGCCGGCGCCGGTCTTGGGAATGAGGTCGCGCACATGGACGGTGAAGCCCTTCGGGGCCCCCAGCCGGCTCGCGTCGTCGCTGAAGGAATACTGGGTCTTCGCCATGCAAACGGGGAAGCCTGACCAGCCGTTCTTCTCGATCTCCGCGAGCCGCTTGAGCGCCGGCACGGAGAAGTCCACGCCGTCGGCCCCGTACACCTCCTGCACGATGGTCCGGATCTTGTCCTCCACAGACATCTCCAGCGGGTAGAGGTACCGGAACGTGTGCGGCGCATCGATGGCTGCGGCAACCTTGGCGGCGAGCTCGTCCCCGCCGTCGCCGCCGCCGCCGCGGCCCCAGACATTCGCCACGGCCGCCTGGACACCTTCCGCGGCGCACCACTCCAGCAGCCAGTCGAGCTCCTCCCGGGTGTCGGTGGTGAACTGGTTGATCGCCACCACGGGTGTGATGCCGAACTTCTCGACGTTGCGGACGTGCCGCTGGAGGTTGGCGACGCCGGCGGCCAGCGCCTCCACGTTGGGCTCCCTGAGCTGGTCCTTGGCGATGCCGCCGTGCATCTTGAGCGCCCGGATGGTCGCCACAACGACGACGGCGGACGGGGCGACGTCGGCCACCCTCGCCTTGATGTCCATGTACTTTTCGGCACCCAGGTCCGCGCCGAAGCCGGCCTCGGTGACGACGATGTCGGCGAGGCTGCGGGCGGTCTGCGTGGCGATCAGGGAGTTGCAGCCGTGGGCGATGTTGGCGAACGGGCCGCCGTGGACCAGCGCGGGCGTGCCGGCTATGGTCTGCACGAGGTTGGGCTTGACCGCGTCCTTGAGCAGCATGGTCAGGGCGCCCTGGACGCCGAGGTCGGCTACCGTGACGGGCCGGCGGTCGTAGGTGTAGCCGAAGGTGATCCGGCCGAGCCGTTCGCGGAGGTCCGCGAGGTCCGTTGCGAGGCAGAAGACCGCCATGATCTCGGACGCCACGGTGATGTCGAAGCCGTCCTGCCGCGGCGTGCCCTGTGCCGGTCCGCCGAGGCCGATCACGACTTCCCGGAGGGAGCGGTCGTTCATGTCCAGCACCCGCTTGAAGGTCATCCTGCGCGGGTCGATGTTGAGTTCGTTGCCTTGGAAGATGTGGTTGTCCACGAGGGCCATGAGGGCGTTGTTGGCCGAGGTGATGGCGTGGAAGTCGCCGGTGAAGTGCAGGTTGATCTCGTCCATCGGCAGCACCTGGGAGTAGCCGCCGCCGGTGGCGCCGCCCTTCATGCCCAGGATGGGCCCAAGCGAGGGCTCGCGCAGGGCGATCATCACCTTGTGGCCCGCGCGGGCCAGGGAGTCCGCCAGGCCCACGGTGGTTGTTGACTTGCCCTCGCCGGCCGGGGTGGGGGACATCGCGGAGACCAGCACCACCTTGCCCGGCGCGCGGGTGCGGGCGTGCAGCTTCGCCGGGTCGATCTTCGCTTTGTAGCGCCCGTAGAATTCCAGGGCGTCGGCATTGATTCCGGCGGCGGCGGCGATCTCTTCGATCGGCTGCATCGTGGCCCGCCGGGCGATCTCCAGATCACTCAGAATCGTAGTTTCAGACATCGTTGTCCTTCGGCTCGTGGCGTCGGTGGGTGTGCCGGCCAGTGGTGTCAGGCCCGGGGTTACCGGCCTGTTGCCCCGGCTGCGGGCGCGTGGCCCACCGGGATGGTCAGGTTTCCAAAGTACTGGCTCAGCGCGGTGTGGTAGCTCTCCAGCGTGATGGCGGCGGTGCGCTGCCAGCCGAAGCCCTGGGCGTGCAGGGCCGCGGCCCGGCCCATGTCCTGGCGGGTGGCGGCGTCGTCGTAGAGCGATTCGAGGGCGTCGGCCCAGTCCCCGGGCTTATGCCCCTCGACCAGCAGGCCGGTCCGCCCGTCGAAGATCGCCCGGGACAGCCCGCCGACCTTTGTGGCGACCACCGGCGTCCCGCAGGCCTGGGCTTCGAGCGCAACGAGGCCGAAGGATTCGCTGTAGGAGGGCATCACCACGACGTCGGCCGAACGGTACCAGCCGGCGAGTTCCGGTGCGTTGACCGGCGGATAGTGGCTGACGACGTCGTCCATTCCGGCGGAACTGATCAGGGATTTCAGGTCGAAGTCCTTGGCTCCGCTGACGGCGCCCACAATGGAGAGCTGCAGGTCGATGTCCGGGCGGCGGGTACGGAGCAGGGCGGCTGCCTTGATCAGGATCTGCGGTCCCTTGAGCCGCTGGATCCGCCCGGCGAAGAGCAGATGGAAGCGGCCCGGCGGGACGCCGTGCTCCGCCCGGGACCGGCTCCGGAACGCCGGCGTGAACACTGACAGGTCCACGCCAGGCGGGGCCACGTCGATCCGGTCGTTGTCCGCGTTGTAATGGGAGACGAGTTCCGCGGCTTCGGTGCCGGTGTTGGCGATGAGCCGGGTGGCGCCGTCGACGATCCGGTGCTCGCCGTCCTCGCGCCGGCGCGGTTCCGGCTGCTCACCGGATTCCAGCAGCAGGTTCTTCACTTTGGCCATGGTGTGCATGGTGTGGACCAGCGGCAGGCCCCACAAGGTGGCGAGTTCCAGGCCGGCGACACCGGACACCCAATAGTGCGAATGGATCACGTCGTACCGGCCGTGCGGCTGGAGCTGGCGGATCCTGTCGATCTCGGCCACCATGCTGTGCAGCAGTTCGGGCAGCTCTTCCTTGGGCAGCTTCCGCCGCGGCCCGGCCATGACATTGTGGACACACACGCCGGGGGAGGGATGTTCGACGGCGGCCTGCCCGGCGGCGGTCGACCGGGTAAAGATCTCCACCTCGACGCCGTTCTCCGCGAGGGCCGCGGCCAGCGCCCTGATATACACGTTCATGCCCCCGGCGTCGCCGGAACCGGGCTGCTCCATGGGAGAGGTATGAAGGGACAGGAAGGCGACACGGCGGATCAGCGACATCCCTCTCTTCTCCTCCCTGGAAGGCCTTGCACGAAAGGCCCCTGAACGTGGATTCGATAAAACACTACTCCTGAACTGCGGGCACGTTCACAGGACCAACGCTGCTGCTAACGTGGCGGCTGTGAACGCAAGCACAGAAACCGGACCCCGGCCCCGCGACTGGGACATCCGCCCGGCAACCGAAACGGACTGGCCGGCCATCTGGGGAATCCTGGAACCCGTCGTCAGGGCTGGCGAGACCTTCACCTGGGACCGGGACACCACCGTGGACCAGGCCCGCGAACGGTGGTCCACGCAGGCCCCCGGGCAGACTTTTGTGGCGGTGGGCCGCGGCGACCTCGACGGCGTGGTCCTGGGAACCGGGGAGCTGCACGCCAACCAGGGCGGCGGCGGAAGCCACGTCGCCAACGCCGGGTACATGGTCCACCCGGACCACGGCGGCAAGGGCGTGGCCCGCGGCCTGTGCGCCTACTCCCTCGACGCCGCCCGCGCTGCCGGTTTCCGGGCGATGCAGTTCAACGCCGTGGTGGAAAGCAACGTCCGCGCGGTGGCTGCCTGGCAGTCCCTGGGCTTCGAAGTGCTCGCCACCATCCCGGAAGCCTTCAACCACCCGCAGCTTGGCTACGTGGGCCTGCACCTGATGTACCGCAAGCTGTAGGCGGCGCGCTAGTTCCGCTCCGCCAGAGCCGGTCCAACTCTGGGAACGCGGCTTCATAGCCGGCCAGCAGCTTCCCCGCAAGGACATCGGAGTCGATGAGGGGGTGCCGGGCGAAGGCCGCCAGAGCCGCCTCACGGCGCCCGGACCCGACCTGTGTTCCGGCATCTTTCCCCTGTCCGGCGGCCAGCACGACGAGGCGTTCAACGTCCTTGACCCGTTGCATGAGATCCAGCTGCGCTGGTGCCGGACGCTGCTGCGGGAGCGGCATCACGCCGTCGGGCGTTACCCGGCAGGGAACCTCGACGACGGCGTCCCGGGGCAGCCCCGGAATTGCAACGTCCGCCGGGCCCGCCCCCGGCAGCGCGTTGGGCGTGTTGAGGATCAGTTCCGCCCCGCCGGCGCCCGACAGGGCACGCATGACGGACAGGGCGACCCGTTCGTAGCCGCCGCCGGCAAGGTCCGACTCCTCCCGGCGCTCGCCGGCCGGGCGGGCCTCGGCGAGGTATCCTTCCTCGCGGGACCTGCGGCCGGCATCCCAGAGCGGATACGCCCCGGCACCCGCGGCAGCAAGCCGCGGGTAGAGCTCCGCCTGCTGCCGGTCGATGGACTCGCCACGGGTCTCGTTGGCGGACCGGATGCCGGCCAGGGCGCGCCCGGCCTCGTAGTAATAATGCAGGTACTCGTTCGGCAGGCACCCCAGCTGCGCCAGGAACGGCTGACGGAACAGCCGCCCCTCCTCAAAGCTGTTGAGCGCGCCGGCGTCCGCCAGCAGCCCGGGCAGGAGATCCCGGCCCCCGGACTCCAGCCGGTAGAGCCAGCCGAGGTGGTTTAGCCCGTAGTAGCCGACGCCGTCGAGCCGGCCTTCGGGCAGCACCACATTGGCGGCCCGGGCTGCACGGTGCACCAGCCCGCTGGCCGAATCACAGATGCCGACCACCTTGCGGCCGAGCACCGGGACCAGGGCCTCGGTGACCATTCCGGCCGGGTTCGTGAAGTTCAGCAGCCACGCCTCCGGGCAGCGGTCCCGCATCTCCCTGGCGAGTTCCAGCATTTTGGGGATGGACCGCAGAGCATAGGAGATGCCGCCGGCGCCGGTCGTCTCCTGGCCCAGCAGCCCCAGGTCGAGGGCGATCCGCTCGTCGGCGGTCCGGCCGGCGGTGCCGCCGGGACGGATGGCCGCAAACACCATGTCGGTGCCGTCGAGGGCCTCAGGCAGGGACGTGGTGGCCCGCACCGTCGGCACGGTCCGTGGAGTGCTTCGCGGGTTGCCCCGCAGGTCGCTCCCCGGGGAGGCGCCGGCTGGCGCTTCCTGCGCCGGCAGCGATGCCAGCACGGCGCTGATGGCGGCGAGCCGGCCGGGGTCGACGTCGTACAGCACCAGTTCCCGGACCAGCCCCGCGAAAGGCCCGGAACGTAGCGCCCGGTAGACGAGCGGTACCCGGAACCCGCCGCCGCCGGCAATCATGAGCCGCATGCGGACAGTCTATTCACACGTGTCTGTTCACACCCGCGTTTTCGCACCCGCGCCGCGGGGCGGGAGGAGGCTTTCCTGCCGCACCGGGACGGCGTAATGTGCCGTACATGGACGCGACTCCGACGCGGCGCTTCGACCCGCTTGCCTCCGTCCGAACTCCGGCGGCGGAAGGCTTTGACCTGCTCCTGACGGGGACCGTGTTCCAGGACATCATCTTTACCGGGCTGCCCCATGCGCCTGTTGCCGGGACCGAAATCTGGAGCGACGGGATGGGCAGCTGCCCCGGCGGGGTGGCCAACCAGGCCATTGCCGCGGCGCGGCTGGGGCTGCGGACCGGGCTTGCGGCCGCCTTCGGCGATGACGGCTACGGTGACTACAACTGGAAGATCCTGGCCGCGCAGGAGCACGTGGATCTCTCCCTCTCCCGCCGGATCCCGGGATGGCACTCGCCCGTGACGGTGTCCCTGAGCGTGGAACAGGACCGCTCGATGGTCACGCACGGCCACCCTGCGCCGCTGACCTCCAGCCAGCTGATCGGCTGCCCGCCGCCCGCGCTCGCGGCCGTCGCGGAACTCGACGAGGAGCTGGAGCCGTGGGCCCTCGATGCCCACAAGGCCGGCGTCCGGCTGTTCGGCGACGTCGGCTGGGACCCCACCGGGGCGTGGTCGCCGACCCGGCTGGACAACCTGCAGTATTTCCACGCGTTTATGCCCAACCAGGCCGAGGCGATGGCGTTCACCGGGCGGGACAACCCGTGGTCGGCCCTGTATTCGCTGGCGGACCGGGTTCCCGTGGCCGTCGTGACACTGGGTGCGCAGGGCGCCATGGCCGTCGACTCCGAAACCGGCGAAGAGGAATGGGTGCCGTCCCTGCCGGTCTCCGCCTACGACCCGACCGGCGCCGGGGACTGCTTCGGTGCCGCCTTCATCGTCGGCTGCCTGGCGGGCTGGCCCCTAGGTGACAGGCTGCGCTTCGCCAACCTCTGCGCCGCGCTGGCCGTGCAGGAAGTCGGCGGATCGCTCGCCGCCCCCGGCTGGGGCGATATTGCCGACTGGTGGCAGCGGGCCAATGCGCGGAAGGAACGGCAGAGCAGCCAATGGCTGCGCCGGTACTGCTTCCTCGACGAGATCGTCCGGGACGTTCCGGCCGAGGCGCAGCGGCGGGCGACGGCGACCATCGCGCACCTCTCCGACGCCTAGATGGGCATGCGGAGGTCGCTGCGGTCGGCTTTCTGCGCATGACGTGCGGGCAGCCATTGGACATGTCCCCTGCTCAGTCCCTGGCGTGGACATGATGCCCATGTGCCCGGTCCTTGGCGTGCAGATTGGGCATGCTCCCCCGTGGCGGGAGGGCATGTCCGTTGGTGGCGGGCGATGGTGTGCGTGGCGGGCCTGGCCCCGGTCGGGAGAGTGGACATGTCCTCCGCCCAGGCCTGGGCGTGGACATGATGCCCATGTGCCCGGTCCTTGGCGTGAAGATTGGGCATGCTCCCCCGTGGCGGGAGGGCATGTCCATCGCTGGCGCCGGGGCGGGGCACGCCGCCGGAATTAAGCCGGATGCGCTGCCGCCCCTAGAATCGTTAAGTGACTTACCCAGCAGCAACAGGCGATTTCCGGTCCGCTTCGGAGGCGGCGCCGGCCTTCGCCGAGGAACGCTCGGCAGTAATCGATCTCGAAGCCATCCGGCACAACGTCCGGCGCATCGCGGCCGTCGCCTCACCGGCACAGGTCATGGCGGTGGTTAAGGCCGACGCGTACGGCCATGGTGCCATTCCCGTTGCCCGCGCGGCCCTCGGCGCCGGAGCCACCTGGTTGGGCGTCGCCCACATCTCCGAGGCGCTGGCCCTGCGCGCGGCCGGGATCGAGGCCCCGCTGCTCGCCTGGCTGCACACCCGGGAGAGCAACTTCGCCGCCGCAGTGGCCGCCGGGATCGACATCGGCTGCTCCGGCTGGGAGCTGGAGCGGATTGTGGCGGCGGCCCGCGAACAGGAACGTCCGGCACGCGTCCACCTGAAGGTCGACACCGGACTGGGCCGCAACGGCGCAACCGTCGCGGACTGGGACGGCCTCGTCGGCGAGGCCATGGAGTACCAGGACCAGGGCCTCCTGCGGGTTGTGGGCATCTTCTCCCATCTCGCCGTCGCCGACGAACCCGAGCGGCCCGAAACCGACGAGCAGCTCGCGGCGTTCCGCGAAGTCCTGGCGATCGCCCAGGACGCCGGGGTGGACCCCGAGGTCCGGCACCTGGCAAACACTCCGGCCACGCTGTCCCGTCCCGACACGCATTTCGACCTGGTCCGCGTGGGCCTGGGTCTCTACGGCCTGTCCCCGTTCGAGGGACAGAGCTCCGCGGAGCTTGGACTGCGGCCCGCGATGACGGTCCGCACGGTCGTCTCGCACTGCAAGGACGTGCCCGCGGGCCAGGGTGTCTCGTACGGACTGAACTACCGGACCGGTGGCACCAGCACGCTCGGGCTTATCCCGCTGGGCTACGCGGACGGCGTTCCGCGGATTGCCACCGGCGGGCCGGTCCGGGTGGAGGGCGTGAACTACCCGGTGGTGGGCCGGATCGCCATGGACCAGATGGTCATCGATCTCGGCCCGCGCCACGTCTCGGCCGGCGGCCACAGCGTGCTCGGCTCCGAGGCTCTGCTGTTCGGCAACGGCGACGACGGCGGGCCCACCGCAGAGGATTGGGCTCGGGCTGCCGGCACCAACAACTACGAGATCGTCACCCGGATCAGTCCCCGGGTGCCGCGGCGCTACATCAACGAAGAGCCGGCCGGCGAGGCGTCGCACCGCCCCGGGGAGCCGGCGCAGTGAGCGCCCCGGCATGGGAGCGGACGCTGGAAGTCCGGACCGCCGATGAGACGCATGCCTTCGCGGCAGCCCTCGGCACCCAGCTGCTAGCCGGGGACCTGCTGGTCCTCACGGGCGAACTCGGAGCGGGGAAAACCACGTTCACGCAGGGGCTCGGGGAGGGCCTGGGTGTGCGTGCCGGGATCATTTCGCCCACATTTGTGCTGGTCCGCATCCACCCGAACCTGCCTGACGGGACCAGGCCGGGCGGCCCGGACCTCGTGCATGTCGACGCCTACCGGCTGGGGTCCGCCGCCGAGATCGACGACATCGACCTGGAAAACACACTCGACAGCGCGGTAACCGTGGTGGAGTGGGGCCGCGGCCGGGTGGAGCACCTGAGCGAGAGCCGGCTTGAGGTAGACCTTGTCCGCGCCCTTGGCGGCACCGCCCAGGCCACCGCCCAGGCCGCCGCCCAGGCCGCCGCCCGGAACGCCACCGCTCCCGCCACCGCCCAGGTCGACACCACCGCGGACACCGGCACACTTGATTTCGACACTGACGACGGTGACGAGCCCCGCACCGTGGTGATCCGCGGCTACGGTCCGCGCTGGGCCACCCCGCCGGCCCTGCCCGAGCCAGCTGCCGGGACCCTGCCTGAGCCAACGGAACGGAACTCCTGATGCTGATCCTTGCCATCGACACCTCGGCTGTGGCCAGCGCCGCGCTCGTCTCCGATGACGCCCCGGAGTCCGTGGTGAGCAGTTTTGCCACCGAGGACACCCGGAGCCACGCGGAAGTCCTGGCCCCGGGGATCGATGCTCTCCTCGCAGAAGCCGGACTCAGCGGGGACGACGTCGACGCGATAGTCACCGGTGTGGGCCCGGGTCCCTTCACCGGGCTCCGCTCCGGCATCGTCACCGCCCGAACCCTGGCCTTCGTCTGGGGCAAACCGCTGTACGGGCTCATGAGCCTCGACGCGATCGCCCTCGAAGTGGCCGAATCCGTCGACGCCGCCCCGGAGTTCATCGTGGCCACCGACGCCCGGCGCAAAGAGGTCTACTGGGCCCGCTACGCCCAGGCCAGCGGGCAGCTCCCCGAGCTCATCGACGGCCCACACGTCGGCTTCGCCGCGGACCTGCCGGACCTCCCCGTCTACGGTGCCGGGGCCGGCATCTACGCCGACGTCGTCAAGGCCGTCCCCGAGTTCAGCTCGCGGCAGCCAGAGGCGCTCTCCCTCGGCCAGTTTGCGCTCGCCCGGCTCGCCGCGGGGGAGCAGCTGTTGGACTCGACCCCGCTGTACCTGCGCGAATCCGACGCCCAGGTCCCCGGGCCCCGGAAGCGGGCGCTGTGAACGGCGCGGACGCCGTGCCGGCGGCCCTGCCGGGCGGAGTAGCGCTGCGTGACATGACCGCGGCGGACGTCCCGGTGGTGCACGAACTCGAGCGCCAGCTGTTCCCGGTGGACGCCTGGCCGCTCCAGATGTTCCTCGACGAACTGGCCCAGGCGGAAACGCGCCGCTACCTGGTAGCCGAAAGCGCCGGGCACATTGTGGGCTACGCGGGGCTGATGTGTATCGAGCCGATCGCGGATGTACAGACCATCGCCGTCGTCCCGGAACAGGAAGGCAAGGGCATCGGCTCGGCCCTGCTCACCGAACTCATCCGGGAAAGCCGGCTCCGCCGGGCCGACGACGTGCTCCTGGAAGTCCGGGCGGACAACCCTCGGGCGCAACAGCTGTACCTCCGGTTCGGCTTCGAGCAGATCCACGTGCGTCCCCGGTATTACCGCGACGGCGTTGACGCCCTGATCATGCGCCTCCGGCTCGACGGCGCAGCCCCCGAACGTGGCGCAGCCCCCGAACGTGGCGCAGCCAGCGGCCCCGGCGCAGCCCACACGACCGACACGCCCCAGCCACGGGAAGCAGACCGCCCATGAACCGCCCCCAGCACAGCGAGCAGCCGCTGGTCCTTGGCATCGAGTCATCCTGCGACGAGACCGGCGTCGGGATCGTCCGCGGGACCACGCTGCTGACCAACACCGTCGCATCCTCGATGGAGGAGCATGTCCGCTTCGGCGGGGTCATCCCCGAGATCGCTTCCCGCGCCCACCTGGACGCCTTCGTGCCGACGCTGCGGGAATCGCTCGCGGAGGCCGGCGTGACGCTGGATGAGATCGACGCCATCGCTGTCACCTCCGGTCCCGGACTCGCGGGAGCCCTTATGGTCGGTGTCTGCGCCGCCAAGGCGCTCGCCGTCGCCACTGGCAAGCCGCTGTACGCAATCAACCACCTCGTGGCGCACGTCGGCGTCGGCCTGCTCCAGACCGAAAACGGCAGCCGCCCACCGTTCGCGGGTTCGACGCCGGAAAACGCGTTGCCGGACAACCTGGGCGCGCTGCTGGTCTCCGGCGGCCACACCGAAATCCTGCGGATCCGGAGCATCACCGACGACGTCGAACTGCTCGGTTCCACGATTGACGACGCCGCCGGCGAAGCCTACGACAAGGTCGCGCGGCTGCTGGGCCTGGGCTATCCCGGCGGCCCGGCGATCGACGCGCTGGCACGCACCGGCAACGCCAAGGCGATCCGCTTCCCGCGCGGGCTCAGCCAGCCCAAGTACATGGGTACGGCGGAGGAACCCGGCCCGCACCGCTATGACTGGTCCTTCAGCGGACTCAAGACCGCCGTCGCCCGCTGCGTGGAGCAGTTCGAAGCCCGCGGCGAAACCGTGCCGGTGGCGGACATCGCCGCGGCTTTCCAGGAGGCCGTCGTGGACGTGATCACCGCCAAGGCAGTGCTGGCCTGCCGCGAGAACGGCATCACCGAGTTGTTGCTGGGCGGGGGCGTCGCCGCGAATTCCCGGCTGCGCCAGCTCACCGGGCTGCGCTGCAGCGCGGCCGGGATCCGGCTGACGGTGCCGCCGTTATCGCTCTGCACGGACAACGGCGCCATGGTCGCGGCCCTCGGCGCGCAGCTGGTGATGGCAGGGATTGCCCCGAGCGGCATCGGGTTCGCACCGGATTCGTCCATGCCGGTCACCAGCGTTTCCGCCTGACCCGGGCAACCTTCCCGGCCGCCCCGCTTGGGCGGCACGGACAATCCAGGACTTACGCTTCGGTGCCCTTGCGCATCTGCTTGACCAGGTCCAGGACGACCGCGCGCAGGTCGCCGCCGTGCTCTGCAGCGACGCGGCGCTGCCGCTGGTAGCCCGCCCCGCGCTGGATGATTTTGTCGACGTCGGCCAGCTCGGCGCTGCAGCCGAGTTTCGCCGCGACGGGCTCCAGCCGCTTGACCGTCTCGCGGAGGTGATCGGTGACGAGCTGTTCGTTGCCTTCGGCGTCGAGGATGATGATCGCTTCCAGGCCGTAGCGGGCGGCGCGCCACTTGTTTTCCTGCACATGCCACGGCGGCATGGTCGGAATGCTGCCGCCGCTGTCCAGCGTGGTCGAGAACTCGTCGACGAGGCACTGCGTGAGGGCGGCGATTGCGCCGACTTCCTCGAGCGTGGCCAGGCCGTCGCAGATGCGCATCTCGATGGTGCCGAGGTTGGGGACCGGACGGATGTCCCAGCGGATCTCGGACAGCGTGTCGATCACACCGGTGGTGAACATGTCCTGGACGTACGACTCGTAGTCCTCCCAGCTGGAGAACTGGAACGGCAGGCCGGCGGTGGGCAGCTGCTGGAACATCAAGGCGCGGTGCGAGGCGTAGCCGGTATCTTCGCCGCCCCAGAAGGGGCTGGAGGCCGAGAGGGCCTGGAAGTGCGGGAAGTAGTTCACCAGGCCGTCCAACACGGGGAGGACCTTGTCCCGGCTGTCGAGTCCGACGTGAACATGGACGCCGTAGATGACCATCTGGCGGCCCCACCACTGGGTGCGGTCAATGAGCTTGGCGTAGCGTGCCTTGTCGGTCACGGGCTGGAGCTGGGGCGGGCTGAAGGGGTGGCTGCCGGCGCAGAAGACCTCGACGCCCATGGGGTCGGTGACTTCCCGGACCGCGGTCAGCGAACTTTCCAGGTCCGCTTTCGCTTCGGCCACCGTGGTGCAGATCCCGGTGACCAGTTCCACGGTGTTCAACAGCAGTTCCTGCTTGATGTGGGGGTGTTCGTCATCCTCGTTCAGTTCGGGGTGCCGGGCAGCAACGCCGCGGAGCACCTCGTTGGCCACCGAGGCCAGCTCGCCGGTTTCCGCGTCGACGAGGGCAAGCTCCCATTCCACACCAAGAGTTGATTGCCTGGATGAAGCGAAATCAATCTTCATGTGGTCCCTTCACTGTTCTGCTGTCCATTGCCGTGGCCCGTCTGGCAGTGGTACTGGCAGGGCGGTCTGCCGAAGGGGCAACGGTGGTCCAAGTCTAGTGCAGGGGTAGCATCGAGACGGTGGCCAGATTGCAGCGAAGACGTGAAAGATTTCACAAAAAGACTCCGGCCGCAGCGCTGGTGGCGCTATTCCTGGGGCTGGGCCTCGGAACGGCCGCCTGTTCCGGACCTCCGGCCCGGGACGCCTCCGTCAGCACGGCGACGCCCCGGCACGCCCCGGCCGCACCCGCTTCCGGCGAGACCGGACAAACTCCCGGCGACGCCGGATCCCCGCTGAACGCGGGATCCCGGCCCCTCGGCTGGGGCCCGGAGGAGCAGGACGCCGATGCGGCAGCCAAAGCGGTCAGCGGGATGAGCCTCGAGCAACAGGCGGGACAGGTCCTGCTGCCGTTCTACTCCGGGCTCGACCACGAGGCGCACGCCGCAGACGTGGAGCGGTTGCACCTGGCCGGCTCCATCATCATGGGGGACAACGTCCCGCGAAGCACCGGCAGGCAGGTGGATACCGGCGCGATGCGCGCTGTGACCGACCGGCTCCAGGCGGCGGCCCGGGCCGACGGGCGCGGCTGGCCCGGAATGATTGGCGTGGACCAGGAGGGCGGCGTGGTGGCGCGGCTGCGCGCCCCGCTGACCGAGTGGCCGGCGCCGATGAGCTACGGCGCCGCGGGAAGCGGACCGCTCGCCACCGAGGCCGGGCGGGCCATGGCCTCGGAACTCGCGACGCTCGGCTTCAACGTCGACTTCGCGCCGGCCATGGATGTCACTGTGGGACCGGCGGATCCGACCATCGGTGCCCGGTCCATGGCCGGCAGCGCCGACGCTGCCGCGGACTACGGCGTCGCCTTCTCGAGGGGACTGCTCGCCTCGGGGCTCCTGCCTGCCGCCAAACACTTCCCAGGCCACGGCTCCGTGAGCCTCGATTCCCATGCGGGCCTGCCCGTCCAGGCCGCGTCCCTGGACCAGCTCCGGGCCAGAGACCTGAAACCCTTCCAGGCGGCCATCGACGCCGGGCTGCCGATGATCATGACCGGGCACATCGCAGTACCCGCGCTGGAGCCCGACGTGCCCGCGTCCGTGTCGAAAGCGGCCTATGCGGAACTGCGGCGGATGGGGTTCCAGGGGGTGGCCGTGACGGACGCGCTGAACATGGGGGCGGTCCGGGACCGCTTCCCCAACGACTCCGCCGCGCCGCTGGCCCTCGCCGCAGGAGCCGACCTGCTGTTGATGCCGGCCGACGTCGGGGCCGCCCACGCAGCGATCGTCGGCGCAGCCAGGAGCGGCGCGCTGGCACCCGAACGGCTCGCGGAGGCAGCGCAGCGGGTGGTCACCATGATGACCTGGCGCGGCCGCGCGGGCGCTCCGGGAGGGAGTGAACCAGGCAGCGGTGCCGGCGTTTCGCGTAGCGTCTCCGAGGCGGCCATCACAGTCCTGGCCGGCCCCTGCAGCGGGCCGATGGTCCCGCCCAGCGTGCGCGTCACGGGTGGCACGGAGCAGGACCGTGCACGGTTCGCCGCCGCGGCCCGGGGTGCCGGGATCCGCATTGGCGAAGGCCCGCTGGTGTCCCTCATCGGCCCCGGCGGCCCTCCGGCAGCGCCGGAGACCGTGGCGGTGGCCGTGGCCCTCGACGCCCCGTGGCCGCTGGCCGACTCGGCCGCACCGGCGAAGATCGCCCTGTACGGCCGAAGCCAGGGTGCCTTCGATGCGCTCGCGGCAGTGCTCGCGGGCAAGGCGAAGACGCCCGGAAAGCTCCCCGCTGCAGTCGGGGCGCAGAACACGGGAACCGGTTGCGGCTGACACAAACAGACCAACCGGGGCCGGCCGGCGTTTAATGATGGGGTGCCCATCCTGAACAAAGACATGACCCTGTGCATCTCGCTCTCGGCCCGGCCGAGCAACAACGGGACGCGCTTCCACAACCACCTGTATGAACAGCTGGGCCTGAACTGGATCTACAAGGCCTTTGCACCGACAGACCTGGTCCAGGCGATCGCCGGCGTGCGCGGCCTGGGAATCCGCGGCTGCGCCGTGTCCATGCCCTACAAGGAGGACGTCATTGCCCTCGTGGACGTGATGGACCCCTCCGCCAAAGCGATCGACTCGGTGAACACGATCGTCAACGACGGCGGCCGGCTCACGGCCTACAACACCGACTACACCGCGATTGAGCAGCTGCTCTCCCGCAACGCGGTCCCCACCGACTACTCCGTGTGGCTGCAGGGCTCCGGCGGCATGGCCAAGGCCACCGCGGCCGCGCTGCGCGACGCCGGCTTCCGGGACGTGACCGTGATTGCCCGCACCGAGGCCGCGGGACGGTCGCTCGCGGAACTGTACGGCTTCGCGTGGACGGCCGAGGTCCCCGTCCCCCCGGCGGAGGGGGCCAGGGCCGCGCAGATGCTCATCAACGTGACCCCTATCGGTATGGCAGGGGGCAAGGACGCCGATTCGCTGTCCTTCCCGCAGGAGGCGGTGGAGGCCGCGGAGGTGGTGTTCGACGTCGTCGCGCTGCCGGCCGAGACGCCGCTCATCGAGGCAGGCAGGGCCGCCGGCAAGACCGTGATCACCGGGGCCGAGGTCGCCACCATCCAGGCCCTGGAGCAGTTTGTGCTGTACACCGGCGTCCGGCCGAGCGACGAGCAGGTCCGCGCCGCCGAGGAATTCACCCGGGCACATTAGCCCTGTGGTGCAGTAGCCCTGCGGGGCCGGTGCGGCTAGTGCTGGACCGGTTCCACCGAGATGGCCACCCGGTCCTCGCCGATCCTGGTGAGGACCAGGGTGGCCGTCTTCTTGGCGGTCTTTCCTGCGGACCTGCCGCCCGTCAGCAGCTGCTTGCGCAGTTCCTCCGGCGTCACCGAGGTGCCGCGTTTCTTGATGTCGAGCACGCCGATGCCCTGGTCCTTGACCCAGGACTTGAGGGCCTTGACGTTGTAGGGCATCACCTCCAGGACCTTGTACGCCCGGGCGAAGGGCGTGTCCTGCAGTTCCGGTGCGCAGATGTAGGCGATGTGCTCGTCCACCAGGTGCCCGCCCAGCTGCAGGGCGACGTCGGCCACGAGCCCGGCGCGGATGACGGCGCCGTCCGGCTCGTAGAGATATCCCTCGACGGGACCCACCGGGGCGGTCGGCCCGCCGTCGAAGTCCTCGGCGCTGGTAAGCTCGGCGGCCCCCTGTGGGCCGAGCAGGAGGGCCGCGCGCCGGACCCCGGGACGGCGAACGGCGTTGAACCAGAGCGCCACCTCGGTGACGTCCCCGCCCACCGAGACCCATTGCGCTTCACAAGCCGCGGGCACGGAGTCGTGCGGCATGCCGGGACCCATCTTAACCCCGACGGCGAGCCCTGACCCGGCGAGGGACTGGACGAAGGACAGCGGCGGGGAGAAGTCCTCCGGATCCCAGATCCGCTTGGTCCCCGAGGTGGAGGTGGTGCGGCGGGCCGGATCCAGCCAGACGCCGTCAATGCCGTCGAGGGACACGGCCGTGGCGTCGGAGTGGACCACGGTGGCGTTCCGGAACGGGATCAGGTTCATGGTGGCGCACGCGGCCGTGGTCTCATCCATTTCCACCGCGGTGACTTTGATGTCCAGCGACGCAAGCGCCATCGTGTCCGCGCCCAGGCCGCAGCCAAGGTCCGCGACGTGCTCGATGCCGGCTTCCGCGAACCGCTGCGCGTGCCGTGCCGCGACGGTGAGCCTGGTGGCCTGTTCCAGGCCGGCCTGGGTGAAGATCATCTGCCGGGCGAATTCGCCGAACTTGGCCTCCGCCCTGGTCCTGAGTCGGGACTGGGTGAGCACCGCCGAGACCAGTTCGGGGGAGTGGCCGGCCTTGCGGAGGGAAGCATTGAGCCGGAACGCCTCATCCTCCCGGTAGGGACCCAGCGACGCCAGCAGCTCCCAGCCCTCGGGGTTGAGGAGCGGGGCAATCTGGTCCTGCGGTGCGTCAGCCATGCAATCAAGCGTAGTTCAGGCTCCGGTGCCCGGATGCGCCGGTAGGCTGGACGGCATGGATGACAGCGGTACGAAAGACAGCGGGACCAACAACGCCTCAACGGACGCTGAGACCGCGCGGCAAAGCGCCCAAGGGGGCCACCACGGCCTGGCCAGATACGCCCGGCCGGCGCTCGTCGCGGGCTGCATCATCGCCGTCGTCTGCGTGGCGCTGCTCGTCATCATCTTCTTCCTCGACTCCTTCAACGCGACCGTGTATTCGGTCGGCGGCAAGGACGTCCAGGACGCCACGGACGAAGCCCGGTCCATCCGGGATAACTATGCTGCGGCCCGGGTGGGCGGCATCATCGTCCTCGTCATCGGCCTCGCCCTGGCCGCCGCGGGTGGCTTTGGGCTGTACCGCCGGCGGAAGGAACAGGGCTGGAACGACGGCGACGACGACGGCGAGGACGTCGACTTCGAGGACCTCGGCGGAAAGTAGTCCTGCCCCCGGCGGACCCTGACCGGCCGAACGGGCGTTCACCGTGGATGAACTTCTTAGCACTCGCCTTGACCGAGTGCTAACCATTTACATAGAGTCATCATTAGCACTCTCCCTGGGAGGGTGCTAACAACTGAAGCTTCACAGCCAGGCTGCGGCCGGCACCGCGACGACGGTCTGTACGCCTTGGCACCACAGCTTTAGAGTCCACGAATTTGCTGACGAATAGGAGAGGTCCTTGTCGGTCTCTATTAAGCCTCTTGAGGATCGTATTGTTGTCCGCCCGCTCGAAGCCGAGCAGACCACGGCCTCCGGCCTGGTTATCCCGGACTCCGCGCAGGAAAAGCCGCAGGAAGGCGAAGTTGTCGCTGTAGGCCCCGGCCGCTTCGATGACAACGGCAACCGCGTCCCGATCGATGTTGCCGTCGGCGACGTCGTTATCTACTCCAAGTACGGCGGAACTGAAGTCAAGACCGGTGGCACCGAGTACCTCGTGCTGTCCGCCCGCGACGTTCTGGCGATCGTCGTAAAGTAACTCACTTGGACCCCCGCGCCGCCGATCCTTCTCAGACGGGTCAGTTGCGCGGGGTTCTGTCTTGAAAGGACAAAACCATGGCAAAGCAGCTTGCGTTTAACGACGCTGCCCGCCGGTCGCTTGAAGCCGGCATCGATAAGCTCGCCAACACGGTCAAGGTGACGCTCGGCCCGCGCGGCCGCAACGTCGTGCTGGACAAGAAGTGGGGCGCCCCCACGATCACCAACGATGGTGTCACCATCGCCCGTGAAATCGAGCTGGACGACCCGTACGAAAACCTTGGCGCGCAGCTTGCCAAGGAGGTCGCCACCAAGACCAACGACGTTGCCGGCGACGGCACCACCACCGCTACGGTGCTGGCCCAGGCCCTGGTCAAGGAAGGCCTCCGCAACGTAGCGGCAGGCGCCGCCCCGGGCGAAATCAAGCGTGGCATCGAGGTCTCTGTCGAGGCCGTCGCCGCCCGTCTCCTCGAGAACGCCCGCCCGGTTGAAGGAACCCAGGTCGCCAACGTGGCCTCCATCTCCGCGCAGAGCGACGAGGTCGGCGAGCTCCTGGCCGAGGCATTCGGCAAGGTCGGCAAGGATGGTGTGATCACCATCGAGGAATCCTCCACCACGCAGACCGAGCTGGTCCTCACCGAGGGCATGCAGTTCGACAAGGGCTACCTGTCCCCGTACTTCGTCACCGACGCGGAACGCCAGGAAGCAGTCCTCGAAGACGCCCTGATCCTGATCAACCAGGGCAAGATCTCCTCCGTGCAGGATTTCCTGCCGCTGCTGGAGAAGGCGCTGCAGAGCTCCAAGCCGCTCTTCATCATTGCCGAAGACGTCGAGGGCGAGGCCCTCTCCACGCTCATCGTCAACCGCATCCGCGGCACCCTGAACGTGGTCGCGGTCAAGGCGCCGGGCTTCGGTGACCGCCGCAAGGCCATGCTGCAGGACATCGCCACCCTCACGGGCGCACAGGTTGTGTCGGCAGAACTGGGCCTCAGCCTGGACACGGTCGGCCTCGAGGTGCTGGGTACCGCCCGGCGCATCACCGTCACGAAGGACAACACCACCATCGTCGACGGCGCCGGTTCGGCCGAGGACGTTGCAGCCAGGGTTTCCCAGCTGCGCGCCGAGCTGACCCGCACGGACTCCGACTGGGACAAGGAAAAGCTCCAGGAACGCCTGGCCAAGCTGGCCGGCGGCATCGGCGTGATCAAGGTCGGCGCTGCCACCGAGGTCGAGCTGAAGGAAAAGAAGCACCGCATCGAAGATGCTGTGTCCTCCACCCGCGCGGCCCTCGAAGAAGGCATCGTGGCCGGCGGCGGCGCCGCCCTCATCCACGCCCTCAAGGCGCTCGACGAGGACCCGGCCGTCCAGGCTCTTGAAGGTGACGCGGCAGCCGCTGTCGGCATCGTCCGCCGGGCACTGACCCAGCCGCTGCGCTGGATCGCCCAGAACGCCGGCTTCGACGGCTACGTCGTCGTCGCCAAGGTCGCCGAATCCGCCAACAACCAGGGCTTCAACGCCAAGACCGGCGAATACGAAGACCTGATCGCTGCCGGTGTGATCGACCCCGTCAAGGTGACGCGGGCGGCCCTGCGCAACGCAGCGTCCATCGCGGCACTGGTTCTTACCACGGAAACCCTCGTAGTCGAGAAGCCGGCCGATGAGGACCAGCACGCGGGCCACCAGCACTAGCTCCGAGTCGCTGTAGTCAAGGCCGGTCCGGTAACCACCGGGCCGGCCTTTGCTGTGCCGTCCTGCGCGGAACCTGCGGTCAGCGCTGCGAACGCAGGGCCCTGCGACGCAGCCGCAGGGCCGCCTCCCGCGGAAGCTGCTTGGAAATGAGTTTGTAGAAGACCAGTACCGCCACCGCCGATACAACGATCCCCACCAGGTTCAGGAACAGTTGCAGGGCCGAGCCGGCGGCCTTCTCGTATTCGCCCAGGACCAGGGCGACGGCGACGAAACCGGCTGCCGGAACCGTGGTCACCGAAATGAACACGCCGATCAGTGCCGAGGACCGCTTGCTGATCACGGACAACATGCCTGCGGCACCGGCGAGTACCGCGACAATCAGCGAGTACGGGCCGGGGTGATAAATGAACTCGACGGCGGAACCATGGTCCAGGGCATCGGCCGGGAACAGGCCGAGGGGCACCGACAGCCAGGCGCCCAAGGCCGCTCCCAGCATGGCTACCGGGAAGCCGACGCCGAGAGCCAGCGCCGCGGCGCGTCCCAGCGGCCATTGGCGGCGCACGATGGCAACGGCCAGCGCGGCCAGCGGCCCGAACTCCGGCCCGACCGCCATGGCACCGACGATGGCGATGGTCGAGTCGGTGACGATGCCGATGGCGGCCAGCTGGGTCGCGAGGACCAGGAACACCAGAAAGCTCCACGTGAGCCGCGAGTCTTCGCCCGTCTGCCCGGAGACCTCATCCCAGATGACGGCGTCCGCGCCTTCGCCAGGGGCCGCCGCTACTGCTTCGTCGGCGCGGTCGGAGAGCACCAGGTCCGGCATGGTGACCGAAATCGAGCCGAGCTTCTGAACGTTCAGGGCATGGAGTTTCTGCACCAGCCCCTCGACCGACTCCCTCGCCAGCAGAACGTGTATCACGTCCCCCGGTGGCAGCACTGACGCTCCGCGGTGCAGTGATACTTCCGCCACGCCGAGTTCGCCGGAGCAGGAGTCCACCACGGCGCCGGACAGCTTGTCCGGGACATAAATTCGCAATTGCGCGATCACGATGGGGCCTCCTCCCACTCGTAACATCGTATCCGCCGGTGTCGCGGGCCCCACGGAATGCCGGTCCAGGCCCGCCCCGCGATTGGCCAGACAAATTACGTTTCGGTAACATTGATGCTTTGGGAAACAGGCCTGAAGGGTTTTTGTGTCGAACGATCGAACCATTGCCAGCCCGCACGCCGCGGACTCTGGTTCTGCGGTGCGCCGGAGATCCGGCTACCGCCCCGAAGTCCAGGGCCTCCGTGCCCTCGCCGTCCTCATGGTGGTCACCTACCATGTGTGGCTTGGCCGGGTCTCCGGCGGGGTGGACATTTTCCTCCTGATCTCGGCCTTCCTGATGACGCTCAGCTTCACCCGGAAGGTGGAAAACGGGACGCCCCTGAAGCTCGTGAGCCATTGGCTCCACCTGCTCAAGCGGCTGCTGCCCGCCGTCGTCGTGGTGATCCTCGGCGTCCTGGCCGGGACCCGCCTCATCCTCCCGGAAAGCCGCTGGCCGGACGTGCTGGACCAGGCCTGGGCCTCGCTCCTGTACCGGCAAAACTGGCTCCTGGCGGACACCGCCGTCGACTACTACGCGCAGGACCATTCCGGCGCGAGTCCCCTGCAGCACTTCTGGTCCTTATCCATTCAGGGCCAGGTCTTCCTGCTGTGGCCGCTCGTGTTCGCCGGCGCCGCCCTGCTCCGCCGTCTGCTCCACCGCTGGACTCCGTTGCACGACAGGGTCAGCTACCCGGGACTCCTGGCCGTGGCCTTCGGCGGAATCTTCGTCGCCTCGCTCCTGTATTCCATCGAGCAGACCGCCACGAACCAGGCCTACGCCTATTTCGACACCCGGGCCCGGCTCTGGGAATTCGCCCTCGGCTCCCTGCTGGCACTCGCCCTGCCCTACCTCAAACCGGGAAAGATCCTGCGGGTGGTGCTGGGCTGGACCGGCCTCGCCGCCATGCTCTCCTGCGGACTGCTCCTGACCGTGGACCGTTCCTTCCCCGGCTTCATTGCACTGTGGCCCACGCTTGCCGCAGCCGCCATCATTGTGGCCGGGCAGAGTGGCAGCCGTTTCGGTGTGGACCGTTTCCTCACCTGGAAACCGCTCGTGGCCCTCGGCGACAACTCCTACGCCCTCTACCTCTGGCACTGGCCGCTCCTGGTCCTGGCCCTCGCCGGGATGGGGATCAGTTCACCGGACCTCATGCAGGGCCTGGCGATTGTGGCCACGTCCGTGGTCCTCGCCGTGCTCACCACCCGGTTCGTGGAGAAGCCGCTGCGCGAATGGCATTGGCCGCAGCGCCGGGTCTGGCGGACCGCCGCCGTCATCGTGGCGTGCGGCGCCCTGCTCGCGGGCCCGGTGTCCGTATGGCAGAGCAAGCTGATGGCCGACGAAGCCGCGGCCGCTTCCCAGCCCAGGGAACTGACCCCGGGGGCCGCCGCCCTGTCGCCCGAGAACGCGGGCAAGCCGACGCCGGACGCCAAGATCATTCCGGCCCCGCTCGCGATGAAGAACGAGTGGGCGGACATCGACGGGCTGTGCACGGACGGGAACGTCCCGAGCGACCCCCTGCTCGCCGGCTGCCTGCAGAACAGCCGGCCGGACACGGTCACCAAACGGATCGTGGTGCTCGGCGACTCGCACGCCCAGCAGTACATGGCCGCCCTCGGCCCGATCGCCCGGAGCCACGGCTGGGAAGTCGTTGCCCTGCTCAAGGGCAACTGCCGCTTCGGCGGGGAGTCCCCGGACCGCGACGCCGAGTGCAACGCCTTCAACAAGGCCAGCGCCGCGTACGTGCAGGAACACCGTCCCGACGCGGTGTTCACGGTGGCCTCTCTGACCCATAAGGACGCACCGTTCGAAACCGAGGTGCCCCAGTACCTGGAGGGCATCAAGCCCTTCACCGACGCCGGCATGGAGGTGGTGGGCGTCCGCGACAATCCCCGCTTCGGCATGAACATGCCCGAATGCGTGCAGAAGAACGGCCCGACCGCCCCGGAATGCAACGTGCCGCTGCAGGAATCCCTCGCCGGGTCCTCGCCCCTGGACGCGTACCGGGGGAAAGTCCCCGGACTGCACCTCATGGACCTGAGCGACTTCATCTGCGCGAATGGAATCTGCCCGGCCGTCGTGGGGAACGTCTACGTCTACAAGGACGACAATCACCTGACCAAGACGTACGTCCAGAGCATGATCCCGATGTTCGAACAGCGGATGCTGGAGGCCACCGGCTGGAAGTGACGGACCAAGGACTCCGAACCGGCCTTCGCACGCGGGTGTGGGGCGGGGTCCCGGATGCCGTTGCTCACATTACCGCCGCGGAATATGGGGATCGCCGCCAAGGTTCTAGTATTTATACAACACTTCTGCACAGGCCATGCCCGTAATGACGGGCTGGTCATCTGTTGCAACCCCTACCCGTGAAACCTGAAACTTAAGGTAAGAGGCGCACTCATGACCCAGCCCGAACACAACCCCTTCGGCTTCATCGGCCTGACCTACGACGACGTCCTGCTCCTGCCCGGCCATACGGATGTGATCCCGTCCGAGGCGGACACGTCTTCGCGTATTTCCAAGCGGATCTCGGTCCAGACACCGCTGCTCTCCGCAGCCATGGACACCGTCACGGAGTCACGGATGGCCATCGCCATGGCACGCCAGGGCGGACTGGGCGTCGTGCACCGCAACCTCTCCATCGAGGACCAGGCCGACCAGGTGGACCGCGTGAAGCGCAGCGAGTCCGGCATGATCACCAACCCGCTGACCATCGGCCCCGAGGCCACACTGGCCGAACTGGACGAGATCTGCTCGCACTACCGCGTTTCCGGTCTTCCCGTGGTGGACGAGGGCATGAGGCTGCTGGGCATTGTCACCAACCGCGACACCCGCTTCGTGCCGGAATCGGACTTCCCGATCCGGCTGGTCAGCGACGTCATGACCAAGATGCCGCTCGTCACCGGGCACGTCGGAATCAGCCGCGAAGAAGCCTCGCACAAGCTCGCCACGAACAAGATCGAGAAGCTCCCGCTCGTCGACGAACAGGGCAGGCTCAAGGGCCTCATCACCACCAAGGACTTCACAAAGGCCGAGCAGTACCCGCTGGCCACGAAGGACGAGGCAGGCCGGCTGCGCGTCGGCGCGGCCATCGGCTTCTTCGGCGACGGCTGGGAACGGGCCATGGCCCTGATCGACGCCGGCGTGGATGCCCTCTTTGTCGACACCGCCAACGGCCACTCCCAGGGCGTGCTGGACATGATCCGACGGCTTAAGTCCGATCCCGTCGCGGCCCACGTGGACATCATCGGCGGCCAGGCGGCCACCCGCGAAGGCGCCCAGGCGCTCATCGACGCCGGCGCCGACGGCATCAAGGTCGGTGTGGGTCCGGGATCGATCTGCACCACCCGCGTTGTGGCCGGTGTGGGCGTCCCGCAGATCACCGCCATCTACGAGTCCGCCAAGGCAGCCATCCCGGCCGGCGTCCCGCTGATCGCCGACGGCGGCCTGCAGTACTCGGGCGACATCGGCAAGGCCCTGGTGGCCGGCGCCGACACCGTGATGCTCGGCTCCCTGCTGGCCGGCTGCGACGAGTCCCCGGGTGACCTGATCTTCGTCAACGGCAAGCAGTTCAAGCTCTACCGCGGCATGGGTTCCCTCGGCGCGATGCAGACCCGCGGCAAAAACACCTCCTACTCCAAGGACCGCTACTTCCAGGCCGACGTCTCCGGCGATGACAAGCTCATCCCGGAAGGCATCGAGGGCCGGGTGGCCTACCGCGGCCCGCTGGCCTCGGTGGCCTACCAGCTGGTCGGCGGCCTTCGCCAGACCATGTTCTATACCGGCGCCCCCACGGTGGCCGAGCTCAAGGCCCGCGGAAAATTCGTCCGCATCACCCCGGCAGGGCTGAAGGAATCCCACCCGCACGACATCCAGATGACGGTGGAGGCACCGAACTACGGTTCGCGCTAAACCCCACCCGCTCCCTAACCTCGCAAGTCCGCACCGGCTCCCGGCCCTCGCAAGCTCGGGTCGGGGCCCTCGCCGGAGCGGCTCCACGGCCAGGGAACCCGGCGGGCGTGGGCCCAGCGCACCCAGCGGGCGGCGTCGCCGCGTCCCGCAACTAGGCTAAAGGCATGTCCGAACTGATTCCCGCGCGTGCGCCGAAGCGCAAGCTCGCGCTGCGGCCGTACGCGCGCGCCGTCGCGCAGGTGCTCCGGGTGAGCTTCCGGGCCTCGCCGGCCGCGGTGGCCATGAAGATCATCGGCTCACTGGTCTCCGCCGTGCTGCCGCTGGTCACCACCTACTACGCGGCCCTGACCACGACGGCGCTCGCCTCCGCCTACGCGGGCAACGCCGCGGCGGGCCAGCAGGCCGTCGTGTACGTCATCATCACCGCCGCCCTGGGCCTGTTCTGGGGCGGGTTCAGCAGCGTCGACCGGTATATCCAGCAGCTCATGAGCTTCCGGGTGGGGGCGATCGTGGGGGACCTCATGTACGAGCGCTTCCTGGCGCTCGAGTTCTGGCGCTACGACGACAAGGAAACGGTCGACCTCTACGACCGGGCCAAACGCTTCTCCGATTCCTACGCCCGGGTGCTGGACCGGATCGCGGCCATCTTCACCCAGCTGGTCTCCGTGGTCCTGGCCATCGGGGCCCTGCTGCTGGTCAGCTGGTGGATCGCCGTGATCGTCCTCGTTGCGATCGTGCCCAGCGTGTACCTGCAGTTCAGACTCTCCCGCGAACAGATCGCGCACTGGAACACCCAGGTGGATTCCCGCCGCCAGCGCCGGATGATCGAAACCAACCTCCTGCGCCCCCAGCACATCGCCGAGATGCGCCTCTACGGGATCGTCGGGTACCTGATGGGGCTGCGCTCCCGCCTGCGGGACGCCGACGAGAAACGCCGGCTGGACTTCCAGAAACGGTACATTCCGAAGCAGCTTGCGGCCGACGCCCTGCAATACGGTGCGGAGGTGGTGTCCCTGATCTGGGTGGTGGGCCAGATCATCGCCCGCGCCCAGCCGGTGGGGCAGTTCCTCTATGTCCAGCAGATCGTCAGCCGCGCCCTGTCCACCGCCAACAGCCTCGTGTCCTCGCTCAGCTCGATCGACGAGGACCTGGCGAACCTCAAGGACTATGAGCTGTTCATGGCGCTGCCGGTGCACTCCAGCCACGCACCGCCCCTCCTGCAGGCACCCACCACCGTGGAACTGAAGGACATCCGCTTCACGTACACGGGCAGCGACCTGGAAGTCATCAGGGGCATTTCGATGACCATCCGGGAGGGCCAGCACATCGCGATCGTGGGGGAGAACGGTGCCGGGAAGTCCACCCTGATCCGGATCCTCGCCGGGCTGTACCGCCCGGATTCCGGGCAGGTCCTGCTCGACGGCGTCGACCTCGCGGCCGTCGACGTCACGTCCTGGCACCGGCACCTGGCGGTGTTGAGCCAGGAATTCCTCAAGTACGAGTTCGCCACCGCCGCGGAGAACATCTTTTTCGGCGACGTCGACCCGCCCCGCGACGACGCACGCATCCGCCGGTCTGCCGCGGATGCCGAAGCGCTGGACTTCATCAACAAGCTCCCCAACGGGCTCGACAACCACGTCAGCAACTGGATGGAGGATCCCCGCGGACGGAAGGGCAGCGGACTCTCCGGCGGGCAATGGCAGCGGCTGGCGATGGCCCGCAACTTCTACCGGAATGCCTCCTTCATGGTGATGGACGAGCCCACCTCGGCCATTGACGCCCTGGCCGAGCACCGCATCTTCACGCGGCTCTTCGCGGACCGCAGCAGCACCATCATCGCCATCAGCCACAGGCTCGCGACCATTGAGAAAGCGGACATCGTGTACATGCTCGAGGACGGCCGCATCGTGGAACAGGGGACCCACAAGGAACTCGTGGCGCTCCGTGGCCGCTATTTCCGGATGTTTGAGTCCCAGCTGACCGTTCCGGACACGGAGAACGTCAGCGGGGAGTGAGCGGAGCGCCCTCGATGGTCGTCCGCACGCGGGCCAGGCTGGGTGCCGGCGGGACGCTGCTGAAGCCGAAGCCGACGGCGGGCCGGATGGCGGCGAGCGGGCCGGCGTCGTCGCCGTCCCAGCTGACGGTGGCGGAATCAATCCGGTGCAGATCGGTGACGCCGTAGTATTCCCGCCGGCCGCCCTTGGCCGTGCCTGCAGTGCGTACGCCGGGAAGGATCCGGGCCGCAACGGGGCTGACCGCACGCAGCCAGCGCGGATGCACCGCCAGGGCCCGGGGGACCAGCCGCGCCGCGGCACCCAGCCGGGTGCGGGTCCCGAGCCGGGCGCGGATCCGCAGCGGGCCGGCGTCGACCGTGAGCTGCCCGGCCTCATGGACGGATGAGAGGCTGACGATGCAGGTTTCGTCGAAGTTGTAGACGGCACTGATGAAGTCGCCGGCTTCGGCGGTCGGGGCGAGCAGGATCCGGTGGCCGGAGGGCAGCTGGACCATCGCGTCGGTGAAGGGCCCGAACGGGGACTGCGCCCACAGGCCCACCACCGCGCGCAGGCCGGAGCCCGTGCCGATCCCGGCGATGTGTCCGTCGAATATCCAGCGCTGTTCCATGACGCCACAGTACGTCGAAGCGGCGCCCCGCGTCCGCTGGGATAACCTAGAGCAGTGACTTACGAGATTGAGATTGGCCGTGGCAAGCGTGGGCGTCGTGCCTACTCCCTGGATGACATTGCGATCGTCCCCAACCGACGTACGCGTGACCCCAAGGACGTATCCGTCTCCTGGCAGATCGATGCCTACAAGTTCGACATGCCGGTCATCGCCGCGCCGATGGACTCCGCGATGTCGCCGGAAACCGTGATCGCCCTCGGCCGCCTCGGCGGACTCGGGGTCCTGGACCTCGAGGGCCTCTGGACCCGCTACGAGGACCCGCAGTCCGTCCTGGACCAGATCGCCTCGCTGCAGAACGAGACCAACAGCCCCGCCGTCACGCGCCGCATGCAGGAGCTCTACCAGGCGCCGATCCAGCCCGAGCTGATCACCTCCCGGCTCGCCGAGATCCGTGCCGCGGGCGTCACCGTGGCCGGCTCCCTCACCCCGCAGCGGACCCAGGAACACTACAAGACCGTCGTGGCTGCCGGCGTCGACATCTTCGTGATCCGCGGAACCACGGTCTCGGCCGAGCACGTCTCGAAGGACCACGAACCGCTGAACCTCAAGCAGTTCATCTACGAACTCGACGTCCCCGTGATCGTCGGCGGCGCCGCCGGCTACACCCCGGCGCTGCACCTGATGCGGACCGGCGCGGCCGGTGTGCTGGTCGGCTTCGGCGGCGGAGCCACCACCACCACCCGCCGGGCCCTCGGGATCCACTCGCCGATGGCCTCCGCCATCTCCGACGTCGCGGCGGCCAGGCGCGACTACATGGACGAGTCCGGCGGACGCTACGTCCACGTGATCGCCGACGGTGGCATGGGATCCTCCGGCGACATCGTCAAGGCCATCGCGATGGGCGCCGACGCCGTGATGCTGGGCAGCGCTTTGGCCCGCGCCGACGAAGCCCCCGGCAAGGGCTGGCACTGGGGCCAGGAAGCGCACCACCTGGAGCTCCCTCGCGGCGACAGGGTCAACGTGGGCACTGTCGGACCGCTCGAGGAAGTGCTCTTCGGACCGGGCCACCACACCAACGGAACGTCCAACCTGATCGGGGCCCTGCGCCGTTCGATGGCGACCACGGGCTATTCGGACCTGAAGGAGTTCCAGCGCGTCGACGTCGTCGTCTCGCCGTACGCCGGCAACTGACCCCCACACTGGCGGTTGTTTGGCCCTGCCCATCCGGAGGACTTCGACGTAGTCTGGTGCCCTACGAGGTTTGATCCGGATGGAGGCGTGACATGAACAGTTTTCCCGGCGGTTCTCCCGTGGCCGGAGGTGCCCTGGGGCCCGCGGAACGCGAGGCTTCAATTGCTGTGTTCAGGGGCACCACGGCCCCGGGCCAGGAGCTCGACATCCTGATCGTGGGCGGAGGCATCGTGGGCGCCGGCGCCGCATTGGACGCCGTCACCCGCGGGCTCAGCGTCGGCATTGTGGAGGCGAACGACTGGGCCGCAGGGACGTCGTCGCGTTCCTCGAAGCTCATCCATGGTGGCCTTCGGTACCTGGAAATGCTCGACTTCGGCCTGGTCAAAGAGGCACTGCACGAACGCGGCCTCATCCTCTCCGTGCTGGCACCGCACCTTGCCCGGCCGGTCCCGTTCCTCTACCCGCTCACCAAACCGTTCCTGGAACGGCCCTACATCGGTGCCGGAATCGCCCTGTACGACGCGATGTCCGTCACCGGCGGGCACAGCCGCGGCGTCCCCTTCCACAAACACCTGAGCCGGCGCGGAACACTGCGCGCCGCCCCCAGCCTCAAGGACGACGCCTTCATCGGGTCCATCCGCTACTACGACGGGCAGGTCGATGACGCCAAGTACGTCGCCAACCTGATCCGCACCGCCGCGTACTACGGGGCGCACGCGGTAAACCAGATGTCCGTCGTGGACTTCCTGCGCGAAGGTGAACGCGTGGTCGGGGCCAAGGTGATCAACCATGAAGACGGCGCCACCTTCAACATCCACGCCAAACAGGTCATCAACGCCACGGGTGTCTGGACCGACGAGACCCAGGCCATGGTGACCGACCGCGGCCAGCTCAAAGTCCGCGCGTCCAAAGGCATCCACCTCGTGGTCCCACGGGACCGCTTCCAGTCGACCGTCGGGCTCATCCTGCGGACCGAGAAATCCGTGCTCTTCGTGATCCCGTGGGGCAGGCACTGGATCATCGGGACCACCGACACCGACTGGCACCTGGACAAGGCCCACCCGGCGGCCTCCAGCAAGGACATCGACTACATCCTGGAGCACGTCAACAAGGTCCTCAAGCGCCCGCTCACCCGGGAAGACGTCGAGGGCGTCTACGCCGGATTGCGTCCGTTGCTGGCCGGCGAGAACGACTCCACCGCCAAGCTCTCCCGCGAACACGTCGTGGCGCATCCCGTTCCCGGACTCGTAGTGGTGGCCGGCGGCAAGTGGACCACCTACCGGGTCATGGCCAAGGACGCCGTCGACGAGGCGACCCGCAGCATGGACGAACGCGTCCCGCCCAGCTGCTCGGAGACCATTCCGCTGCTGGGCGCGAGCGGCTTCAAGGCCGCCTGGAACAAACGGAACCGGATGGCGGAAGAGACCGGCGTCCACGTGGCCCGGATCGAGCACCTGCTCAACCGCTACGGCGCCATGGCCCCCGAGGTACTGGCTCTCATCACCGAACACCCGGAACTGGCCGAACCGCTGCCGGGCGCGGACGACTACCTCGCCGCCGAGGCCGTCTACGCCGCAACCCATGAGGGGGCCCGCCACGTACAGGACGTACTGACCCGGCGCACCCGCATTTCCATCGAGGCCTGGGACCGGGGTGTGTCCGCGGCCCCGGTGGTCGCTAAACTGATGGCGGACGTCCTCGGCTGGAGCGATGCGCAGCGCGAGGGCGAAATCAAGCATTACCTGGCCCGGGTCGACGCCGAACGGCTTAGCCAGGAGCAGCCGGACGATGAGTCCGCCGACGCCGCCCGCATGGGCGTCGAGGACATCGTTCCGCTGCGCTGACCGGCAGCCCCGTCCGGCGGCCCGACACCTCGGGCCGCCGGACGGGGCTCACTCACGCCACTTCGAAAGGACAACTCTTGGCGGAACCACTGGACAGGTATGACGCCGATCTCACCACCCCCGAGATGGTGATCCTCGAGATGGACGCGACGGACAAACTCGACGCAGCGTCCCAGCTCGCTGAACGGATGCATGCCGCCGGACGGATCTCCGACCTGGAGGGCTTCCTCAAACATGTCAACGCCCGCGAGCACCAGCTCGCCACCGGGCTGCCGGGCGGCATCGGACTGCCCCATGCCCGCAGCGAGTTCGTCTCCCGGACCTCGATAGCCGTCGGCATCACGAAGTACGGCAAGGCCCTCGACTTCGGCGCCGCCGACGGCCCGGCCACGGTGATCCTGCTCATTGCAACGCCGGCCAGCTCCTTCTCGGACCACCTCGAAGTACTCGCCACACTGGCCCGATCACTGTCCAAGGAATCGTTCCGAGAGTCGCTCCGCCGGGCCTACGATCCCGAAGTGATCGCCGAGCTCATCAACTCCAGCCTGGTCTTCTTCGACCACTAAAGATTGGGGCAGGCCCTTTCGTGTCGACTCCGTCGCCACGTAGGGACCCGGCTGCCCCACTCTGGCGTTGCCCGTTTCGTTGTTCTACACGAGGACGAAGTACGGTTAAGGGGTGCTGAAAACTGCCCTTAAGCCCCGCTGGATCGCAGGCCTCGTGTTTGCGATCGTCATTTCCGGGGTGTTTGTGCTGTTGAGCCAGTGGCAGTTCGGCCGCTCGACGCAGGCGGAAGTCCCCGTCGCGACCACCACAGAGGAACTCAAACCGCTGACCTCCGTGCTGCAGCCCGGCAATTTCTTCCCCGGATCAGTCGCAGACCAGAGGGTGAGCGCGACGGGCAGTTACGACCCGCAGAAGCAGGTCCTGGTCCCGGGACGGCTGCACGACGGCGCGAAGGGCTACTGGATCGTCTCCGCCTTCGCCGTGACGGACGCCCCTGCCCTGGCCGGCACTGGCGCCTCCCCGCAGACTTGGATCCCGGTGGCCCGCGGCTGGGTGGCGGATCCCGCGGACGCCGTGGCACCGCCGTCGGGCACCATTGAACTCAGCGGACGGCTCATCCCGTCCGAAGCCCCGGTGCCCAACACCGACGCCGGACCCGGGCGGGCCACCGCGGTCTCCGTCGCGGAGCTCATCAACGTCTGGGAGGTCAGCAGCTACCCCGGATTCATTGCCGCGGACACCGAACTGGCCGGCACCACGGCCGTCGGGGCGGCAGCTGCCGGCGGCGAGGTCAAGCCGCTGAACATCGGGCCGCAGCCCCCGGCCCAGAAAGTCAACTGGCTCAACCTCTTCTACGCCGCCGAGTGGGTTGTCTTCGCCGGCTTCGCGCTGTTCATCTGGTGGCGCCTGGTGAAGGACGACTACCGCCGCGAACTTGAAGATGCCCTCGACCAGGACCACACCCGGCGGGAACACGCCGCCGGCGACGGACCCCACGCCACAGAATCCCGCCCCACAGAATCCCGCCCCACAGAATCCCGCCCCACAGAATCCCGCCCCACAGAACCGAAAGTGCAATCATGATCGAGCCCCAGCCGGCCATCCAGCCGCAGCAGTCCACCGGAGCGGGAAGCGCCAACGGCAAGAAGCGCCGCTTCGGCGGAACCGAGGCGCAGATCCGCTCCGCCCTGAAGTTCTACAAGGTGCTGGCCTACCTCACCGGCGCCATGCTGCTGCTGCTCTGCGCGGAGCTGATCGCCCGGTACGCGTTCGGGCAGTACCTCTTCGCCGGCGGCACGGATGCCGTCACCGGGCAGCCGTTCGGCCTGGGCTTCGCCGACGCCGAGCCGCAGGGTGTTGTCGGCGGACTGAACCTTTCCGTCGCGGTCCTGATCGTGCACGGCTGGATGTACGTCGTCTACCTGATGTCCAACTTCCGGCTCTGGTCCCTGATGCGCTGGCCGTTCGCCCGGCTCATCGTCCTCGCGCTGGGCGGTGTGGTGCCGTTCCTGTCCTTCTTCGTCGAGAAGAAGTTCCACGCCGAGGTGGAAGCCGAGCTCGCCGCGAACCCGCAGGCGCCGCAGCGCTACTGAACCACTGCTGTTGGCTCCCTTCAACGCTGACAGCCGGCCGGCGTCGGGCGCCAGGGTGCAGACCAGGGCGCATCCGGGGCACCGATCCGCCCTGATCTGCCTCCGCGGCCGCTCCGTTCCTTCTGCGCGTTCCGGCAGTGGCCCGGGTGTGAGATCCCTTACCTGGCGGCCGATTCGGCGGCTGCGGCGGCTTCTCAATGTGCGGCCGGGCGGCACCGCAAAGTAAGCTGGTACGGTGACTACTCCCACTGCATCCCAGACGTCCCACAAGCCCGTGCTGGTTGTTGACTACGGTGCCCAGTACGCGCAGCTGATCGCCCGCCGCGTCCGGGAAGCGAATGTGTATTCGGAAGTGGTTCCGCATACCTACAGCACCGAGCAGCTGCTGGCCAAGAACCCGGCCGCCATCATCCTCTCCGGCGGCCCCGCAAGCGTCTACGCCGAAGGGGCCCCGAGCGTCGGCGCGGACCTCTTCGAAGCCGGCATCCCGGTTTTCGGCATCTGCTACGGCTTCCAGGCCATGGCCAATGCCCTCGGCGGCAAGGTGGCCCAGACCGGACTCCGCGAGTACGGCGCCACCGAGACCACCACGATCGGCGAGGGGCGCTCCATCCTGGATGGCATGCCCCAGCACCAGAGCACCTGGATGAGCCACGGCGACTCTGTTCACGAGGCGCCCGTTGGCTTTGAAGTCCTCGCGACGACGGCCGGCGCCGAGGTGGCAGCCTTCGCCAACGAGGAGAAGAGCCTCTACGGCGTGCAGTGGCACCCCGAGGTGAAGCACTCGGCCTACGGCCAGCAGGTCCTGGAGAACTTCCTGTTCAAGGGCGCCAAGCTGGAACCGAACTGGACCGCAGGCAACATCCTCGAGGAACAGGTCGACCGGATCCGCGCACAGATCGGCGACGCCCGGGTCATCTGCGGACTGTCCGGCGGTGTCGACTCCGCCGTCGCTGCCGCCCTCGTCCAGCGCGCCGTCGGCGACCAGCTGACCTGCGTTTTCGTGGACCACGGACTGCTGCGCGAAGGCGAAGCCGAGCAGGTGGAACGCGACTTCGTCGCCGCGACCGGCGTCAAGCTCTATGTCGCCAACGAGCAGGAGCGCTTCCAGTCAGCCCTGGCGGGCGTCAGCGACCCGGAGACCAAGCGCAAGATCATCGGCCGCGAATTCATCCGCGCCTTCGAAGAAGCCGAGCTTGCCATCATCGCCGAGGCAGCCGCGCACGGCGAGAAGATCAAGTTCCTGGTCCAGGGCACCCTGTACCCCGACGTCGTCGAATCCGGCGGCGGCGAAGGTGCAGCCAACATCAAGAGCCACCACAACGTGGGCGGCCTGCCGGAAGACCTGCAGTTCGAACTCGTGGAGCCGCTGCGTGCCCTGTTCAAGGACGAAGTCCGTGCCGTCGGCGCGCAGCTTGGCCTGCCGCAGGAAATCGTCGGACGCCAGCCCTTCCCGGGCCCCGGCCTCGGCATCCGGATTGTCGGCGAGGTCACCAAGGAACGCCTTGACCTGCTGCGCAAGGCCGACGCCATTGCCCGCGCGGAGCTGACCGCTGCCGGCCTGGACAACGAGGTATGGCAGATGCCGGTCGTGCTGCTGGCCGACGTCCGCAGCGTCGGCGTCCAGGGCGACGGCCGCACCTACGGCCACCCGATCGTGCTGCGCCCGGTGTCCTCCGAGGACGCCATGACCGCGGACTGGTCACGGCTTCCGTACGATCTGCTGGCCCGGATTTCCAACCGGATCACCAACGAAGTCGATGGGGTCAACCGCGTGGTGCTGGACGTAACCAGCAAGCCGCCGGGAACCATCGAATGGGAATAGCCTGCTGATATCGGGCATGTGAAATGGCCGGCCTCCTGACGGGGCCGGCCATTTTGTCTATGTCGCGGCATTGCGGGCGGTAAATTAATCCGGCCATTTCACGGCGAATTTGGCCGGCGCCAGTGTTGCGGGCCCTTGCTCGGGACCGATTCGGGCTACGCTCGAAGGCATGCCGGTATGGTCCAAGGCGTCACGCGCGAGCACAGTACGCGCGAGCACAGTACGCGCGAGCACGGTAACCGCGAGCCCAGAAAAAGCGAGCACAGAAAAGAAGGCAGCAGTGTCAGTTGGTCAAGGCCACCCCGAGGGCTCCGAAGAGCTCAGGAAATGGCTGTCGGGGCTCAAACCCGTCACCGGAGCAGATACGATGCTGCGCTTCACCAAAACGCCCGAAGGCTCCATCGACCTGACGCACGCACACCCGTCCGGCCTGGCCCAGCTGATGGCGGGCCGGCGCACCCGGCTGTCCACCCTCATCCGCGACCGCCAGCAGTTTGTCATCGCCGCACGCGCCTCACGGAACCTGCGCTCCAAGATCTTCGAACTGGCCAATGACCGCGGCATCGATGCGGGATACTTCTCCGCCGGCACGGTCGTCTGGACCTCCGCCGTCGGCGGCAAACCGCAGCGCGTCTCGGCCCCCGTCATGCTCACTGCAATTTCCCTCACCGTCCGGCCGGGCGAAGACGACTACGAGCTGCAGCTCACCGAACAGGCCCGGATCAACCCCGCCCTGATCCGCCACCTGAAGACCATCCACGGGATCGTCTTCGACGTCAACGCCGTCACACGGATGGCCTACAGCACCGCCCGGTTCGATCCGCAGCCGGTCCTGGACCGGCTCGGCACGCTCATCCAGCCCATCCACGGCGCCGAGGTCGAACACAACCTCCTCGTCTCGACGTTCTCGGACCTGTCCGGAAACCTGGAAGACCCCTGGATCAACGAGAACCACGCCCTCGTCTCGGCGCTGGCCCATGCCGCCCTGGGGAATCCCGTGGACGTGCCCGAGCTCAAGGCCGGCCGCTTCCCGAGCACCGATGAGCGCAATCCGGCCGAGGAACTGCTGCTTCTCGACGCCGACGCCGACCAGCAGTACGTTGTGGACGCCGTCCGGGCGGGGGACTCGCTCGTCGTGAGCAGCCCGCCGGGCACCGGCCAGACCCAGACGGCCATCAACACGATCGGTGCGCTCGTCGATGAGGGCAAGACCGTCCTGGTGGTGGGGGACAGGCGTGCCAGCCTCGGCGAGATCTCCTCCCAGCTGGAGACGCTCGGCCTCGAATCGGTGCTGTTCCAGCTGTCCGGGAACGCGACGCCGCTGGCCCTCAAGGGCCAGCTGGTCCGCGCGATTGTGCGCAACGAGAAATCGCTCGAACCGCAGCTGAGCAACCTCCACACCACCCTCACCGAGCACCGCCATGCCCTCATGGACCATGTCGCATCTCTCCACAACGTCCGCCAGCGGTGGGGCTGCTCGCCGTACGAGGCGATGCAGTCGCTCGCCGAGCTGACGTCGATCCAGCCGGCGCCGGCCACGACCGTCCGGCTCAAGCGCAGCGTGCTGGACAGCATCCGGGACCGTGAGGAACTTGCCGGACGGCTGCACCGGGCCGCGGAACTGGGCAGTTTCAGCCGGGATTCGACCACCAGCCCCTGGCACGGGGCACGGCTCCTGACCCGCAAGGAAACACAGGAAGCCCAGCAGGTGGCCGTCTCGGTGGCCGGCAAGCTGCCGCTGCTGCGTGAACGCATGAACGGGGTCGCCGAACACGCCGAGATCCGCCTTGGCAGCACGTTTGCCGAATGGGGCGAGCAGATCGAGCTCCTCGTCGCCGTGCGAGGAAGCCTCGACAAGTTCACCCCGGACATCTTCGACCGGCCGGTCCACGACCTCATTTCCGCGACTGCCTCCTCCGCGTGGCGGCGCGAACGGAACATCGACATGCCGTCGATGCAGCGCTCCCGCCTGCGCCGTGTCGCCAAGGAATATGTCCGGCCCGGCGTCCACATCGCGGATCTGCACAGCTCTCTCGTCCTCGTCCAGGACCAGCGGGCCGCCTGGTCCGGTTACGCCACAACCCAGCGCCACCCCGCCGTCCCCTCCGGGCTCGTCGAGATGGCCTCCCTCTACCGGGAGCTCGAGGCGGAACTGGCTGAACTCGGACTTGCCGTCAAGCACACCGGAGCCGGCGGCGAGCTGCTGACCACGTCGTATGAAGAACTCATGGAGCGCCTGGAACGGCTCGTCGCCGATACCGGCACCCTCGAGACCCTGCCCGAGCGCACCCTCCTCGTGGAGAACATGCGCGAACACGGCCTTGGCGAACTGCTCGCCGACCTCGCGGAGCGCGAGGTCCCGGCGGAATCTGTCGCGGCGGAACTGGAACTCGCCTGGTGGCAGTCCGCGCTGGAGGCCATGATCAGCGGGGACGACTATCTCGCCATGTCCGACGGCGACGCGCTGCGCCAGCTGGAGGCGGAATACCGTCTCGCGGACAACGCGCATATCGCCAGCGGGGCCGCGCGGCTGCGCTGGAAGCTTGCCGGGCGCTGGCGGGCCGCCATCGCGGAGCACCCGCGCGAGGCGGACCTGCTGCGCAGCCTGCTCAAGGACGGCCGCGTGACCCTCGCCGCGCTGACCGGGCAGGCCCTCGAACTGCTGCCGACGCTGGTGCCGGTCTGGTCGGTCAGCCCGTATCTCATGTCCGGCCTGCTGCCGATCGAGCAGAAGTTCGACGCCGTCGTCATCCTCGACGCCGAGGCGACCTCCCTGCAGGCAGTCCTCCCCGCCATCGCGCGTGCCAAACAGGTCGTGGCCTTCGGCGACGACAGGATCGCCAGCCCCAGGACTTTCTCCGTCGGGGTGGAGCGGCTCGCCGCCGGCGAAAGCTCGCACCAGGGTGTCGAGAGCGCCTTCCGGGCCCTCACCGCCGTGCTGCCGGCCCGCACGCTGCGGACCGTGTACCGCGCGGTCGACGAAGACCTCGTGCGCCAGCTGAGCAAAGGATTCTACGACGGCGGGCTCCGCCGGCTGCCCGAGGGCCAGTCCGCAACCGGGCTGGACCGTGCCCTGACGCTGGAGTACCTGCCTGACGGTACCGGACTGCCCAGCGCGGACCAGGACGGCGTCGAATCTGTCGTTGCCGAAGTGAACCGCGCCGTCGAGCTCGTCTTCGAACATGCCCGGATCCGGCCCCGGACCTCGCTGGCTGTGGTTACCGGCAGCCTCCGGCACGCCGCCCGGATCGGTGAGTCCATCCGGCTCCAGCTGCCCAACTATCCGCTGCTGGCGGGCTTCTTCACCGCGGGGGATGAATCCTTCCGCGTGGTGGACCTGGACCGTGCCCAGGGCCTGGTCCGCGACCACGTGATCTTCTCACCCGGTTACGGGCGGACCCCGCACGGGCGCGCCCTGCACAACCTCGGCCCGCTCTCGGCGGACGGCGGCCGGGCGAAGTTTGCCCTCGCGATGACCCGCGCCCGCCGCTCCCTGCATGTGCTCAGCTGCTTCCGTCCCGAAGACCTGGACGTCACCAGGCTGAGCCACGGCGCGGTGGACTTCTTCGAACTGCTGGACCGTGAGATCGCGGGCAACTCCGATCTGGGCAGCCCGGCATCGCGGTCCGCCGCCAGCGAACAGGCTCTTGGCGCTGACCCGCTGGTGGCCGATCTGGGCGACCGGCTCCGGGCCCGCGGCGCACGGGTCTGGCACCAGTACGACGGCGTCCTCAACATGGTGGCCGCGGCCGACCCATTGCACACCATCGGCCAGGAAGACGCCGAGATCCCGCGTCCCGTGGCTATCGAATCCGACGGCACCGAGCAGTACCGGCGGATGACCGTGCGTGAGCGCAGCAGGCTCCGGCCGCAGCTGCTGGAGCGGCTCGGCTGGCGCTACATGCCGCTCTGGACCATCGAGGTCTTCACGGATCCCTCTGCCTGCGCCGACCGGATCGGCGGGTACCTGGGACTGGAGAAACCGGCGGCGTCCAGCCGGCACCGTACCTCTCCCGGGTTCTTCGACGACGACGTGGAAAACCTGGCCGTCAACGACGCACGGGCCGCGGCGGCGCGGGCATCGTCCGCGCAGGGACAATCAACGCACAGCCCATCGGGGCAGGCCACGCCGGGCCAGCTCGATCAAGGGCACCAGCAGGCAACAGCAAGTGGCAGCAAGGAGGCCGACGGCATGGATGCAGACGGCGAGAGCCAGGACAACAACTCCCTGGACAGCACCACCCAGGACAGCGTCACCCAGGACAGCGGCCAGGAGTCCGGCGGCAAGCCGGCGCCTGACGGCGCAACGGCCGCCGAGGACGCCGCCGGCGTGCTGCCGAACAAGGCTGCGGAGGACGATCCGCGCCGCTGGGGCGACCAGCCGGACAAGTACGACCACGACGCCTGGCTGCAGGAGCAGAAACCGCCGCACTGGGGCTAAGGCGTGCGTCGCCGTCGAACGCAGCTTCGACACGCTCACGCAGTGGCGGTCGCCGGCCACCCCGTAGCACTGATAGTGGGAGACTAGCCCGCCTGTTCGGCGGCCGAGATATCGCCGACGCCAGGAGTGCCATCGGCGAGGGCGTAGCGGTGCAGCACCGCACCCTTCGGTGAGGCCACGACCGGCTCGATGAGTCTGAGGTTCGTCGGAACCACGCCGTCGGCGAAGACCTTCTTTCCACCGCCGGGGAGGACCGGATACACCCACAGCGTGAGCCGGTCGAAGAGCCGCTCGGCGAACTAGGTCTGCACGAAGTTTAGACTGCCGATGACGTGGACGTTCGTATGCCGGTCGCACAGTTCGCGCACGGCGGCGACGACATCAGGACCGAGCAGCGTGGAGTCGGCCCACTCGAGGGCCGGCGTCTGGCGCGAGGCCACGTATTTCGGGAGGCGGTCGAACAGCCGCGCGATGTCCCCGTCCGCGTGCGGCCAGTACGCGGCGAAAATGTCGTAGGTCCGCCGCCCAAGCAGCAGCGCGTCCATCCCCGCCCTCCCGGAGTGGACCTGCTCGCCGACGACCTCGTCCAGGAGAGGCGCTTGCCAGCCGCCAAACGCGAAACCGTTGTCAGCGTCCTCGTTCGGCCCGCCGGGCGCCTGCGCGACGCCGTCGAGCGTGGTGAACAGGTCGATATGGATGAGTCCCATGCGGTGCTCCTTCTCTGTCGCCCGGCGTCACCCCGGCGACCGGATCACTTCGAGGCTGGCACACGATCCCGGTGCGAAGCAACGGGTCAGAGGCTCGACACAGGCCCACCGCGCATCAAGTAACACCCCAGCCGGGCCGCGGCGTCAGCCCGCCCCGGACACCGGGCGAAGGTTGGGAGACACGACCTGGCGCCGGCTTGCCGGCAGGCCGTGGCGTCTACCCGGGCGCCGCTGCCACCAGGACAAAAAACAGCTTTCCCTGGGTGGAGGCGCCGGCCAGCCGGCGCGACTGGCCCGCATCGGCTGCCACGACCATAAGGCCGTCCGGTTCTCCGGTCGCGAGCCATTGGCCGGCCTTGCCGCCCTGCGCGGAGGTCCACAACACGGGCACCGCGGCGGCCAGGACCTCGGAGGTGGCCGGCTGGTCAAAGCCGTTGCCGCCGGAGATCACGACGTTGACCAGCTGACCGGGGGAGAGCAGCTGGATCGAAGCTGGGTCGGCCATCCGGAGCGGCACCGCCGAGGAGCCCGGTGGACTGCCGGCCAGCAGGCCCGGGCCCAGGAGCTGCGAATCGGACAAGAGCTGTCCCTGCCGCAGTGCGGCTGCCAGCTGCTTCCCCTGGATTGCCGAGGGATGGCTGAAACTACCGTCGGGCAGCAAACCGTCAGGGATGTTGAGGACCGCGACATCGCCGGCGTCGAGGATTTTGCCGGCTGGCAGGTCCCGGACGGCGGCGAGGGCGCTGACGGTGTCGTCGGGAGCTGGCGTCAGCTGTTGGACGGCGATTCCGGCGGCGACGCACAGCAGCAGGGCCACGGCCAGGCGCCGGTTGCGGTTCAGCCAGCCTCTCAGGCGGTGGCGCCTCGGCGGCCGGCCCGGCACCCTGGCTCCGGCGCCCCTACCGGCCGGCTTTCCGGAACGCGTCCGGTCGGGGCGCCGGCGCACCGACAGGACGCCTCTGAGCAGAAAACCCACGCGGAAAACGACACCACGGAGGTCAGCGGGGCGGTAACTACCCTGGGAAGTGTCCCACCGGGGGATACGTGCTGAAATCTCGGCCGTTGCCATGCCGCCACGCTAACCGCAGACATGACGTGCGGGCAGGGGGCGGCAGCCCTATGTGGACAAGCTGCAGTCCGGAACGGAAAGCGGCGGCTTAGCTCGCGGCAGCTGCTGCGGGAGCAGGAGTTGCGGCCGGGGTCGCAGCGGGGGCGGGGGCGGGGGAGACGGTGCTGCCCTTGGCATCGCGGGAGTCGGTCCGGTAGAACCCGGAGCCCTTGAAGACCACGCCGACGCTGTTGAACTTCTTGCGCAGGGTCCCCAGGCACTCGGGACAGGACGTCAGGGAGTTGTCGGTAAACGACTGCACGATCTCGAAGGCGTGGCTGCAGTCCTTGCAGGCGTATGCGTACGTGGGCACTGGATATCCTCCTCAGGGACAAACGATCAGGTCCCGTGCTGCCTGGTCGGGATCTTTGCCGATAAACCTATCGACGGAATCCGACCCTTAGCAGTCGCAGGGCCTGAGTGCCAATTCTATCATCCCGGGAATGTTGCCTCAGAGCAGGCGGATCACACCGCCCGGCGTCAGGGCGGACCCCACCTTGCGGTCGAAGGACTCCGCCGGGATGCTGCCGGCGGGCAGGACCTCGGCGTCGTAGACGACGGCGGCAGTGGGCAGCGGAGACGGCCCCCCGCCGTCGTCCGGCCGTTTCCGGTCCTGCAGGACTAATTCCAGCGCCGCGAGGAACTTGTCGTAATAGCCCCCGCCCTGGCCGATCCGGTTGCCGGAGTGATCGACGGCCGTGGCCGGCAGGAAAATGCCGGCGGCGGATTCCATGATTTCCGTTCCGTGGCGGTCTCCGACGGGTTCCTGGATGGGCGCATAGCGGCTGCGGGCAAAACCCGACGACGGAGTCCAATAGACCCAGCTCAATTCCAGGCCCGGCTCGCAGACCGGCAGCAGCACGCGGTGTCCGGCGTCGTGCAGGGCCGTCAGGAGAGGGAGGGTCGGCGGTTCTGTGCCAACGCCCAGGTAGACGGCGAAGCTTCCCGACGCGCCGCCGGCGATTTTGTCGGCCCACGCCAGGCCATGCCTGGCGATGGCTGCACCCGCGTCGCCGAGCGTCGCCAGCCCAAGCGTTGCGCGCTGTGACCGGTGGCTGGCGCGGATCTTGTCCTTCGATGCATTCATGGCCGGGCCCTCCGCCTGTTGCCGTCTCGGCCGGAGCCGCGGCGGCCCGGGCTCATGACCGGCTGTAGCTAATTACCTAATGTTTGGTACCTCCGTTAGATTAGTCGAGTGACTACACCCAACGCTTCCGTCCGCAAAGCCGTCATCCCCGCTGCGGGCCTCGGCACGAGGTTCCTTCCGGCCACCAAGGCCATGCCGAAGGAAATGCTTCCCGTCGTCGACAAGCCGGCCATCCAGTATGTCGTCGAGGAAGCCGTCAACGTCGGCTTGAGCGACATCCTGATGATCACCGGCCGCAACAAGCGTGCGCTCGAGGACCACTTCGACAGGGTCCCCACGCTGGAAGCCACCCTTGAAGCCAAGGGAGACACCGCCAAGCTGGAGTCCATCCAGGCCGCGAGCAACCTCGGCGACATCCACTACGTCCGCCAGGGCGATCCCCTGGGCCTGGGCCACGCCGTCCTGCGCGCAAAGCAGCACGTCGGCTACGAGCCCTTCGCCGTCCTCTTGGGCGATGACCTGATCGACGCCCGCGACGAGCTCCTCAGCACCATGATCGACGTCCAGGCCAAGACCGGCGGTTCGGTTGTCGCGCTGATCGAGGTGGACCCGTCCCAGATCAGCGCCTACGGCTGCGCCGACGTGCAGGCGATCCAGGGCGAAGAGTACGTCCGCATCAACCACCTCGTGGAGAAGCCCGACGTCAAGGACGCCCCGTCCAACCTGGCCGTAATCGGCCGCTACGTCCTCCACCCCGAGGTCTTTGATGTCCTGGAGCGCACCGCGCCTGGCCGCGGCGGCGAAATCCAGCTCACCGACGCCCTCCAGGAACTCGCGTCGGGCGATGGCGAAGGGTACGGCGTGTACGGCGTCGTCTTCCGCGGCCGCCGCTATGACACCGGGGACAAGCTGAGCTACCTCAAGGCCTGTGTGCAGCTCGCTTGCGACAGCGATGACCTGGGCCCCGGCCTGCGTGAATGGCTGCCCGAATTCGCCTCCAGCCTCACCTCCAGCCTGACCAAGTAACTCCCGTGGGGGGCAGCTTCAACTGGCCGGTGACGCTGGAGTGCGGCGATATCGTGCTGCGCCCGATCCGGTACCGGGACCGCAAGGAGTGGACCAATGTCCGTTCCCGCAACAGCGAATGGCTGGCCCCCTGGGAGGCGTCTAATCCGGCGCCCGGGGGCGGCCTGCCGGATTACCGGCAGATGGTGCGCTCCCTCAAGGCCCAGGCCGCCCAGGCCTCCGCGCTGCCCTTCGTCATCACGGAATGGACGCCCGGCGCCCGGGAGCCCCTGATCGTCGGCCAGCTGACGGTGTCCTCAATTGTGTGGGGTTCCGCGATGATGGCCACGCTCGGGTACTGGGTGGACCAGGCGCGGGCCGGCCAGGGCATCGCACCCACCGCCGTCGCGTTGGCGACGGACCATTGCTTCCGCACGCTGGGGCTGCACCGGATGGAAATCAACATCAGGCCGGAGAACGCGCCCAGCCTGCGGGTGGTCGAGAAACTCGGCTTCCGGGACGAGGGGTACCGCCCGCGGTTCCTCCACATCGACGGCGAATGGGCCGATCACCGGACGTTCGCCCTGACAGCCGAAGAAGTGCCCGGGGGCCTTCTTGCCCGGTGGCTCAAGAACCGCCCGTCCTGAACTGCAGGCCCCGTTCCGAGCAGCCGCGACACAAGTAAATCAAGTCATTTGCCGGTTGCCTCGCGACACACCGCGGACAATGCGGGCCCGCCAGCCGTGTTGCTCATACCGTTTTGATTGTGGACTTCCCTCTTAGCAGCTCTGTGATCCTTGTCATTGCTGTTGCGCTCTGGATTGTGTGGGTGGCCCCCTACGTACTCCGGAACGGACGCCACCAGTTGCAGCCTGCAGGCGAGCTCCTGGCGGACGTCGTCGATATTGCAGCAGCCGACCCCCAAGCCGGGAGAGTCATGATGATGACGCCCCAGCAGGAGAAACCCATGACCAGTTCACCGCGTACTGTCCCCGCCCAGGGGTCCACAAACCCCGACGCCGCCCGGCAGTCCACGGCGCCGGCCCCGGTCTTCAAGATCCGCTACGGACGGCTGGCCCTCGCGGTGGCAGGCCTGCTGGCGCTGCTCACCGGCGTCGTCTCTGCAGCGCTTCGAATTTTCGGTATCGGTTCCGGGTGGCTGCCCGTGGTGTCCCTGCTCGGCACCTTTGGTGCCGTGGTGGTGCTGCGCCGGCTCGCCGTGCGCGACCGTCGCCGCAAGGTGGACGCTGCCTTCCGATCCGCCATGGGCGGGACGCCGAGACACACCGCGGCGCCTGCCGCCCCGGAGCGGACGGCTTCCCCTGCAACTGCGCGGGCGGAGAGCCCGCTCTTCGACGCCCAGGCCGAGACGGCCTCGCCGGAACCGGCCCCGCAGCTCACCGCCCTGGAACTCCGGCAGGCGGCACTGTCCGAAGCCGCGGCGTCCGGTGACGACTCGGACCGCGTCCGCCCGGATCCGGCGGCCCCCGCTCCTGAGGCCGCCAGTTGGGACCCGGTGGAAGTTCCCAAGCCCACCTATGTTGAAGCGCCCAAAGCGGAACGTGCGGCGCCCGGTCCGCTCGATTTGCCGGAGGCCCCCAAAGCAGTCGGCAAGCCCTCGCTCAAACAGGGCATCACACCGGCAGCCCCTGCGGTTACGGCCGCTGCCGACCCAGACACGAAGGCCGTCGGAAAGGGCCAGCGTGCCCTCAGCAACCTGGATGACGTTCTCCAGCGCCGCCGCGCCTGAACATTTCTTCCGAGCCCCGAGCCCCGAGCCCCGGGCCCCGAGCCCCGAGCCCCGAGCCCCGAGTTCCGAGCCCCGGGCAGCCTGCGAGGCGGCCCGGGGCTTTCTTGTGCCCGGGGCTGCCGCGGCAGCGTACTGGGGCGTGCCTCCCATATCGGGTATTGCGTGGGTATTAGGGTCGGGCGGTATGGCACTGCGACTTGTTCAGGTGAATTTCAAGGCCGGGATGACTCGGCGCTCGGCCGGTTCTGGGCGGAGGCGCTCGGCTGGGGTGTATCCAGCGAGGGACCCGGTGTGACCAATGTTGAACCCGAGGGCTTCGTCTGGCCGGACCCCGTCGCCGTCTGCGTCGATGTCGTCACAGTCCCGGACCCCGAGACGGTGAGGTACCGCGCGCACCTCGATCTCGCCACCACCTCTGCGGCCCATCAGGCGCAGCTGGTTGCGCACCTGTTGGAGCTCGGTGCGACGCCCGCCGACGCCGGCCAGGGCGATGTGCCGTGGACAGTTCTGGCCGACCCGGAGGGCAACCTGTTCCGCGTGCTGGAGCCTCGACCGATCTACCGGGACACCGGGCCGATCGCCGCGGTGGTGGTCAGCTGTGCGGATCCGCGGGCCATGGCCCGGTTCTGGAACGAGGCGATGGACTGGACCCTGCACGAAGTGACCGACGATCATGCGAGGCTGCGTTCGGCCAAGGGTGTCGGGCCGTACCTGGAGTTCGTTCGCACGCCCGCCGAGAAGACCATGTGGGGCCGTGTCCACCTCGACCTGAGGCCGTACCCCGGTGATGATCAAGCGGCCGAGGTGGCCCGGCTGCGGGCTCTGGGCGCCACGGACGCCGACGTCGGCCAGGGCGATGTGCCCTGGGTGTGCCTTGCCGACTCAGAGGGCAACGAGTTCTGCGTCCTCACCCCGGGCTGACGCCCCAGCAGGTAGCCTCGGGTCATGACTCGAATCTGTGTTGCCGGCGGAACCGGCCAGGTGGGCTGCGAGGTTGTGCGCCAGGCCGTTGACCGCGGACTCTCCGTCGCTGTTCTCAGCCGCAATCCGCCGCCGCCCGGGACCCCCGGACGGCTCGACGGCGCGGAGTACTTCCGCGGCGACGTCACCACCGGCGAAGGCCTCGCAGCGGCACTGGCAGGCGCCGACGTCGTCGTCGACTGCCTTGAGGGCCAGTCTGGCAAGGCGCTGAAGAACTTCGCCGACGGCGGAGCCCGGCTTCTGGCTGCCGCGCAGGACGCCGCGGTGGCCAAAGCCGTGATGCTGTCCATCATCAACTGCGATCAGAGCAGCTTCGGCTTCTACTGTTCGAAGGCGGCCAAGGAACACGTGTACGAACGGTCCGGTCTTGAGACGGTCGCACTCCGGGCCACGCAGTTCCACTCGCTGCTCGCCCGGATGTTCGCGGCCGGGGCGAAGGTGCGGATCATCCCGGTGCTGAAAGGAGCCAGCTTCCAGCCGATCTCTCCGTCCGAAGTGGCTACCGCTCTGCTCGACACCGCGCTGGTGCCGGCCTTGGGGGAGCGGCACCGCGTCCTGACTATCGGAGGCCCGGAGATTGCAGACATGGGCGAGCTGGCACTGGAATGGAAGCGGGCCACCGGTGCTCGCGGCGTCCTGGTGCGGCTGCCGATGCCGGGTCCAATGGGAAAATACCTGCGCGCGGGCCTGAATCTGGTCCCCGAGGCGCGCCACGGCCGGCAGACATTTGCGGGCTGGCTGGAAAAGACGGCAGATAGTTTGTAGCCTAGGGACACCGGCAACGCCGTTCCTTCGGGACCGGCGTTGCTTCGGGGCTATAGCTCAGTTGGTAGAGCGCTTCGTTCGCATCGAAGAGGTCAGGAGTTCGAATCTCCTTAGCTCCACAGTTTGCAGGGGTTTTTGAATCCTTGCGTGCACGGAATAAACACTTTGGTAACACTTGGTCCGGAAATAGTGGCCGGGACTGCCCGGGTTTGCTTGACTCCTGACTTGTGAGGATTCGTTCCTTGCAGCAAGGATGGTCACATGCCCAAGCCTTTCCCCGCTGAGTTCCGCCGCGACGTGGTCGCCGTGGCACGGAAGCACGAAGCCCCGATCTCGCAGATCGCCAAAGACTTTGGAATTTCCGAAGCAACCCTGCACAACGGGCTGAAGAAAGCCGACATCGAGGACGGTGCCCGTCCCGGCGTCACGGAAAAGGAAGCCGGCGAGCTCAGGGATGCCAGGAAGCGGATCCTGCTGCTGGAGCAGGAGAACGAGATCCTGCGCCGGGCAGCGGCGTTCTTCGCCCGGGAGCTGCCCCCAAAATGACTCTTCTATGGGTTCTGTCAAGCCATGATGGTCTGGAGTTGGCGGAAAATGGCGCGGCAGACGTAGCGTTTGAGGTTCCGGCGGATCTCGCGGTTTGATTTCCCTGTTGCTCTGCTGCGGCTCACGTAGTCCTTTGTTGGGTTGTCGAAGCTCATTCCTGTTCGGACGATAACGTCGAAGGCGCGGTTGAGCTGACGGTCCCCTGACCGGTTGAGTCGGTGTCTGCTGGTGTTGCCGGATGAGGCAGGGCGTGGGGCGACGCCGCCGAGTGCGGCGAAGGCTGCCTCTGAGCGGATCCGGCCGTGGTGGGAGTAGGCGCAGATGATGATGGCCGCTGTCACTGGGCCCACTCCGGGAGTGGTTTGCAGTCCGGGAGCCAGTTCTTCGGTGAGTTGGGCCAGGGCCTTGTGGTTTTTGGCGAGTTGGCCGGTGAAGTCTCTGATGGCCAGGGCCAGGCGCTTGGCTTCGGCGCGGGCGACGCGAATCACGGGGTCGGTGCTGTTTGAGCTCCGCCAGGCTGCGATGGCGGTGATCTGCGCGTCCCGGAGGGATGCGCGGGCGTCGATTCCGAGATCTGTGCCGCGGAGCAGGGCCGTGAGCGCGTTGCGGTTGGCGCTGCGTTGGTGATCCAGCAGGGACCGGGAGGCCAACAGAATCCTGATCGCTGTTCTGATTCCCGCGGCACGTGGCTCCAGCACCTGATTGCGCGGGCGTCCGAGGGACTGCCCCTGACGCGCGTGCCGTAGAGCCTGCGTTCAGTAGAACCGAGAACGTGACCACGCATGTGCCCTGGCTGCTCAGCTAGATATTGGGATCTGAGGCACGAAGCGAAAGAATAGCCCTGGCGGCGAAGGTAGCGCCGGCGAGCAAAACTATGACCGCCGAGATGATGCTGTACCAAACCCCATAGGAGTTCAATGCGATATATACGCCGACAAGAGAGAAAATAACTGCCCCCAGTGACCAAAGGAGCGTTGCTCTCATGGTGTTATTCATGACATCAGCCTAAGGTCTGCATTGACGGGTTAAGTTCGCGGTCGCGTTAGTGGACCGGCTTACGGGCGCTACGAGTCAGGCCTTCCGGGTGAACGTGTAACCGTCGCCATGGCTGGCCGAGGGCGTGCCCCCTTTTGAGGAGCGGCATCGCTCAGGAGAATACGACGATGCCGTAGACCGCGAAGACCACGAGATGGGCTGCGCCATGCATCGCTGTCACCTTCTTGGAAGCGAGCGTGGTCACGGATAGCAACATCGTCACGCCGAGGAGTAGCAGGTTGGCAGGGGACTCCGCTAACACGACGGTTTGCCCGGTGAGGCTGCCGATGATGAGGACGGCGGGAATAGTCAGGCCAACCGTGGAGACAAGGGCTCCGTGACATAGATTGCTGACCCGCTGAACCTTTCCTTGGAGTGCTGCGCGCACTGACGTGATCGATTCCGGCAAGAAAACAATCATGGCGATCAGAATGCCAGAAAGCGCCACGGGAGCACCGACGCGCCCGAGCCCATCGTCCAGGAGCGTGGCCATGTCATGCGAGAGGAGCACGATGGGCAGGACCGTCACGATAAGCAGTGCTATCCGTATCAATACCTCGGAACGATGCTCGGCGATGATTTGGGTGATGCTCCGGCGGCTGTACTCTGACGCGACGTTGACGCTTGAGCCAGGATCGGCTGTGAAGCGTGGATCGACTTCCCTGAAGTCGTCGGCTTGCCTGCCCATCTGCCGGTAAAGGAAGAAGGCATAGAGAGCGAGGGTCAGCACGATGATGGGGATTTCCTGCGCAGGGGTGTAGGAGCTGTCACGGCCAACCATGGTCGGCAGGGCAAAGGCCAGCGAGAGGAGAACGACGAGCAGTGCGAGATAGGAGGAGGTGCCAGTGCGGTTGTGGCCCAGATTGCCATGCCTGATCGCCCCAACGAGAAGAGAGAGCCCAATGACCGCATTGAGAATAATCATCGATACGGCCATCACCGAGTCCCGCGCAATGGTGGTGTGCTCGCCGGGTCCCAGCATGACGGCGGAAATGAGCACCACCTCGATCAGCACGATCGAGAGAGTGAGAACCAGGGAGCCATAGGGATCACCAAGTCGGTGGGCGAGCTGTTCGGCCTCATGGACCACGCCAAAGGCGCAGACCAGAACGACACCGACGATGAGCACCAGCGCGATAACTAGCAGCGGCGTGGGAACTGGTGGCTCAAGCAAAGGCCCGGCAAAATCTAATCCGATGACGGCACCCCAGCCCACCAGGAGGCGAACAATAGCGACGGGCGTGATGATGGACTGGGCAGGAGAGGAAGGCACGGGCTGCCCCTATTCCACAGGGCCGTCCCCGTGTCGTTCGGACGGGCGGGCCGTCCCGTCCGTAACTTCCGTTTCCTCTTGAGGATAGGTTACGCATCATGGTTGCGGGTACTTCGGAAACCTATAAGCGACCGGAATCACCAACAGGTTCCGACATGAATTAGATGCCGCTGCTCTACCGCCCATGGAGCGGTCCGCCGCACCTGTCCGTAAGGGGGATCCCTCACCGGGCGACTAGAGCGGCCCGACCTTCGTGCGCGAAAAGTCGGGACAATGGCTTCATGCGCCTCTACCTGTCGTCGTACCAGCTTGGTGACCATCCCGAAGTGTTCACGGGTATGGTCCGGGGAAGTAGACGCGGGTGGGTCATCATGAATGCTTTAGACGGTGCCGATCCAGACATGCGGGGCCAAGAGACAGAACGTCAGATTGAGAATCTCGAGGGCGTTGGGCTCACAGCGAGTGAACTCGACCTTCGGGTACACGATATTGAGAGCCTTTCTGCGAAATTTGGCCGCCCGGACTTCCTTTGGGTTCGGGGCGGCAACGTCTTCACGCTCCGGGCGGCTCTGGCACAATCGGGGGCCGACGCGCTCATTAAGGATCGTCTCAAAGCGGACGAACTGGTCTACGCCGGCTTCAGTGCGGGGGCGTGCGTCTTAGCGCCGAGCTTGTTGGGCCTCGAAGAGTGTGATCCAACGGCGGACGCATTGTTCATGTACGGAACCGTCGTGTTTGATGGCCTCAGCATCCTGGATCGACCCTTCGTGCCTCACCTAGGATCTCCGGAGCACCCGGAGAGCGAAGCCCTAACCAGGGTGGCTGCGGCTTACACCCAGGAGCGTAAACCCTATTGGGCTCTTCGAGATGGTCAGGCGCTGGTGGTCAATGGCAGCAGCGTTGTGCTTCGCTGAGGAATCCTTTACCGGACGCTACTTTGACCTGGCCGGTTGGGTGCGAGGATCTGCTGGATGGCCGGCGCCAGGATACCGATCAGTTCTTCGGTTTCTGTGTTGAGAAGTGTTGGTACGCCGATGATCCGGCGGCCTGTCACCACCCCCACCAGCATGGAAGCTGCGAGGCCGGCCCGCAGTGCCGCATCGGCGTCGGTACTCTTGGCCGTGCCGTCCACCAGCCGTGCCTGGATGAACTCGCGGAGCTGTCCCACCCCTTTGTCGTTGACAATGGCTCCGCGCAGCATGGCCATCAGAGGCTCCGACTCTTCCGGCGGTCCTTCCCAGGCGCTGAGGTAGGCGCGGACAACCCGTTCACCCAGGTGTTCGTCTGGGCCCTCGAATGCCGTGCTGAATCTTTCCAGGGCCGACGGCGGCACGGCCATCACTGCGGCGAAGAGCTCGTCCTTGGACTTGAAGAACTGCATCACCTGGGAGGCGTCCACCTCCGCATCGGCGGCCACCAACCGGATGGTGGTGGCGGCGAAGCCGTCGGAAGCGAACCTGGCGCGGGCGGCGTCCAGTACGGCCTGTCGCGTGGTGGACGGTCCGGGCCGCCTTCCGCGGCGGGCCTTCGGGGCTGACGTTTTAGGTTCCGGCATGTCCCCAATCTATCGGGCGCCCAAAGTTTTCTCAACGATTGTTGAGTTAACTCGGAATCGGGCGTACGCTCGCAGCAGTTCGGGAAGTAAGTTCCCGGGTCCCAGACCAGAGGAACTCCCCATGAGCGATGAACAAAAGCTGTTTGTTCCGTCCCACCCGTTGCCGGCGCCGCGGACCGGGGTGCTGACCGGTTTTGATCCCGGGACCCGGACTCTGGCAGCCGGGTACCAGGTGGCGCCGCAGTTCCGGCCCCTGCCGGTCGACGTCGTCTTCGAGAAGGACGTTGCCGTCCAGCTGCGTGACGGCGTGACCATCTACGTGGACATCTTCCGCCCTGCCGGCGTCGAAAATGTTCCGGTCATCGTGGCATGGAGCCCGTACGGCAAGGGCCAAGGCACCTCCCTGAGCGTGATGGGCGTCTTCGGGCTGGTGGGCCTGCCGAACAGTTTCGTGTCCGGGCTGGAAAAGTTTGAGGCCCCGGATCCGGCGTACTGGTGCGCCCAGGGCTACGCCGTGTGTAACCCGGACGTTCGCGGGGTGGTGGACTCCGAGGGCGACAGTGTGCTGTGGGACCGGCAGGAAGGCCGTGACTGCTATGACCTCATCGAGTGGCTGGCCGACCAGTCCTGGTGCTCCGGCAAAGTGGGCATGAGCGGCACCTCATACCTGGCCGTTTCCCAGTGGTTCACCGCGGCCGAGCAGCCACCGCACCTGGCAGCCATCAACCCCTGGGAAGGTGTCAGCGATGTGTACCGCGACCTGGTGATGCGCGGCGGTATGCCCGACACCGGCTTCGCCCAGCAACTCCAGGACGGCAGCTTCTTCGGCAAGAACCGCAAGGAAGACATCCTTGCCGAAGTCGAACGCTACCCATTGATATCGGACCTTTGGGAGAACAAGATCCCGGACTTCAGCAGCATCACCGTGCCGGCCTACGTGGTGGCCAGCTACTCCAACACCCTGCACACCGCGGGAACCTTCCGGGCCTGGCGCCGAATCGCCTCCGAGGAGAAATGGCTGCGGATCCACAACGGGCAGGAATGGCCGGACTACTACGACGAAGCCAACGTTGAGGACCTGCGCCGGTTCTTCGACCGCTACCTCAAGGACGAGGACAACGGCTGGGAGCAGACTCCCCGCGTCCGATACTCCGTCCTCGATCTGGAAGGCGGCGACCAGGTCGCCGTGCCCGCGGAGTCCTTCCCGCCCGCCGACGTCGCCTCAACGAAGTACTACCTCGACGGCAGCACCCGCGCCCTCGCAACGACGGCACCCGCTGCCCCGGCCGAAGTCTCCTACAAAGTGGACTTCAACCCGAACGCAGTGTCCTTCATTGCCCGTTTTGACGAGGAGACGACCCTCGTCGGCTACCCGAAGGCGCGCCTGTTCGTTGAGGCGCGCGACGCCGACGACATGGACCTGTTCGTCCTGATTCAGAAGCTCGACGCGTACGGCACTCCGCTCCAGGCGTTCACCGTTCCTAACACCAGCCCGATGGCGCACGACCTCACTGACAATGGCGCGACGATTCTCCGTTACAAGGGCTCGGACGGCCGTCTCCGTGTCTCCGCGCGGCACCTGGACGAAACCCTTGCGACTGACGACGTGCCCGCGCACAGCTTCGACCGAATCGAAAAGCTAAGCCAAGGGGAAATTGTTGAGATCGAGATCGACCTGCTCCCCGTAGGGCTTGCGTTCCGCCCTGCCGAGCAGTTGCGCTTCGTGATCAGCTCCCGGAATCTGCTGGGAACACTCATGCCGGGGATCCATGAGTACATCGGCGCGAACACTGGCACGCACGTCATCCATACCGGAGGCGCGCACGCGTCCTACCTCCAGCTGCCCGTCCGAAAGAACTGAGGGATAATGAACACGGAAGACACGACCGCACCGTGGGTGCGTCTGGCTGGAGAGAGCACCGAGACGAGCATCGACGGATTCGAACTGCTCTCCGCCCAACGCGCACTCCGGCTCCTGAAAAGCAAGCTCGGCCGAGAACGGCTCCTGGAACTCCTCAGTGACGAGATCGCCTTCGGCGACGCTTTCCTCCGAGACCACCTCGACCGGTCCGGTGGCGAGGAGACGACCGGTACCACGGCCCTCCTCGCCCATGGCATCACTGCGGCGCAGTTCACTGGCTGGCTCAGTCGCGCCTTCGCCCGCGAAGATGTCATGCTCGCCGGGCACCCGGAGCACTACTCGATCCACGCCGAACCCGGCAGCAACGTCAACGTCGTCGAGACCCTCGGCGAATACGTGTGCTCGTTCTTCATGCGACCCTACGACGACAGCGTCATCGCCGACGACGGACTACGCAGGGATCAGCCGGCCGGCCGGCAATCCCAAATGCTCCTTCAAGACGGGACCATCGTCGGGTCGATAGCCAACGCCTTCGACGAGGAGCCCGACGGTTTCACCGCGACACTCTCCGTGACCCTTCCGGCCACGTGTGCTCCCGACGTGGTCCAACAGCACCTGGAACACTTCGCGGTCGAGTTCCGCGCATGGATTCTCAGAGCGGCTGCCGAACTATCCGGGCCGGCACCGAAAAGCAGCTGAAACGGCTGGGCGCCGGTACATCCCATGGCAAAGGCAAGAAGACATGTATCCGCCGTCTCCGAAATCTACAGGTTAAAGACATCCCGTTGCTGCCGAAACCCACGTGTGAATCGCAGCAATAAATGGCGGTCTTTTCGCAGCGCCTATATGTCATCTCGCAGCCCGTAAGCCGGCCCCCAACGGCGCAAGCGCCACTCAAAATTTTCGGATCACGATCACCGTGTTTCCGCGGCCGGCCGATTCCCGTAAGACCCGCCCGCAAAACTGCCCGGTGAAGGTGGGCGGTTTCTGGGGGTCGACGCAACAGATGCGTGATTTTCGGGTCGTTTCCCGGTGGTTTGAGGCTATCGCAAAGCGGCGGCCGGGGCGGTGCGTACTGCTTTGAATCGTGCTGCCGGGGTGTCGTAGTCGAGGGATTTTCGCGGCCGTTCGTTGAGTTCGCGCATCACGTGGGAGACGTGCTCAACGCTGTGAACGGCGAGGTTGGTGCCTTTGGGGAAATATTGGCGGGCCAGCCCGTTGAAGTTCTCGTTAGCGCCGCGCTGCCAGGGGCTGGAGCGTTCGGCTAAGTAGACCGGAACCCCGGTCTTCTTTGTTAGTTCCTCGTGGCTGGCCATTTCCACGCCCTGGTCCCAGGTGAGTGTTCGCTTCAGGTGTGTTGGCAGCTTCGCGAACGCGCTGATGGCGGCCGCGTTGACGCTCGCAGCGGTGTGATCTAGGGGCAGATTTATGATGATGCCGTACTGGGTTTTCCTTTCTCTGAGTGTCATCATCGCCGAGACTGACCCGACGCCGACGATGAGGTCCCCTTCCCAGTGGCCGGCCTCTAGACGGGTTTCCACCTCTGCCGGCCGCTGGTCGATCATGGTCATGTTGCGGATCCGGGAGCCTTGCCCGGTGCGGATGCGCCAGCGCGTCTTGCGGATCCTACGGCCGGTGCGCAGCTTCGTGGCATACCGCTGGTGCAGGCCGTGGTCCTCACGCAGTAGCAGTGCCCGGTAGATCGTTTCCGGGCACAACCGCATCGTCTGGTCATCGGGGTATGTCTTCTTCATCCACCCGCAGATTTCGTCCGGCGACCAGAAACGGTTGAGCTTGCGTTGCACAAGGGTGCGCAGCCGGGTGTTGGCAGCGAGCTTATGCACTTTCGGTCGGGCCCGTTGCAGCCGGGCGTCATGATCGGCAGTACGGGGCAGGTAGAGGCCCTGAGCGTCCCGATGACGGTCGAGTTCCCGTTTGATCGTGGAGGCGTGACGGCCCAGTTCCAGCGCGATGCGCCGCATCGAGTGCCCCAGCCGCAGCAGGTCCGCGATCCGTAACCGCTCCCGCGCATCCAGGTGCATACCAAGAAGTCTGCATGCTTCTGCGTTGCTCACCCCGTTGCGCATCAGCTGCCAATACTTCTCGGCCCGCGCAGCACGGTGCTGCTGCGCCTCTGAGAGCACCGCACCGAGCATCTGGTCTGAATAACGACCGGAGGAGGGGAAGCGGCGTGCTGCGCCGCCGTGGCCGCATTTCGCTCTTTCGATAGTCGGGATAATCGGTCGCGTTCGAAGTTCAGGCTGAGGCGGTCCGTCAGGCGCAATTGGTCTTGGCACCGCCTAACGGTCACCTTGGACTGACGTAGCTGGTCGAAACGACGGTGCATCCACCGATAGGCGGTCGAACGGCTCACACCCGCTGCCGTAGCTGCCTCCTCAAGGCTTTCCCCGCGATCAAACGCCGCCCAAAAGCTCGCCTCCTCGTCAATATTCACCCGAAGATGATGGCGGTCTTTGACGTGGCCGACGTCAGCTTCCTACGCCGCCAGCCGGGACGTGGCGAAGCCGAGCTCCGCTGTCGTCTCGCTCGGAGTCTTGCCGTTGCGACGCAGGCGCAAGTATTCCTCGCGCAGCCAGCGGCAGCCGACCTCTTTATCGATGCCAGCATGTCGGGCGGACGGTTTGAGACCCTGCCCGTGCTTTACCGAGGCAAGAAACCGGATGCCTGCAGCTGACGAGGAGCCGTCGTCCTCGGGACTGTGGCCGGTTTCTTCGTATACCAGCCGATGCTCGCGGCGCTGATCAAGCCGATCCGGGACCTGAACGGGCATGAGGGCCGGCAGGCGTCACTGAACTTCGACGGCGTTGCGAGCTCCTTTGACCTGTTGGTCCAGGTTTCCGTTTTCCTGGGCCTGATCGTCGCCAGCCCCGTCTGGCTGTACCAGCTCTGGGCCTTCATTGTGCCCGGCCTGCACAAGAAGGAACGCCGCATCGCCTTGTCGTTCGTCGCGGCGGCCGTCCCGCTGTTCGTCGGGGGCGTGTCGCTTGCGTGGCTGGTGCTGCCGAACGCGGCGCGCGTGCTGACCGACTTCACGCCCTCGGGCGGCTCGAACTTCATCAGCGCCCAGGTGTACCTGTCCTCTGTGCTGCGCTTGCTGCTGGCGTTCGGCATCGCCTTCCTGCTGCCGGTGGTGTTGTTTGGGCTGAACCTGGCCGGCCTGGTCAAGGGAGCGCAGCTGCTCAAGAGTTGGCGGATCACCGCGTTCCTGGTCTGCCTCTTCGCGGCCATGGCCGCGCCCGGCGTTGACGCGATGAGCATGTTTTACCTCGCCGTGCCCATGCTGGTGCTCTTCTTCACCGCCATTGGGATGTGCCTGCTCAATGACCGCCGTCGGGAGAAGCGGGCGGCCAAGGTTGGTGCCGAGACCGTAGCCACCGCCGACCAGGGCACTTCCGGCGCCGAATTGAAGAACCTGTAGCCCGCGGTGCCCGTGCCCGTGCCGGATGCAGGGGCTGACGGCCAGGCAACGGGGTGGAACCCGGACCGGTACTCGACTGTCCGTGACGGTGCCCCCGGCTTCTGGAACAGCTTGACGCGGCCGGCTTCGGCGGGCGTGCCGGAACTGGGCCAAGTCCTCTCACCAGGTGTCCGGAGCGTCGTGGGAATGGTTTGGTCTGTGTCTCACCGAGGCTGCCGAGGCGGGGTCCGTTCTGCCCTGGCGGGGGAGGCGGCACCTTTCAGGGTGCCGCCTGCCCTTGTTCCGGTGTTTCCTTTGGCGGGGTCCGTTCTGGTCAGGAGTGGGCGGCGCTGGTGTCGATGGCGCCGTTGACGCCCTTGGGGAAGAACCCGCCTTCGCGTGCCTTTTTGGGGGTGAGGTAGGCGATGTTCAGGACCTGTCCGGGGCTGCGGCTGAAGGCGATGCCGTTTCCGTCGGTGGGGACGAGGTTGGCGGTGTCTTCGGTGCCGATGCCCTGGTCGAGATCGGTGGACCCGTCGAGGCTGTCCCGGGCATCCGAGATTTTCTGGGCCGGCAACTGCAGGTCGCGGGCGTACAGGGTGGTGCGGATGATGCCTGCGTGGTAGGCCTCGACGGCGAGGATCCCCGCGGCGGCTTCGAGGTAGGTTTTGTTATCGATCAGCGGTGCCGCTCCTTTGTAGGCGGTGACGCCGACGTCCTCGAAGATGAACGCGCCGAGGAGGAAGCTGATCTCATCGGTGAAGGGGTTAAAGTTCGGGTCCAGGCCGGCAGCCTTGGCTGCGGCCTTGAAGCTGGCCTCCAGATCAATCTGGGGCCGGGAAACGGCAGCTTTCCCGAGCGCGGTGCGGAGGAATTTGACGTGGGCCTTTTCGTCGGCGGCTATCTCCTTGGCGTATTTTTCGATTAGGCTGCCGGGCTTGAAGGGGACCTGCGCGCCGCCGGTAACGCCGCCCTTGCGGCCCTTGCCGTCCGTGAGGTCGTCATCCAGGCCGTGGCCGGTGACCGCCCGGAGGTAGAACTCCGCTTCGAGGTATTCCAGGTTAAGGGCGAAGTTCAGGATGGCCCCGTCACTGGGCCCCTTACCGGAATTCTCCGAACCGGAGTTTGCGTGCGCCGGTGAGCTTGCGAGCAAGGCCGCGGCCCCGCCGATTCCGGCGATGCCGGCGGCCCGGAACAGGATGCGCCGGTCCATCGGGTTCTCGGCACTGCGGTCGAGGGCTTCGGTGATGAATTTCTGGTCGAACATGGGTGTGCTCCTGTCATGAGTGCGTTTTTGAGACCATGACATTCCGGAGGGTACTCCTGCGGGGCGCGGGCCGAAAGAGTGAGCCCCAAACTGCGGTGTTGTTGTTGTCCCGGGTGCGGGGCTGTTCTGGGTCGTTCTTCCGGTTCCCGTGGACCGGTCCATGGGGCGATGGCTTGGGCGCGGCGGAGGCCCCGTCTGCAGAAACCAGAAGCTGTGTGCGGCTCGGGCTTCACCGCAAATCACGAAAGGGTTCCAATACCACATCAAAATGGCAGCGTGTGGCGGCCTGTGCGGCACTTCACGGCACAAGCACGCTGTAGTTCCCCGAAGTGGCGGTGATTTTCACGCGGCAGATCGTCGTTAAGTCGTTAGCTTCCTCGTCTGTCACATCAGCCCAGCTGGCCCCTACAGTTGCAGAAAGGCCGGCCGCAACCAAGCGCCGCGCCAGCGGTGAAGGAACGGTGGGGAGATGTCCGGAGAAAGTTCGTCAAGGGTCACATATCTTACGGTCTCCGATGTGGCGGCCTGCCTGAACGTTTCGAAGATGACCATCTACCGGCTGGTGCGCTCCGGTGCGATGCCCGCAGCGCGTTTCGGGCGCTCCTTCCGCGTCAGCGAAGCCGCCGTCGACCGGTACGTCCACGACGCGGAGATACCCGGGCCGGGAACCTAGGATCGGGCCGGCAGAAATCACGCGCACCGGCAGGGTCCGCTACAGATATTTCAGTGCCAGAAAAAGGGGGAACACCATGTCCAGGAATCCATTTAGAATCGGCGACTACGTTGTCGCGGACGAGCCCTTCAACGGACGGACCGAGGGAGTGGTCATGGCCATCAAAGGCCGCTGCCTGGGCCTGCTTGCCAAAAACGGCCCCAGCGACCACTACGTCTACTACGACTATCGGACCGTGACCCTCCCGAGCTGAGGAACCCCGGCACCAAAGGGCGCCGGTCCTTAAGGAAACCCTTTGACCACCCCGGCAGCCGTACGACCCGGGTACCTGCGCGTGCCGACGCGCGCGGGGGAACTCCGAGGTTCCACAATGTGGTGCCCTTACTGGCAGGCAGGCTCTCTTTGGGTGGTTTAACAGGCCAGTAATTTACCGCCAGCTGGTGGTTTACCGCGGGTGGCGGTCGCGGGGGCAGCAGTCCGGGGCTGTCCTGAGCTGACGCCAATGCCGCAGGTACGGCGCCTTTCCCCGGGCGGCCCAAAAAGGCAATGAGCGCCGGCCGTGCCCCTGAGGACCGGGTAGAAGCGCGCCAGATCAAGGCGCCGGCCACCGCTCCGGCAACACCGGATGCGGCAAGGATCAGCTGTTTCCGTCGCCCGCCGTCCTTGGGTGCGTGCTCTGAGGCCCTGCGCGAGATTTCTCCTAAGCGCCCGCTTGCCACGGCAGCGGTGTCCGAAACCCGCTTCCATGCAGCGGCAGCGGAACGCAGGTGTCAACCGCCGGGGCTCACTTATACGTGCGCCCCGATTCAGGACTGTCCGAAGAACGGCGCAGTGGCCGCCCGGGTTGCCAGGGCCGGTGGTGTTCGATGAGCCAGGCAGCCATTTTCCCGGCACGGACCGCGGCCTTCGTGTCGCCTTCAGCAGCGGAGATGATCGACCCTTTCATCAGGATGTGCCAGGAACGGGCAAACTCTGCGGGCCTTTCCAGCCCGGCCTCTTCGGCCAGGGCCTGGACGTGTTCCCTGATGCGGGCGAGGTAGCCGATGCTGGCCTGACCGAGAAGATGTTCCGGTCCCAACTCCAGTAACACCTTGGTGAATGTGCATGCCTCGAAGTCATCCCGGGAGAACCAGTCGCCGAACACACCAAAAATGGCCAGCAGTTGCTCGGTGGGAGTCGTCCCGCGGCGCCGGGCACCGGCGAGGATCTGGTCCGTTGTCCAGACCTGGTCCCGGTGTGCCAGGGAAGCCAGAACCACGTCGTCCTTGGACCGGAAGTGGCGGTAGAACGTGGCCTTCGCGACCCCGGAACGGCTGATGAGCTCGTTGATGCCGACATCCCGGACGCCGCGGCGGGAGAAGAGTTCATACGCGGCGGCCAGGATCCGGTCGCCCGCGTCCCCGGCTCCGGAATCCGGCGAAACCACAGCATCGGGGACGGGCGGGGTCGGTGCCGGGTGCCCCGGCAGGGCAGGTGAATCCATGCACAGAAATTTACATGAATTCAGGGACAGACCGGTCGGTACCGTTGTACTATTTTGCCATGATTTGAAGCCCCGTGTTTTCTGACTGCAGGCGGGTTTACGGCCGCCATCCGGGCCGGCGAACAAAGGAACAGTCAATGTCGATGCATCAAGCGGCCGTTCCGACACCGGCCGGAAGCGGACAGCAGGCACCCCTGGAAGCCAGAATGCCCACAGGAGATGATCTCGCGGGAATACGCCGACAGGCCGCCGAAGTAATCGAGGCGATACTGTTAGGGACCGATCCGCACCATGCCCGGGCCAGGGATGAACTTCACCGGCATCTTGCCGCGCACCCCGGGCAATCGGAAATAGCACTGGCCGAACACTTGCTCAGTATCAGAGGCCTCCCGCCCCGCGGAACCGGTTGCCCGTAAATGCCCCGACGGCGCTGGGTGAAAGCGGTGAACGATGACGAAATCCTGGCAGTGTACGAAACTGGCGCGGCTCGAATCCTCAAGAACTGACGGACGGAACGTCGCCACCCTGCACCCGGCCGCGGCTGTCACCCCGGCAAAACTATTAGAGACATCGCCGCCAAAGCGCGCCGGACAGCTTTGGAGGCCCCCCTTGGACGCCGTTACCTGTTCCGGCGACCTCTCCGACATACCCGAACTGTACGCCGATCAGGCCGAGGAGGTTTGCTCCCGTCGGGGTCAGCGGACGATGGACGTCGTAGTCCCTAAAATCGTCGACTTGTGCGAGAAGACCAGTCCCTCGAATACGAAGGTACCCGAGTAAGTGATCTTTTGATCCATATAAGTTACTCTGCCTTAAGTCAGGTTTTGGCGTTCGGAAACACGTCGTCAAGCATGCTCAGTCGGCGCCGTTGGGACGCATTTTCGAAACCAGCTGTTAGCGTTCGCGGCCATGAAAAACTGCCCACAGGCGGACGGCCCGGTGCCCGTTGGTGGCGAGTTCTAGCGATCGTTGCAGCACCTCCGAAAATCCGGAGTAGCACCACCCATGGATTCACCATCAAGAAATAGTTCTTCCTTAGCGAAAAACACCGCGCCTTTGGTTGGGGCTACAGTGAAGCGTCCGCAGCAGTCCCATACCCGTGCTCAACGACAGGACTTCTTTCTGCCTTGGCGCGTCTGGGAACTGTGGTCGAGGCCACCGAGGAGCTCGGACTGAACCGGAGTACCTGCCAAAAGTGGGCGCACACTGCCGGGATCAGGCGCAAGCGCACGTACCCCCAGACCTATACGGAAATTAGGCTCGGAGCGAATGGCCAAGTTGTCCCGGACGCGAGCACCAGTCACATCACGATCTCAGCCTTGAGTTGCCGTACCTTAGGAGGAGTCTGCTACCGAAATTTACCACTAGGACACTCATGCCCGCTCTGCCGAATATTGACCATCTGGCGCTGACCGTCAGGGACATCATCGCCAGTACGACCTTCTACTCTCGACTCTGGCAAACCGAGCCTACGGGGTATATGGCTGACGGCCCGTTCATACGCAGGATCTTCGCACTCGCCGATGGGCTTACCCTCGGGCTGACCCAGCACGCCATCAGTTCCGCAAAGGACTTCGATGAAAAAAATCCCGGCCTCGACCACATCGGATTCGCGGTGCATGATCGAACAGGCTTGCTCGAGTGGCGCGACCATCTCGAAGAAATTGGCGTCGAGCACAGCGGGTTGGTCGATGCCTCCTACGGAACGGCCCTGAGTTTCAAGGATCCAGACGGAATCGCTCTGGAATTTTTCGTACCCGCAGGCTAGCCACATGGGCGCCTGCTATCCGCCGAGGGCCCTTCAAAGGCTGCAACCCGTCACCGGCGACCACGCACCGGATGAACTGAAAGCCCTTCTGACCGACGCCCGTCGGAATCCCACGCCCGGGGTGTCGGGCCGCTACACCATCATTCCCCGGTCATAGTCCTTGACGGCGTATTTACCGATCCTGTCAATACATTAAGAGATTTACTTCTTTGTGATCGTATTTGGCCCGATCCCGCGATAGGTTCGGTGCACATGGGAGAAGAACCCATCTGAAGAGTGCGGAGCGCATCGTGCAAGTCCCGGGTTTTGTGGTGATTGGTCATGAGTGTCCGGTGCTTCCTGCGGCCGGGTATTGCAGGTGACAGTGACAATTACCGGCAACGATCGGGGCATCCCTGAACCCGGGGAGTCTTTGCAGGTGCTTCTGGGCAGAATCGAAGCGGGGGATGCAAATGCGTTCGAGGATCTGTATTCGCGGACGGTGAGGCGTCTATACGCTCTGGCATTGGGGGTGATCAGGGATAGGGGCATGGCCGAGGATGTGGTGCAGGAAGTCTACGTGCACGTGTGGTCCTTAGCGGGACGATACAACCGGTCCTTGGGCACGCCTCTAGCCTGGCTGTTTACCCTGACCCACCGCCGCGCGGTGGACAGGGTCCGGCGCGAGCAAAGCGCACTTGAACATGACTCCCGGCACCAGCGCGAGACCTCGGCACTGGGCCAGGAACTAACCGAGGACCTTGCCCTGCGCAGGCTCAGGGCGGAAGAAGTCCATGCGTGCCTGTCCACGCTCAGCGCAAGGCAGTCAGAAGCCATCGTCCTGGCATATCTCGGCGGCCACACCCAGACCGAGGTAGCCGCCGCATTGAAGATCACAGTCCCGGCGGTGAAATCCCGCATCCGGGACGGCCTGAGCAGAATGCGCCTCTCCTTGGAACGTGCGGGGCGGCCCTGACTCTGCGACCTGACAAGCAGCTGCCGGTTCTGCCGCACCACTGACGGACGGCCCGCGGGCATACCGGACGATAGTCCGTTGCCGATTCGGTACCTGATTTGACACCGACCACTTCGCCCACATCCGTCTCAGCAAAGGATCCTTTGCCAAGACGAACACAGACAGTGTCCCGACGAAGCCCAGGACGAGTATCGGGCGGTGTACGGGACCGAGGTGAGCAGGGACGATATCTTCCACTCCCTCGATCCTGTGGCTGCGACGCAGCTCGGTGGCGAACCGGATGCCTGAGGTGTAGTTGAGCCGCGTGCTCGGGTGGTTCCACCCCAGCGGCGCTGGTTTTCGCGTGTCCACGTATGTTGTTCAGGCCACTGTTGGTTGTGGTCGGGGTTCTACGGCGAGGATGCCGACGTCGACCGTGCCCGGGGTAAGGCCGGTGTGGCTGATGTTCTCGCGCACGCGTTGTTGCACCGTCTCGGCGACGTGGAGCGCGGTGTAGGCAATGTCGGTGGCAATGTCGAGGCGGACGTTTGCCGTGCCGTCCGTGATCGTGGCGGTGACGCTGTCGTGCCGGTAGGTGCCATTTTGGCTGCCGGAGTTGCGCAGGTTCAGTAGGGCTGCCGTACCGAGCCGGGCCAGGAAGCCTTGGAGGGTGGGTTCGAGTCTGAGGACTCCGGGGGTGTCCAGGGCTGTGCGGGCGGCCAGGGACGCGATTAGTTCGCTGGTGATCAGTTGGCCGTGGAGCGGTTGTTCAGACATCGTAGAGGTCCTCCACTGTGATGTTGATGGTTCCGGCGTTGATACCGACACCGGCCGGAATGGCGTTGCTGATCTCGTGCCGCAGGGCCTGGATGGTTCGGGGGATGTCGATGCCCGGGGCTGCGGCAACCCGGAGATTGATGATGAGGTGGGGAGCGGCGCTGGCGGGGGTGGCGGTGGTTCCGGAAGGGTGGTCTTCGGTGGCGAGGCTGGTGGAGCTGGAGCGTATGTCGATGTGGCAGCGTCGTGAGTGGATGCCGGGGATCGCTGTGCCCGCGAACCGGATGAGGGAGCTGAGGGCCTGCTCGCTGATCTCGGTTGTGCCGTTTTCCGTGCTGGCCAGGACGATTCTTTTGCTGCGGCGGATCTCGGCGCGGGCGACGTCCATGATGGCGTTTTTGATCCCGGGGCGGGGTCGTAAGGCGGGATCGTTCAGGTCGTGGTCGCGCAGTGTCCGGGTTGCTTCGCTGAGTCGTTGCAGCCGGGTCCGGGCTGCTTGGCATTGATCGCACTGTTCTTCGTGTGCGTCCGGTGGTTGGTCGATGGTGGCCCAGATGCGGTCGATGCTGCGCCCGCAACCCAGGCTAGGGGCGTCTTCTAGCGCCATTGGCTCATCCCTTCCGCTATTTGGTGCCGGGCCCGGGCGAGCGTACCGCGGACTGCGGCCGGGCTGATCTTCAGTGTGGCACCGATTTCGGCGTAACTGCGGCCGTGCATTTCGCGCAGCAGCCAGCAGGCCCGTTGTGTCGGGGGGAGCGTGTTCAGCAGCGCGGTCAGGCCGTCTTGATGGGCGGACCATTCCGCCTCATGCGCCGGGTCCGAGCCGGCGGGCGCCCGGGTGGTGCCGGCTTCGGTGATGGAGCGGATTTCGTCCGGGCCGGTGATGTTCTCGGCACGGGTAGATCGTTTGCGAAGTAGGTCCAGGCATTTGTTAGTCGCCAGCCGGTAGATCCAGCCACCGAAAGCGTTGACGTCAGCGAGCATCGGAAGGCCGCGCCAGCTGGTGGTCAGGGTTTCCTGGACGATGTCCTCGGCATCTGACCGGTTGTTGAGCATTCGGTAAGCCAGCCGGAAAAGCCGGCCCTGGTAGCTGATCACGAGGTGTTCGAAGGCTGCCATATCGCCGTCCTGGGCGCGGGCAACGATACTTCCCTCGTCCAGGTCCGGTTCGGCTTCGAAGCCCGGGCCGTGATTATCCATGCACTGTCCGTCCCGTCCGATGATGTACCGGCGCTTGGCCCCAATATGCCATAGCCGGGCATCGGCATGGAACCGATCCTGGTTGGGTCGTCTCTGGAGAGAAATACTTTGCGCCACGGCGTGACGATTCCGGATCGGCTTCGTCTTTATCTGTGTAAACACGATCACGATCTTCGAGAAGGAGCTGTTTTTCATGGCAGATTCACCCAATACCCCCGGAGCTTCCAGCGGCGTTCTGGCCACCCCCGAGGAGCAGAAGCGCAACGCCCCGGTGGAGCAGTCGAAGAAGCACGACGCGTTGCACACGGATCGAGGCGACACCACGATCGAGGAAACCGTCGTGCAGAAGCTGGCCGGCATGGCCACCCGCGAAGTCCCGGGCGTGTACGCCATGGGCAGCGCCGGCCGGCGGGCGTTCAGCGCCCTGACCGAACGCATCCCCGGATCACAGACCAACGTCAGCGGCGGTGTCAGCGTTGAAAAGGGCGAACGCCAGACCGCCATTGATGTCTCCATCGTCGTTGAGTACGGCATCTCCATTGTGGACATCAGCCAGGGAATCCGTCGCAACGTCATCCAGTCGGTCGAGCACGCCACCGGTCTGGAAGTGCTGGAAGTGAACGTAAACGTCGCTGATGTGCACCTGCCCGGCGACGACCAGAAGGACCAGCAGCCTCAAAAGAGCGAACTGCAGTAAGTCCACCGCACCGGGCGGGGATTTCCGCCCGGTGCACACGCACCGCTGAAAAGGAAAAGGATGGCTATGTCTACTACACGTTGGTGCCTGGCGATTGGCCTGGTGCTGGGAATTGTATTGGCTTTCGGTGGGTGGTGGGCTCTGGTGTCCGCGGTGATCCTGGGCTTCATCGGGTTGGTGGTCGGCCGGGTCGCGGAGGGAAAGCTCGACATGGCGGCCCTGTTCGGTAAAGCATCGAGCCGATGACCCCGCAAGGCGCTCACGCGCTCTCAACCTCCGAAGTCGATGGTCGCACTGGCGGCGACGTCGACGCGCGGGGGCGGACTGTGCTGGCGGATAAGGTGATCGAGAAAATCGCCAGCCAGGTCGCCAGTGATGAATCGGCCGCCGGCGGTTCCTCCGGGGGCTTCCTGGGCATCGGAACCCACGCGGATCTGTCCGCCCGCCCCAAGGCGTCCGTGGAGCTGAGCGGGAACATCGCGACCCTCAGCGTTGAAATCGGCATGCCCTACCCTGTCCCCTTGCGGCAGGCGTCGGAGGCGCTGCGGCAGCGGATCCGGACCAGAGTGACCGAGCTGACCGGTGTTGAAGTCCGCCAGGTCGACATCAAGGTCTCTTGGCTGGCCAGCACCGGTGGCGAGGCCGGCGGGCGAAGGAGGCTGTTATGAGCCGCAATGATGGACGCTCCACCCGTCTTCGGCGCCGTCCCAGCCGGACTGTTCCGGCATTAATCGTGGGGATCCTGCTGTTGGCCGCCGGCGTCGCCCTGGTGTGGTTGACCGTCGCCCGCCTGGTCGAGGGCAGGTGGTCCGCGCTCCTGCAAGGAGTCCGGGACTGGCTCACCGCGCTGGCGTGGAGCAGTCCCGCTGTGTGGGGGATCGGGGTTGCCGCCGCCGTGGTCGGGTTGGTCCTGCTGCTGTGCGCCTTCATCCCCGGCGGGTTCACCGCCTTAACCGTACGGAGCGCCGCTGATGTTGATGCGGCAGACGGGCAGGCGCAAGTGCAGGAACGGGAGACCGTGATGACACGGCGTGCCGTCGCCCACCTGGCGAAAGTGTGCTGCGCTCAAATCGACGGCGTCAGCTCAGCGACGGCGACTGCCACCAACAAGCGTGTGCACCTGAACGTGAAGACATCCCTGCGGGACACCAGCGATCTGCACACCCGCGTCACCGACGGTGTCCGGGATCGCCTGAATGCGATCGGCCTTGACCCGCTCCCCCGGGTCACCACCACCGTCGAATCCAAGGGCTAAACATCCGTTCGCGTCCTTGCACCATTGCTCAAAGGAAGGATTCCGATGCGACAGGCAGCCGGAACTTTGAACCGCACCTGGCTGACGATCCTGGGCATCCTCGTCCTGGCCGCCGGCATCGCCTTGCTCCTACAGGCAGCCGGCATCCTGCACACACTGGCCGGCACACCACCGCCGGGGGACAAGGTCATTCCAGGTGACCTGCATTCGTTCTTCGTCCAACCATGGGTGATGGGACTCCTACTGGTTCTCGGAGTTCTGGTCGGTGTGCTCGCGCTGTTGTGGATTATCGCGCAGATTCCCCGGAAGAACGCCGCCGACACCTACCGGTTCCACACGGACGGCGCTGAAGGCCGCACCCTCTGTGACCCGTCCGTCCTGGCCCGTGCGGTAGAAAACCAGGTCAACACCCTCCCCGGCGTCGTCACGTCCTCAGCCGTTTTGCGGGGCACCGCTGACGATGCGGACCTGACCCTGCAAGTCACAGTCAATGACCGGGCCGATGTCCGGGACCTGCTTCGTCGGCTGGAGACGTCCACACTGCCGGACCTTTGCACCGCCCTGGAGGCACCCTTGCAGCGGCACCGTTTGCAGATCGACGTCAGTGGGCGTGCACAGAGCACTACAACCGTTGTGCGCTCCACCGGCACCGTCCTCCAATAGCGAACCGAAGCAACCTTGAGGAGGACCAGCCATCACCACCGGCAGCGTCGTCGTCTACTCCACCGACGGGAGCGCAATCGGTTCCGTCCGCCAGGTTTGTCTGTCGTCGGATCGGCCGCTTCGTCTTGACAAAGGATCCTTTCCTGAGACCCAGCTAGCGGCCCGGGAAACGTACGGTTGGCCCGGTCCATGGCGGGAGTCACCGCCAGCGTCGAATCGATGACCGGGTGCGGCCGTTTAGGAAGCGGCCGACCCCTGGCCGGGAACCTCCGTGGCGATGCCGGCCCGGGGGACACGGACGATTTCAAGATCGGCCATGTCCAATAAACGGCGGCCGCCGGTTAGTTCGTCCATGATCCAGAACAGCCCGTGCTCCGGGATCCTCTCTGTCACCCGCCCCTGGTGAACGAGGGCGGCCCCGTACCGGGCCGCGATAAGGTCCCCGGACGCGAGGTCATGGCAGTTCTTAACAACAGTCTCTTCACTCATGGTCATGTGGCCGCTGCCTTTCTAAAGGGTTTCCGTTCTCACAGAGTGCACGCTCAAGGCTGCACGAAAGTTTCCGCCGTGTGGGTTTTTTCCGTTCTCACGCCGGGCATCGCCTTTACCCGTTCGGTTTGCGCGGTGCGGCCGGGGGCCACCCAGCAGCACTTTCCTCCCCGGGAAACCACGATCAGAGCCTACGAGAGGAAAAGCCGAGAACGAATCCTCAACCTTGGGCTTCGCCCTGACTTACGCCGTCCCGGGACGTCACGTTCGCCGAGGATGGTTCCCAAGCGGCACAGGAAACGCGCCTCGCTGCGAAACCTAGCCATCAGCCTCTACCAGATGGCCAAAACAACCAACATAGCCAAAGCCACCCGACACACCGCCAGAAAAGCCCACCGGGACCTAAAACTCACCGGAATCGACCCGCGCCCATGGCCGCGGCGAACTTCTGCGTGAATTCGGCAGCCACGGACTCCTGGACGGACCTACGAGGAAAGTAGTCATAGAGTTTTTTCCTAAAGAACGTGAAGAACGGTGAGGGCCCGTCAAGGAATTGACGGGCCCTCACCGTTCTTCGATTGATCAGCTCGATTGGCGGGGGCCGACTGGCCCCGCCGGTCCTGGGCGGGAGTATGCCTCCCACCTCAGTCAGGCTGTGCGGTCCCTGATGAAGCCGGCGATGTCGTCGACTGTTTGTTCGCCGCGCTGGATTCGCCCGGCGGACGTGAGCAGTCCGTGGGCGTACCCGGAGAGGTGCTGGTACCGGACCTCGGTTCCGGCCTGGGCCAGCGCTGCGGCGTAGTTTGCCCCCTCGTCAACCAGCGGGTCGTTGTCCACTGTGATGACGTAGGCCGGTGGAAGCCCGGCAGGGAGCTCCGCCAGGGCGGGGCTGATGTCCGGCCGCGTCCGGTCGGTTCCCTGGGGCAGATAGTGGTCCGCGAACCAGGCGATGGTGTCCGCAACCAAGGGAAAGCCATCAGTGACCCGGTTATACGACGGAGCAGACATCGTCAGGTTGACCATCGGGTAGATGAGGACCTGCGCCGCGATCGGCCTCGGATGAGCGCTTTTCGCGTTTTCGATTGCCAGGACCGCGGCCAGCTGCCCGCCTGCACTGTCGCCGACCAGGACGGCCTTGGTTATCTCCAGGCCGTGAACCGGCCCTGCGGTGAACAGCCAGTTCAGCGCAGCCCTGCTGTCGTCAATTGCCGCGGGGTATAGGTGCTCCGGGGCGAGCCGGTAGTCCACCGCCACGACCGGCAGGCCCGTGAGAGCAGCCAGACGCCGGCACAGCCCGTCATGCGTGGAGAGACTTCCCATGACCCATCCGCCGCCGTGAAAGAACATCACGACGGCGGTGGGTTCACGCCGGGCCTGCGGCTCGTAGACCCGTACCCCAAAATCCTGCACCGTGAAGTCGGAAACTGCGAAGAGCGAATCGCCGTCGAGACCGTTTGCGGCACAGCCGCGCTCGTACATCTCACGCACCTCGTCCACGGGGTAGGTGTGGAACGGGCGTCCACCGGAGGCCCGGAACCTCTCCAGAACGGCTGTTGCGTCCTCGGCTACGGGCCTTCCGCTGAACAGATCCTGGCTGGTCACTTGCCCGGACCGGTCTCGGCCAGCTGGAGGTAGTCCTCGAGCTGGAGGTCCTGTGTGTGGGTCCGGTATTCGTTGACGGTCCCGGACCAGTTGTTGATGACGCGGCCCTCCTCGTTCTTGCACCAGGAGGAGCACTCGGAAGAGAAGGCGGACTTATCGAGCTCTTGCTGAACGTGGGTGTTGAAATCGTCAAGCACGCCGCGGTCAACTTCCAGTACCCTCGTCTCGTCGGCCGCGATGTACTCAACAGCCTGCGCGATGTAGCGGTGCTGGGCTTCGAGCATGGACACCACGGAGTTGTGGTTCAGGTTGGTGTTCGGCCCGTAGACCATGAAGAGGTTGGGGAAGCTGTCGACGGTGATGCCGAGGGTATGCTTCGGGGGCGTTGCCCCACCTCTCGTCCAGGCGGAGTCCGTCGCGTCCTGCAACGCGCATAGAGCCCTGGAAGGCGTGGCTCTTGAACCCGGTGGCGTAAACGATCACATCGAATTCGTGCTCGACGCCGTCTGCCGTCCGGATGCCACGGGGCGTATATTCGGTGATCTTCTCGGTCACGAGGTCCACGTTGTCGCGGGTCAGTGCGGGGTAAAAATCATCGCTGCGGAGGATGCGCTTGCAGCCGAAGTCGTAGTCGGGTGTTAGCCTGGCTCGCAGGGCAGGGTCCGCCACCTGGCTTTCGAGGTGCTGGCGAGCCTGCTGGACACCTTCCTCGGACGCTGCACTGTGGCGGCGGGTACGTTCGAATCCGGCTTCACGGAGCTCATGGATTTCTTGGCGCTTCGTCAGGTAAAGCTCCGGGTCCGCCAGGAACGCGGCGGTCTCTTCTGCCGTAAAGACGTACTGGTCGCGGGGGAGGATGTAGTTGGCGGAACGCTGGAACACCGTGAGGTTCGAGGCGATCTTGGCTACCTCGGGCACATACTGGACGGCGGTCGCCGCGGAGCCGATGGAGGCGACGCGCTTACCGGTCAGATCCAGGTCGTGGCGCCAGGAGGATGAGTGGAACACCTCGCCTTCGAAGGACCCAATGCCCGGGATGTCCGGGATGTTTGGCACATTCAATTGGCCCCAGGCTGCCACGACGGAACGGGCCAGGAACTGGGAGCCGTCTGCGGTATGCACGGTCCAGAGGCGGCGGTCCTGGTCCCATTCGGTTGCTGTGATGTTCTGGCCGAAGCGGATGTGTTTGCCCAGGCCGAATTTCTCCACCATGGACCGCAGGTAACCCTGCAGTTCTTCCTGGCCGGCGAACAGCCGGGAAACTTTCAGGTTGAGGAAATAGCTGTAGCAGTACACGAGCGCCTGGGTGTCACAGGCGGCGCCCGGGTACGTGTTCTCGCGCCACACACCTCCGACGTCGTCGCCGCGCTCAAGGATCAGGAAGTCCTCGACGCCTTCCTGCACGAACTGGGCTCCCTGGCCCAGGCCTCCGAAGCCGGCGCCGATGACGATGGAGCTGTAAATGTGGTCGTTGGTGATTGACATGGTGTTCTCTCCTCAGGGGAATGTCTGGTGTGTCAGTAAAAGGTGATGATTTGGCGCAGCGCGTGGCCGCCGTCGAGAGTGTCCATGGCCCGGTTGATTTCCTCGAGCGGGATGGTGTCCGAGACAAGGCCGTCAACGGCCAGGTGCCCGGAGCGCCACAGCTCTTCGTAAATCGGGATGTCGTGCTCCGGAACGGCGGAGCCGAGGTAGCTGCCGACGCCGCGAAAGGGGCCAGTTGCGCCTCGATCTGTTCATCGGCCGCGGCGATATCGGCCTGTCAGTAGGAGTCCTTCCACCTTGTCTGAGCACACCCGGGTGGATTCGGCCCGGAAGATTCAGCCCTCACACGCTGTTCCCCGATGTGTCGGGTCCGGCGGGACCAACGGGAGTGGTCAGCGGCTGCTTTCGGCGTTGCCGGAGATGCGCTGCAGCAGCGAAGCGAGTACGGCTTGTTCGCTGTCATCCAGGCCGGCGAGCAACTCGCGGTCGTGAGCGACGCAGCGGGGGAATTCCGTTTCGACGAGGTTCCGGTCGGTGTCGGTGAGCTGCAGGAGCACCACCCGTCCGTCGCATTCAAGGCGCTGGCGCAGGATGAGTTCGATGTCTTCGAGCCGGCTGGTGAGTTTCGTGGTCGCCGCTCCGCTCAGCATGGTCTCTGCGGTGACTTCGCTGGCCCGCAGGGGCCGGTCGCTTCGGGCCAGGGCGCCTGCGTCGTCCCATCAATGTGTCTCACATACGCTGTTCTCAGCAAAAGCGAACTTAGCCTTTGATGAGCCCAAGGGGAGTGGGCGTGGGGAGCATTGGATATGACAGGGTCAGAACCGTGGACCAGAACGCGGACCTGCAGCATGCGGCGTTGAATGCCGCGGGCTGCTCCCGGATCTTCACGGACCAAGGTGTGAGCGGCACACGGGCCAGCCGGCCCGAGCTGGACAAGATGCTGGATCACCTGCGCGACGGTGATGAGGTAGTGGTCTGGAAGCTGGACCGGCTGGGGCGCAACACCCGGAACCTGCTGGCTCTCATCGATGACCTGGAAGACCGGGGCGTGCACTTCCGCAGTGTTACGGAAGGCATCAGCACAACTGGGCCGATGGGCCGGGCCATGCTCACCGTCATGTCTGCGTTCGCCCAGCTCGAGCGCGACCAGCTGGCCGAGCGGACCAGGGCCGGCATGGCCGCCGCCGCCGAACACGGGCGAAAGGCCGGACGGCGGGAAGTCACCGCGGCTCATGCGAAGGTCAAGCGCGCCCGAGACCTGCAGGCACAGGGGCTCACGCCGGCCGATATCGGTAAGATCATCGGGGCCAGCCGCGCCACCGTCTATCGCTACCTGAGCATGGAAAGCAACGAACTGGTCTGACGAGGACCGAAGGCTACGTCACGTAGGGCTGGAATAGGCGCGTGGTCCGCGATGCACGTTTCTGCGGGGCACTCTTGCCGGACGCCCGCGATGGCGATGACGCGGCCATGGAAATGCACTGAGCACTGAGCTGGAACCGCCACATAGCGCTGACAGAGCAGCCAAAGACCGCCGCGATTCACAGTCGAACGCTACGAGCTCGGGAACTCTGCTCCTCAGTGGAGAGCCCTTAGCTGGCCGGCGGCCGTCGCCCCTGAAGGAGAACCATTTACGGAGCCGCCGGACGCAAAGTCAGGGGCAAGTCTTGCCGGCGCGCAGGAGCGGTGTGCTCACCACCCGTCCGTGCCCGGGCCACCCTTGAACGGACCAACGATCTGCGTGGTGATCCACCCGCCGTAGAAGTCACCATCCTGGAAGGTCACCTGCTCGCCGTTGACCTCGCAGGAGTCCATGTGATCTGGGTAGAGGGCCACTCGGGTATTGAGCGCCTCGAAACCCCGGGTGGGTTCCGGGTAGGTCCACCCGGCACGGGGAACGAGGACTCCGCCGGCAACGACGTCGAAGTAGTGCGCTTCTCCCTTGAACTCGCAGAAGCTGGTGCCCTCGGCCGGGACGAGTGCACCGGCAGGGAATGCGTCCAATGGCAAGTAGTAGACAGGCGGATGACTCGTCTCCAGGACGCGCACTGCATCGGTGGTGTCGGCAATCACCTGCCCGCCCAGCCGCACGATGACCCGTTCCGATCGCGGCTCGACCCTTGGCGGCCGCGGGTAGTCCCAGACCGATTCTTGACCGGCCTTGGTTTTGGTGGGCTGGGGACGCCGGAAGAAGCCGGAAAAACCGTGGGCAGGAGTCATGTCCCCATGCTGCCATCTTCCGCTGAAATGGCACCGTGAACGCCGGGGGAGATCTCGGTTGGCACGACACCATCTCGGGCGTAGGCCACCACCGCCTGGAGGCCTGCGCAGGCGGTGGTGACCCCGGACGTCTTATCAACATGGATGCGTGCGTGATCGGCGCCTGTGGCCGACAGGGAGTTCGGATGCCGGGTCGGATCCTCCTTGCACCGTCGCGGAAGCTGCACCTGTGACGGACCACTGTGGCAGGACCTTCCGGACAACATACGGGACAGCCGGGTTACGCGGCATTCCGCGGATCCCGACCAGCTGGGGCTGTACCGCTTTAAGGGTTTTGAAACGCACACATAATAGGTTCCGCGCAGTGATGCGCCGCCGTTTGCGGTGCGCTGGCCCTCATGGTCTCGGCTCAGCGCAGAATCTTTACGAGCGCGACCCAGGAGAATACGACCGCGCCGCTCAGCGCCACGATCGTGGCGAGGGCCACCACGAGCAGACCGGCCGGCAGCGACGGCACGAGCAGCACGCCGCCGACCGCGTAGACGACGAGCGGGAACACGAACGACGCGATGTGCTGGGCGTCCCAACGGTGCGGATGTCCAGCACTGTCGTAAGTCCCTTAGAACAGCGGCCAGGGCACCGCCGACATCTCACCGCTCGGAGCCGGAAACCGCCCTGCCAAGCGCAACCGGGTGCAGCGCGCGGCGAGCGAAGCGATTTCTTCGGCGCTGAGCAAGTCCGCTAGGTTTCGGCCCAGCTCACCGTGCAGTCCTTCCCTGACACGATCGATGCTGTCGCGTTCCTCGGCGGTCAGAGCGTCTCCCAACCACCCCCACAGCACCGTGCGCAGCTTGTGGTCACGGTGAAAGGTGAGCCCATGGTCCACGCCGTGCCGGTGTCCGTCCGGCATGGCAAGAATGTGGTCGCCTTTGCGGTCGGCGTTGTTGACGACCGCGTCGAACACCGCCATGCGTCTGAGCGCTGGCGAGTCTTCGTGAACGAGGGCGACCATCCGTCCGTTCTCATCTCGTCCCTCGAGAACGTGTTTCCAGCCCGTCTCCGGCACGTGGTCCGTCGCGACCAGGTTCACGGCGCTTTGGGCGGGGTCTTGCTCCTGCCAGAGCTGCACCATTCCTTCGCCCATCGGACCATCGCGCAGCCAGGTGTGCGGCACGACGTCCCAGCCGAAGACCTGCGAGACCAGGTAGGCGGCCACCTCCCGGTGAGCCAGGGTGCCGTGGGGAAAATCCCACAGCGGACTTTCGCCTGCTATCGGCTTATAGACGACCACCACGTCGCCGATGCTGCCCAGGAATGTAGCGTTGGAAGCCGTCGTGATGCGGTCGGTGAGCGTCAGCTCGGCGGTCACTAGGTCCGGCGCTGGCATCAGGCCTCGGGAAGCGTGCAGATGTGCCCGTCGGCGTCTATGGGGTAACCGCAGAGCGAGCACATCGGACGCCCGGCGCCCACGACCTCACGGGTGCGCTTGGCGAATGCGCGGGCGGTGCCGACCGGCATTCGCACCAGCAGCATTTCGGTCTCGTTAGCGCCGTCCTCATCAAGGGATTCGTCGTTGTCATCAGTATCGACATCGGTGATGGGGTAGGCCTCTATTACGACCTGCGCCGTCGTTGGGTCCCAACCTAAGCTCATGGCGCCGGTCCGAAACTGCTCCTGAACGGCCTCGAGCTGGTCATTGTCGACAAGTTCAATGGGAGTACTCGTGGGAACGCTGAAGGGGTTGCCCTCGACGGTGATGAGCTGATCGAGAATTTCGTCGATCTTCTCGGCGAGCAGAGCCGACTGCTGCTTCTCCAGGGCAATACTCACGATCTGCGTCCCTGCGCGCGCCTGCAGGTAGAACGTGCGCGCCCCAGGAAGGCCGATGGTGCCAACGACGACCCGATCAGGCCAGGCAAACTCGTGAACACGTGTAGGCATGTCAGTATTTTAGGCACATGACGTTCATGGCGCCTTTTGCCCTGCACCGCCGCCCACCGGCGCTCCTCCGGCCGCCGGTCAACGCTGATGCGGCGCAGCACCCACACCAGGGGCAAGGGCCTGCCGCCGGGCTACAGTGAAAGGGCAACAGACACCACTCACGCCAGGGAGCAGCACCATGAGCCACGACTTCATCCTCACGGACGAGGACGCGGCAGCCGCTGGCGCCACCCACGCCCAGGACATGCTGGAGCTCACCATGCAGCAGAGGAGCTCCGCAGTGGACATCTCCTGGGAAAAATCCCCGCTGGACCAGTAACTTTCGCAGCGACCACGCAGCACCACAGGTTTCCTCTTGCTGAGGGAAAAACTGAGGCACTCGTCAAGCCGCGGCGGTGCTGCGGGGGCTGGTAGATGGTGCCGTGGCGGATCATGGCGTAAAGGGTCGGCTCTGATCGGAGTCTCGGCCGGATCAATCGCCAAGAAGTCCGGGTGGACGAAGAACGCTGTGGAAGGGCCACTGAAAGCCAACTCCTCCGACGCTGGAGAGGCCGCCTGGGTACATCATCCGACGGGCCTCTCGGCTTCGTTGGCTCCGCTAGGCGGCGGATCCTTCCAACTCAGGCGGGACCGGCAACTGACTGAGCCATTTTCTGGCGTCGTCCACGGCTGTGAAGTATGCGTGCGGACAGTCCTGCTCGCGCAGCAAGGCCGCGGCAATTACCCGGTCGACCGAGCTGGCCCCGACGAGTGCCACGGCGGAAGCAAAGCGATTCCACGAGAGCGTTTCTCTCGCCCCGGGGCTCATGCAAACGTCAACGATCTCGACGAGCATGGGTTGAAGGCTGGCTCCGGTCGCGGCCTCGACGGCCGCGACGACGGCGTCAGCATCGGCGGCCGACACCGCAGAGCCGGGCGCCCATCGCAGATGAAAGGCGCCCTCCGCGTCCACATTCAAAGTTGCATTAGCGCAGGTCAGCGCGATTTCTACCATGAGTTCCCCTTACTCCTGACATGAGGCCGGCCGACCTTGCAGTATGAAGATGATTCATTGAAAACCTGTTGGCCGGGACCTCGAAGGCCGAGAATACGGGATTCACCGGGGGATTCACAGTCACATCCACAATGCCTCCGCTGCGGCTCCAGTTGGCAGGCCGGGCATGGGCCTCGTAAACGCCCTGACATGAGGAACCCCGCCGCGGATTTTGGTGTAGAAATTTGCGGGGTTGCTTTAAGAGGAACGATTTCCCAGTGCGTGGTCCGCAGGGACCAATGCGAAGCCCCTGAGGGTCATCCGGTCTGGATTTCCGCGTGCGTTGCTGTTAGGAAGGGCGGTCTATGGGAGCTTTGGCCGGTTGGCCGGAACTATGGCCTCGCTCCAGCGACTCCACTGATTTTCGCGGCCAAATGCTATAGCTGGCTGCCCAAATGAACTCGATCGCGACAATGATGCCCAGAACGCCATACCATCCGGTGAGCGCTTGCGTGCGGGCGGAGTCACCTACCAACCATGTGATTGCGGCAATGATTCCCGCGGCAACGATCAGGGCGGCCACGGTCCGGATGACGTCGGCCCAGCACTGCTTTGCATACTGTGACCCGGTTGGTTTGACCGGAAAGGATCCGTCGGCAAAACGATGGGCGAAGTGCGTGTCTGCCCACGCAATCATGCGGGGGCCGTAGGCCACGGAGAACCCAATGTAGAGCGCAGCCAGCCCGTGGTGCCACGAGGCCGTGGCCCCCGTGGCCAGGTGGGCGGTGACCGCCCCCAGAAGCACAACGTCGATGAGTGGAGCGCACACCAATAGGGCTGTGCCGACGCGTCGGGAACCCATCAGGTACCGGGCAGCCAGCCCGCTCAGGACAACAATCCAGAAGCCGATCTCGCAGGCAATGATTACACCAAGGATCACGGTTTATTCCGTTCGATTGGATACACCTACAGCTGCAACGACGGAAAGTGATGAACGATTCATGGCGCTGCCCCCTCAGGCTGTCATATCCCACGAGGCTACAGCACAGTACCCTTACCCAAGGGTGCGGCCTCCCCAAACAATACAGAGTTCCACACCAGCAAAGTTGGGGCCGGGAACACAAGCAAAATCCCTTGACAACGTCATTGAGATTCCTGCGGATTCTAGGCGTCCGCGCCAGCCCGTCTAGCCCCTCCTTCGTCGGGGCCTGCGGTGCAGGAATTTCGGCGGCTTGCTGCAACGTGATGCCGAGTTGCTGTCTGAGGGGTCGGAGGTCGGTGATGTCCGGCGCCGCAATGGGGCTGAATATTTGGCGATAGATTTCCCGGGCGAGGTAGCGTTTGAGGCAGCGCATGGTTTCCCGTTTGCTCTTGCCGTCGGCCGTACGTTTGGCAACGTAGTCCTTGGTTCGGTGGTCCGACTGCGCGCCGTCCCGGGGCGTAAGGAGGGGGATTTAGTGACCGGAGCTTACAACCAGTCGGCAATCGCAACGCTGGTGGAGCGCACCACGCGCTGTGTGATGTTGGTGCACCTGCCGGTGGACCACACCGCCGAATCGGTCCGTGACGGGCTGATCAAGACGATGGCGACCCTGCCGGCGCACCTGCGCGGATCTCTCACTTGGGACCAAGGCGCGGAAATGGCCAAACACAGGGCTCTCAGCATCGCCACTGACATGGACGTCTACTTCTGCGACCCTGCCAGCCCCTGGCAGCGCGGATCCAACGAGAACACCAATGGGCTCTTGCGCCAGTACTTCCCGAAAGGAACGGACCTGAACGCTTTCGGGCCGGAGGACCTGGAGCGCGTCGCCCAGGAACTCAACGCGCGACCACGCAAAACACTGGACTGGGACACCCCAGCCGAGCGTCTACATGATTTACTGATAGCCAGCTAAGCACGGGTGTTGCAACGACCCCTAGAATTCAAGCAGTGGGCAGTTCCGTGGCCGCCTATGGGCAGTTTTTCATGGCCGCTAACATTCTTGGCAGTCCATGGGCTGTTTTTGGCAAGGGGGGTGCTGAAGCGGGTTTCGATTCCAACGGCCCGAATCCAACCGAAATATCTCTCGAGACGGCGGATTCGGTCGACGACATCAAGTGCTTGATGAGCGATGGATCGAGTTGGTTCATACAGGCGAAACGGGCTTGCGGCGCTGACTCTCATCTCGAATCCACTCTGGCCCAATGGTGTGCCCAGACCTTGGGGCCAGGTGATCGACTCGGTTTGGCTGTCAGGGCACCCACTGGTGCAGTCAGGGAATCGGGTGCAGCGCTGGACAAGCGGCGCAGGGGCAGTCGACTCCTGGCCTCGGAGGGATGGGCCCTGACTGCCGTCACCGATCGCCTTCCGCTCGATTGCGGTGAGGCGTTCGAGAATGATGTTCTCAGTGCTGCATATGTGTTGGTGGTCCAGGTCGAGCAAGAACGCGATACTCATGCCGTGGCGGCCGCCAATTGGCTCGCGGGCAGGCTAGTGCCGGACCAGGACGGGGCCAGAGCGTTTATGGCACTTCGAAGCCACTTTCAGCTCGCCGCCGCGGAGGCGGGTACTAGTGACATCAATGCTTGGATGACCGCATTGGATCAAGCTGGCCTGACGCTGTATCCAAATGCTGGCGGCCCTCTCGCAGCCAGGCGACAGGCGCTGAGAACTGCTGTCGTGCGTTGCCGAAAGGCCTGTTTCGGTCGGTACTTTTGCGCTGACGCTACCTGGCGGCCCGGCACCGGCGTCCGGCCCGCCCCCGCGCGTGAGTCATCCGATCGTGATTCTTATCCCGGCGACAGCACCCGTCCAGGGACCGGTCGGGTCGGGCCGAATCAAGTTGGCTCCGACGTATCCAGCTTGCAATTCGACGACTTGCGACAGGATTCCTGAGCAGTCGAGCTCGAGCGACAACGGCCCGTTCCCGGGATCCTGGGACAGTATGATTTGGGCGTCCGGGGTGCCCACGCAAGCGGCCGTGACGGTGTACGCACCAGCAGTCGTCACTGTTGTGGCTCTGCTGAAGCCAACCCCTGGCCCGTCAGCGGGGCCGGAGTCGCCGAGGAGCACCGATCCGGGCGCCGCTGAAAGGCGCTTCTCCAGCTCTGCATAATTTCTGGCTTCCAGGCTCAGAATGTCCGGACCCTTCGTCGGGACGGACGGCGCAGGACGCCCGCTGGGCTCTGCCGCCGGCCGCGCATCGCCGTCATCATAGGCACAGGAGGAGATGCCGCTGGTCAGCAACATGCTCACGATGAGTGCAGCGGAACAGCGGACCGGATTCTTTCCCCCAAGACCTGACATGGGCCACAGCCTACGGACGTTTACCGGAAACGCAAGGTTCCGGCCGACGCGCGGCAGCAAACTGTTTGCCCGGCCGGCACCGAGTACGGGGCCGAGGACCAGCAGGTGCCCCGCACCTGTCCTGAGGTGCTATCCCGCATAGACGGGTGTTTCCGGGAAGAACGAGTTGCAGGCCGCGAGCCCGCCCGTGTAGCCGAGCTGGAACTCAGCCACCCGCTCCGCTACCGGGATGACGTCGTCGCCCGGGCCCGGGGGAGCGACGGCCGCCATAACGGCATTCAGGTCGCCCAGATCCGCCGGGTAGTTCAGGTTCCCGGCCTGTGCGGCATGCTGTGCCCAGGCGCCGGCGATGCAGTCGGCCTGCTGTTCCAGAAGCGCATTTTCTTCCGGCGACTCCGGCTCAGGAACGTTCATGACCGTCTGCACATGGTGACCCCATTCGTGGGCGTAGGCCACCGCCGGAGCCGCCAGGCCAACCCCGCCGTAGACGGCCCACAAGGCGTCCTGGCCGACGTAGATCGCCCGGTCGGCCGCGCAGTACGAGTAGTCCGTGCTGGTGTACGGTTCCGGCGTGCCGTCGTCCTGGACGCACGGAGTGGGCCCCGTCAGGCCCGCGGCCACATAGTAAAAAGCCGCGGGCCGGGCCGCCGCGCCATACCGTTCGTCAAACAGCGGGGCCACCACGCCGATCAGGTTCTCGAAATAGCCGGCCATGTCCGCGTAGCTGCGGCAGTCCGCCGTCGCACCCGGCGGGCAGTACATCGAGTCCCGGTTGGCTGCCAGGTCCTCGGCCGGTGCTGGGGCGGCCGCCTTCAAGGTTGTCGGGGGAGGTGCGGGGGCGGACGGGCTCGGCGTCGCCGTCGTGGATGTGGTCCCGCTCGCCGTGCCTTCCGGCGACGCAGTCCCGGGCGCGGTGGTTTGTGCCGCCGGCGGCGTGGTGCCGCCCGAGCACGAAGTCAGCAGCACCAGGGCCACGAGCAGGGGCATCAGTTCGGCTAATTGGCGGGCCATGTTGCACTCCTTGGTGATCAATGAGACCAAAGTGTTTGCCGTGTCCGACGTGACTCGTGTGAGTCAATCCCCAGGGCACAAGGATAGGAGCGGGGCTCCCCGCTGTCCATGACGGCGGCTCTGCGTTATGTCGCCGCGGACGGCCGGGGCCGTGCATGAACTAAAATGGGATGGATGTCGGAGCGGATTCCGTCACAAGCCCCACAAGCGCAGCTCTCCGGCCGGCGTAATTCCCGGCCCGGAGGGCTTTCTCTTTGGCGCCCCACGAACACCCCTCGAGAGGACAGCCATGAGCCTGATCCGGCTGCAAGATGTCAGCGTCCGATTCGACACCACCCAGATCCTGCGTGAGGCGTTTTTCCGCCTCGAATCAGGGGACAGGGTGGGCCTGATCGGCAAGAACGGCTCGGGCAAGACCACCATCCTCAAGCTGGTAATGGACCAGGTCACGCCGGACACCGGCACGGTCACCCTGGAGCAGGGGACCAGGATCGGGTACTTCTCCCAGTTCTCCGAACTCAACGGCGAAGCCACCATCCTGGAAGTTCTGGATGGATTGTTCGTCGAGATCAAGGCCGTCGAAGCGGAGCTTGCCGGCATCGACGCGTCCATTGCCGCAGACCCCGCGGGTGCGGAACTCGACCGCCTCATCGCGCGCCAGGCAACGCTTTTCGAAGACATGGACCGGCTCGACGGCTGGGACTATCCGCGGCGAATTGACAGTGTGCTGACCACCCTCGGCTTTGACGATGCCCACCGGGCCTGCGCCATCGATGCCCTGTCCGGCGGCTGGCGCAACCGGGCGGCCCTGGCCAAAATCCTGCTCGAAGGCCCGGATGTGCTGCTGCTCGACGAGCCCACCAACTTCCTGGACGTGGCCGGCGTCGAATGGCTCGAATCCTGGTTCCGGGACTTCCGGGGTGCGGCGATCATCGTCTCGCACGACCGGAAGTTCCTGGACGCCGTCGTCACCCGGATCATCGAGGTGGAGAACTTCCATCTGCACGAGTACCCGGGCAACTTTGCCGAGTACGTGGTGCAGAAGCAATTCCGCCTCAAGACCCTCGAATCCCAGTTCGAGCACGAGTCCGAGCTGCTGGCCTTCGAGGCGGAGGGCATCTCCGACCGCCGCGAAGCTGCCAAGGCCGCGAGCCGGGGCCTGGGCAACCAGCTGGCCAAGATCAAGAAGTCACGCACACCCCGGCCGGTGGACCAGATCGTCACCGAGATCTACGGCGGCCTGCACGTGAAGGACGTGCTCTGCCGCGTGGACGGGCTGGGCAAGTCGTACGGCGGGAAGGTGCTGTTCGAGGACCTGAGCTTCGAGATCCGCCGGGGCAACCGGATTGTGGTCCTTGGATCCAACGGCAGCGGCAAGTCCACGCTGCTGAAGGTGCTGACTGGTGAGGAGCGGGCCGATTCCGGTGAAGTGGCCTGGGCCAAGGGGCCGGGTTTCGTCTCCTACAACCAGATGCTGGAAGATCTCGACGATGGCGACACCGTTTCCCATGCGGTCAACGCGCTTCCGGACAGCCTGGCCTTCAGCGCCACGAAGAAGTCCGTCAACCGGTTCCTCGCCATGTTCCAGTTCTCCGAGGCCGACCTCAAACAGAAGATCGGTAACCTCTCCGGCGGACAAAAAGCGCGCGTCGCCATGGCGCAGTGCCTGTTGTCCGGCGCTTCGGTGCTGCTGCTGGACGAGCCGACCAACCACCTGGACATGTCCAGCACGCAGGTCATGGAACGGGCGCTGGTGCACTTCCCCGGAGCCGTGGTGGTGGTCAGCCACGACCGCTTCTTCAGCGAGAAAATCGCCAACCGGCACCTGGTGTTCGGTGCCGACGGCGCGGAACCCGGAGAAATCGATGTGCGCGCCGCCTAGGTCCGCGCACACGGATCCGGTCAGGGCAGGCGGATCCGCGGGATAATGGAAACATGACCGAGCAGGATCAGGACCGGGACCCCTGGGAAGAGTTCGACCGGCTCAAGCCCGCAGGCCCGGACCGCGTCGAAGGGTACCCCGGCGGCGAACCCCAGGGCTTCGGCTTCCGCACGGGGGTGCGGAGCGCGAAGGTGGCCATCGGCTTTGCCGTCTATGCCTTGTGCCTCGGGACCGTGCTGGTGGTGATCGGCGCCGTCGTCTTCGCCGCTGCGGGACAGTGGCTGTTGCTGGGGCTCATGGTCCTGATCGAGGCCGCCTTCGTCCTGGCGTTCACCGGCCTGCTGGCCCAGGCCCGGAACCGGCGCTCGTCGGGATAGGGGCGGTCAGAGCCAGTTCTTCTTCTTGAAGATGCCGTACATCAGCGCCGCGGTGCCGGCCATGAGCGCGATCGCCATCGGGTAGCCCAGCGTCCAGTGCAGTTCCGGCATGTGATCGAAGTTCATCCCGTACACACCGGCCACAAAGGAAGGCGCGAAGAAGATCGCGGCCCAGGACGAGATCTTCTTGACCTGCTCGTTCTGCTCGGCGCTGGCCTCGTTCTGCCGGTTGGCGGTCAGCGTTCCGTCGAGTGTGAGTGCGTTCTGCAGCAGGTCCCGGAAGGAATCGGCACGGGATATCAGCCGCTCCACGTGGTCCTCGACGTCGCGGAGGTTGTGCTGCAGTTCGGTGTTCACGTCGTACTTCTCGAAGCCGCGCCGCAACAGCTGCATCATGGCAGGCAGCGGATGGATGGCGCGCTGGAACTGGATGACCTCCCTGGCCAGCTCGTAGATCCGGCGGGACACCTTGGGGTCACCGCTGAAGAGCTGGTCCTCGATCTCGTCGATGTCGTTCTCCAGGCCCGCCACTACGGGCACGTAGTCATCCACCACCTGGTCCATGAGCGCATACAGCACCGCCTCGGGGCCATGACTCAGGAGTTCCGGACGGTTTTCCAGGCGCCGCCGGACCTGCGCCACGCCGCCGGTCTCCGCGTGCCGGACGGTGACCACGAAGTTTTTGCCGGTGAAAATGTGCAGCTCGCCGAACTCCACAGTCTCGGTCGCGTCCAGGTACCTGGCGGGCCGCAGCACGGTGAACAGGTTGTCGTCATAGCGCTCCAGCTTGGGGCGCTGGTGGGCCGAGATCGCGTCCTCCACGGCCAGCGCGTGCAGCCCGAATTCCGCGGCGACGGCAGACATTTCGTCCTTGGTCGGCCGGTACAGCCCGATCCAGGCCATCCCGCCGTGGTGGTTCAGGGCTTCGAAGGTCTGCTCGAGGCTCTCCGGCTCGGCGCTGCGGACGCCGTCAACGTAGACGGCGTTATCGATGATAGTCACGGGCCAATTATCCTGTCTCGCGGCGCCGTCAGACGCCAGGCCGGCCGGACACGCTGGCCGTCCGCGGGCAGCCCGTCACTTGGCGCGGCCGGGGGCAAGTGTGCGGCCCTGGGCAAGGCGGCTGATGAGCGGCTCGGTCCGGTACTGGATGTGGGTGTGCAGGGCCAGGACGGTCTCCGTCCGGATGACGCCTTTGATCTTGAGGATGGACCGCAACGCGGCCTGCAGGTTGTGCGTGTCGGTGGCCACCACACGGCACCAGACGTCGCCGCGCCCGGAGATTTCGTGCACCTCGAGGACCTGCGCGATCAGCCGCAGGGCACCCACCACCCCGTCGAGTTCGCGGTGGTTCACCTCGATGGTCACGAAGGCCACGACGTCGTAGCCCACCGCCTCGAGGTCGATCTCACGGCCGCCGTCGTGCAGCAGGCCTGAGCGCTGCATCCGCCGCACCCGGGACTGCGCTGTGTTCCGGGCGACGCCCAGGATCTCGCTGAGCTCGCCGATCTGGATCCGGGGATCCCGGATCAGTTCCAGCAGGATCTTCAGGTCCGTAGGGTCCAGACTGTTCAACTCATCACTTTCGTTCATACTGTCACGCTGCGATTGACGGTTTTGATCAATTTTGGCACGAAATATAGCCAGCCAAGTCATGAATGCTTCAGTGTTTAGGTATCAATCTTTCCTCGGACCGGCAGCACCCCCACCCTGGGTGCCGCGCGGTCCGATTCCACGCAAGGGCACAGACATGACCGTCTTCAGCGAACTCCGCATGCGCCCGGCCACGGCAGACCGCTGGGGCTGGGACGCGTCCGTCACGGCGCGGCTGGGGATGGCCGGCGTCGTCATTTTCACGCTGCTGGTCGGCGCCAATCTGGCGACCCCGCTGTATTCGCTGCTGCAGGCCAAGCTCGGCATCACAGCCCTGGATGTCACCGTGGCCTTCTCCGTCTACGTCCTGGCGCTCGTGGCCACGCTCATGCTCGCGGGGCACTGGTCGGACCACATCGGGCGCCGGGCCGCCCTGGTCCTTGCCGTGATGGGGGGTCTCGCCGGCGGTGCCGTGTTCGCCGCCGCGGACAGCCTGTTCATGCTCTCCGCCGGGCGGGCGTTGCAGGGCATCGCGGTGGCGCTGGCCACCGGTGCCAGTTCCGCCGCCCTGCGCGAACTGATGCCCAGCCGTCCCGAATGGGCCTCCCGGTTCACCCTCCTCGCCTCCGCCGGCGGCGTCGCTGCCGGCCCGGCGATCGGCGGGGTGCTCTCACTCCTGCCCGGGCCCACGTCCACGCCGTACTACGTGCACTCCTTCGTCCTGATCGCGTTGCTGGTCCCGCTGTACCTGCTCAAGGCACGCCCGGCCATCAATGCGGCGGCCGGACCGCAGCCGCTGAGCGTCCTCGCGCCGCGCCGGCCGTCCGTGTCCAGCGAGGCGCGGGGCGCCTTCTGGCTGGCCTCCGCGGTGGGTTTCCTGAGCTTCGCCGTCTTCGGTTTCTGCCTCTCGCTCGCCCCCGGCTACTTCGCCCAGATCGTGCATGCCGATTCGCGGCCGCTGATCGGGCTCCTGGCCGGGCTGACCCTCGGCTCGTCCGCGCTGAGCCAGCTGCTGGCCGTGCGCGGGCGGTTTGTGGTGCCGGCGGGACTCGGCATCCTGGCCGTTTCGGTGTTGCTGATCGCGGCGGCGGCCGCGTGGAGCAGCCCGTGGCTGCTGATCCTGGCGAGCATCACCGCCGGCGCTGGCCAAGGCGTGTCTTTCCGGACTGTCTTCAACGACGTCGCCGGGAAGGTCGAGGCGTCCCGGCACGCCCAGATCATCAGCACGGTCTACGTCATCACCTACCTGGGCAGCGCCATCCCGGTCATCGGGCTGGGCCTCGCCGCCGGGGCGGTCGGGCTGCAGGCTGCCGTCACCGGCTTCGTGGTGCTGTGTTCCATCGCGGCCGTGTCCCTCGCGCTGGTTACCCTCCGCGCCGCCCTGCGCAGCCCCTGAGTCCAACGCGCCCACTGAATCCAGCGGCCCGGACCCCGGAGGGTCCGGGGCTGCTGGCGTACGGTGCCGGCTGCGGTGCTATTCCGGCAGCGGCCCGTGGTTGCCCTGGATGTGGTCGAACACCAGAGTGGTCTCGGTGTGCCCCACCACGGGATCGGTCGCCAGGTTGTCCAGCACCCAGTCACGCAGGTCCTCGGTGGTGGCCACGGCGATGTGCAGCAGGTAGTCCACGGACCCCGAAGTGTGGAACGTTGAAAGCACCGCCGGGAGTTTGGGAACGCGGGACGTGAAGCGGTCGATCTGCTCGCGGTCGTGCGCCCTGAGCCGGACGGCGATGAGCGCCTGCACCGAGCGCCCGATGGCGGACAGGCTGAGTTTGGCCTCGAAACCCTGGATGATGCCGCGTTCCGAGAGGGCCCGGGTGCGCATCAGGGCTGTGGACGGTGCAATCCCCACGAGTTCAGCCAGCTGCTTGTTGGAGATGCGGGCGTCGGCCACCAGGGCGGCAAGCAGGCGCTCGTCGATCGCGTCCAGCGGCTCGCCGGCACCCGCTCCCGGCCGAATATTCTTCGCACTGCTACTCACGGATCCTCCTTGAAGTGTTGTCAGTTCATCATAAGCGGCGCATTCCGGCTGTTCCATTCGTAAGCCCTATGAAAGTCCGAATTATTGCCAGATACTTGCCGAATTCAATGGTGAATATTCATAAGGAGCAAGGTGCTTTCTCACGATTCGCTGGCGGTCCACGCCGGCCGGAACGGCCTCACGGAACTGGGCGTCCATGCGGTGCCCATCGACCTGTCCACCACGGCACCCCTTCCGTCGGTGCACGACGGCGGCCTGGCCTACGAGCATATGGCCACCGGCGGCAGCCACATGGCGGGCCAGAGCACCGTCTACCAGCGCCTCTGGAATCCCACGGTGGCCCGCTTCGAGGATGGCGTCGCGCTGCTCGAGGACACCCCGGAGGCGGTCGCTTTCGCCACCGGCATGGCGGCGCTGAGCGCCGTGCTGCTCGCCGTGGTGGCCACCGGCAAGAAGCACGTCGTGGCCGTGCGGCCCCTGTACGGCGGCAGCGACTACCTTCTCGCCTCCGGCGTGCTGGGCAACGAGGTCACGTTCACCACCCCGGCGGGCGTCCATGCAGCCCTCCGGCCGGACACCGGCCTGGTGATCCTTGAGACGCCGGCCAATCCAAGCCTGGAACTGGTGGACATCGCCCGGGTGGCGGCCGCGGCGGACGGCGTCCCGCTCCTGGTGGACAACACCTTCGCGAGCCCGGTCCTGCAGCAGCCCTTCAGGCACGGGGCGGCCATGGTGCTGCACAGCGCCACGAAATTCCTCGGCGGGCATGGGGACGCGATGGGCGGCGTGGTTGCCGCGGCGCCCGAGTGGACCACCAGGCTGCGCCAGATCCGGGCCGTGACCGGCGGCATCCTGACGCCGTGGCCGGCCTATCTGCTCCACCGCGGGCTGGCCACGCTGCCGGTCCGCGTCCGTGCCCAGCAGTCCAGCGCCCAGAAGGTCGCCGTCGCACTGGCGGAGCACGGGCTGGTGGGGCGGGTCTTCTACCCTGGATTGCCCGAGTGTGATCCGCTGGGCCTGGTCGGGACACAGATGTCCGGGCCCGGTTCGCTCCTCGCCTTCGAGGTGGCCACGGCCGAGCATGCCGAGCGGATCCCGTCCGCCGTCGGGATGATCACGCACGCAGTCTCCCTCGGCGGCATCGACACCCTCATCCAGCATCCCGCGGGCCTCACGCACCGTCCGGTGGCTGCCGACGCCAAGCCGCACGCGAGCCTGCTGCGCGTCTCCGTGGGGCTCGAAGACCCCTCGGATGTCGTCGCCGACCTCGTACGGGCGATCGAGGCCACCCGCTAGGCCGCTGCCGCCGGCATCCCGCGGACCGGGTTCGCCGGTGCGGGGTGCACGACGGCGGTGATCACCGCCGTCGTGCACCCCAGTCCGATGACGGTCAGGGCCAGCGCGGTCCAGCCAAGCGACTGGAAGACCAGCCCGCCGGCCCAGCCGATGATGCTGGAACCGAGGTAGTACGCGAGGTTGTACAGCGAGGCGGCCTGGGCGCGGCCGGTCGTGGCGATCACTCCGGTCCAGCCTGCGCCGATGCTGTGCGCGGCGAAGAACCCGCCGGTGAAGACCAGCAGGCCCAGCAGGATGAGGGGCAGCAGCTGCGTGAGCGTCAGTGCCAGGCCTGCCACCATAAGGGCCGTGCCCGCGAGCAGGACCTTGCGCCGGCCAAACCGGAGCGTCAGGCCCGCGGACCAGCGGGCGGAGACCGTCCCGGAGAGGTAAGCCAGGAAGATGAGGCTGATGGCCGTGGCGGGCAGGCTGAAGGGTTCGCCCGAGAGCCGGAAGCCGAGGTAGTTGTAGACGGCCACGAACCCTCCCATCAGCAGGAACGCCTGAATGTAGAGGGCCAGCAGCCTGGGGTTCCGCCCGTGGCCGGCCAGCGTCCGGAGCGCCCCGCGGAAGCCGCTCGCCGCCGCGGCCGTGAATCCCCGGGCCTGCGGCACCAGGACCAGGAACAGGACCGCGGCCACCGTGGCAAGCACGGAGACGGCCAGCGCGGCGGCCCGCCAGCCCCAGAGCTCACCCACGGGGCCGGCGACAAGGCGCCCGGCCAGGCCGCCCAGCGTGGTGCCTGCGACGTAGCTGCCGGCGGCGAGGGCTGCGTGGGCCTTGTTGACCTCCTCGTTGAGGTAGGCGATGGCGATCGCGGGGATCCCGCCGAGCGCCATCCCCTCCAGCATCCGCAGGCCCAGGAGCATCGGGAAACTCGAGGCCAGCGGGACCAGGAGCCCCAGCACGGTGGCGGCCGAGATGCCCCAGGTCATGGCGCGCACCCGGCCGATGCGGTCGGCCAGGAAGGACCACGGCAGCACCGTCACCGCGAGCCCAACGGTGGCCAGGGAGATGGTCAGCGCGGCTTCGGCCGCCGTCACCTGGAGGTCGGATGCGAGGATGGGCAGGACGGCCTGGGTGGAATACAGCTGCGCAAACGTCGCGACACCGGCAAATGCCAGCCCGGCGAGGATCTTTCCGTAGGCCGGCGAGCCCTTGGCATGACCGGCCCAGGGCTGCGTCCCGGCGCTGGCCGGGTCCGCGGCCGGGACGGCGTCCGGGGCCGCCGGCTGCGACGGGACGGTGGCGGCGGGACCGGGGTGCGGGCGAAAAGACGGCATAGGCCCAGAGTAGGCCGCATCAAGACATGCTTCCAATGCATGATTCTCATAGAATCAATGCCAATAGCGGAACAATTCGACGTAGCGAACCGGAGGGTGGACCCATGGACGTGGAGCACAAACAACTCGTGCAGCTCCTGCCGCTGCTGCCCCTGCTGGCAGAGCTCGGCCGCACCGAGCACGTCACCGCGGCTGCCGAAGTGCTGGGACTGCCGCAGTCGACGGTGAGCCGGGGGATCGCGCGGGCCAGCGCAATCGTCGGCACGGAGCTGCTGGTCCGCGACGGCCGCGGGGTCCGGCTGACTCCCGCGGCCAAGGCCCTTATGCCCCACATCGAGGCAGCACTGCACGAGTTCCAGGCGGGGCTGGACCTGGTCCGCCATGAGTCCGAGGTGGTGCGCGGCCGAGTCGCCGTGACGTTCCAGCACACCTTCGGGGAGGCCATGCTGCCGCTGCTGATCAGCGCATTCCGCAGCAGGCATCCGCAGACGGCGTTCGATCTGAGCCAGGGCGCCCGGGACGGCTGCCTGGCCGAACTCGCGGCGGGGGACGCTGATGTGGCGCTGACGGCACCGGTCGCGGCGCCAAGCCGGACCATTGAGTCCGCCGCGCTGTACCGGGAACCGCTGCGCCTTGTGGTGCATCACCGGCACCGGCTGGCGAAGCGGCGCCGGGCCCGGCTCGAGGAGATCCGGCAGGATCCGTTTGTGGCCATGGGGCCCGGGTACGGGATGCGCTCGCTGACCGACGCGCTGTTCCGCGAGGCGGGCTTCCGGCCCCGGATCGCTTTCGAAAGCCAGGACTCGCACACGGCCCGGGGACTCGTCTCGGCCGGCCTGGGCGTGAGCATCCTGCCGCCCGGCGGCGCGGCACCCGGGCGGCACCCGGCGGCGGAATCCGGCGACCTTGGCTGGGTGGAGCTCGCCCTGGATTCCGGGCTTGCGTTCCGGGAGATCGGACTGGCCTGGCGGCAGCGCCGGGGCGGGACAGACACCGAACCGGACCCGGTGCGGTTGTTCCGCGAGCTTGTGCTCAGCGACGGACCGGGCCTCCTGGCAGGCTTCGTGCGGGAACGCTCGGGCAGCTGAGGCGGCGGCGGGGGTTCGCGTCTCGCGGGTTCTGCGCCGAGTTCGCCGGAAGCCGCCGAAATCGCCGGAAAATTACGGCGAGCTGGCACGTTTCCGGCGACTTCGGAGCCGGAGCGGAGCCGGAACAGTCGGCGGAGCCGTCAGCCGCGGTCGAGCAGCCCGGCCAGGATGTCCGCGACCGGTCCCGGCTTCGCCTGCTGCCACCCGGTTCCGGCCCAGAGATTTAGCCGTTCCGGGTCCCCGGCGGCAGCCGCGGCCGCACGCAGCGGGGCGGTGAGGTGATGGACGGCCGGATAGACCTCGGGGGCGTCGGTGTGGTCGCGGACAAACTCATTGACCAGCGCCCGGGCCTTCCGGCCGGTGAACGCGTGGGTGAGCCGCGTCCGGGTGAAGTGCGGGCTGGCGAGGGCATCCTTGTGCAGTTGCCGGGCGCCGCTTTCGTCCGAGCGGAGCAACGCGGTGCCCAGCTGGGCAGCCTCTGCACCGGCGGCCAGCACGGCGTCCAGCCCGACCCGGTCCATGACGCTTCCGGCCGCGACCAGGGGGAGTCCGACGGCGGCGCGCACCAGGGCGACAAGCTCCGCCGTCGTGCCCGGCTGGCTCGATTCCCGGCTGCCTCCGCCGGCTTTCTGAAAGGCGGCGCTGTGGGCGCCGGCTCCCGAATGCTGGACCACCAGGGCGTCCACACCCTGGTCCGCGGCGGCGAGCGACTCGGCGGTCGTGGTGACGGTGGCGAGGACCGCCGAGCCGGCCCGCTGGAGCGCGCGCACCACTGCGGTGCCCGGGAGCCCGAACACGAAGCTGACCAGTTCCACCGGGTCCGCCAGCAGGACGTCGATCTTGCCCTGCCAGGCGTCGTCGTCGTCGAGCCGCGGCGGCGGGACCTCGATCCCGTACCGGCGGGCGTCCGCGCCGAGCCGGGAGCGGTACGCCTCAAGCTGCGCCACCAGGGCCGGGGACGGCCGTAACTGGTCCGGGTCCGGGACAAAGACGTTCATCCCGAAGTCGGCCCCCGACGCCCGGGTGGCGCGGATCTCGGCCTGCATTGCCTCCACGCTCTTGTACCCGGCGGCCAGGAAGCCCAAGCCGCCGGCCTCGTGGACCGCCTGCACGAACGCCGGTGTGGAAGTCCCACCGGCCATGGGGGCCGCAAGGATGCGGGCGCGGAAGAGGGCGTGCGACATGGCTCACTCCTGGAAACGGTTCAGTAGGCTGTTCTCGTGACTAATACTGACATCCCGCCGGCAGCGGATTCTGCTCCTTCGTCCCCGTCCTCGACCGAGGCAGCCGGCGACGGCGCCGTGATCGGTCTCGATATCGGCGGCACCAAGACCCGCGGGGTCCGGTTCGAAGGCGGCCGCGCCGTGGCGGACGAGTCCGTGGGCAGTTCGAACGTCCAGAACGTGACCCGCGAGGAAGCCGCACGCCACCTCGCGGAACTCTTCGGCAGGATCGGCGGCGGCGCCGTGGCCCAGGTCTACGCCGGGGCCGGAGGCATCGACACCGACGACGATGCCGCGGCGCTCGCCGCTCTGATCGCACCGCACGTGCCCGGCGCCAGAATCACCGTGGTCCATGATTCCCGCCTGCTGCTGGCTGCGGGCGGCGCCAGTACCGGTGTTGCCGTCATTGCCGGCACGGGCTCGGCGGCCTGGGGCAGGAACGGCGCGGGCGCGGAGGCCCGCGCAGGCGGCTGGGGCTACCTGCTGGGCGACGAGGGCAGCGGCTACTGGCTGGGCCGTGAGGCCGTCCGCTACAGCCTGCGCCGGATGAACCAGGGTTTGGAGCCCGACGAACTGACCACCGCGCTGCTGGCATCCTGCGGGGTGGATGATCCGAACAAACTGATCGCGCTTTTCCATTCCGCGGAAACGGGCCGCCGGTACTGGGCGCAGCAGGCACGGCTCGTGGTCGAGGCCGCCAACGCCGGCCACACCACCAGCCGGGAACTCGTGGACCAGGCCGGACGTGACCTGGCGGGGCTGGCCGAGCAGGCCCTCCGGCAGCTCGGCCTCGACGGGCCGGTGATCCTGGGCAGCGGACTGGGCATGAACGTCCCCCGGCTGCAGGAATCGTTCCGCTCGGCGCTCGCCGCGGCCGGGATCAGGGATGTCCGCGTCCTAGACCAGGAACCGGTCTTCGGGGTGCTCCGGCTCGTGGCCGAAAACGACTGACGCTTCCCCGCGCCCGCCCGGAAACGGCTCAGTACCGGCGGCGGGGCCGCAACTGCACGCCGGGCAGCTGCGGCGCCGGAATGCGGCCCGCTTCGGGGCCGGCATCCGGGCCGTGGCCACGCACCAGCCCGAACCGGGCAGCTGCGGCGGCGCCGTCGGGAAGGCCGGCCTGGGCCTCCCAGTCCAGCCGGGACTGCTCGACTTCGGCGTGGGTGCGGCCGACGAAGTTCCACCACATCAGAAGTTCTTCCTCGAATGGCTCCCCGCCGAGCAGGACGAAACGGGTGCCGGGGACCGCCTCAAGCTCAAGGGTGTCCCGGCCGGAACCCAGGTAGCCCAGAGGCCCAGGCGGGACGTCCTGGCCGTCGAGGGTAAGGCCCCCGTCGAGCACCAGCACGGCGTGTTCGAAGTCCGGGTCCAGCGGCAGGCTGAGCCGGCCGCTGCAGCTGATGTCCGCCCCCACGATGGGGGAATACATCGTGGCCGGTGACGTCGTGCCGGCGAAACTGCCCACCATCACGGTGGCCGTGAAGCCCTCGCCGCTGACCTGGGGCAACTCGCGGTGCTGTTCAAAAGCCGGGGCCCGGTGCCGTTCGCTGTCCGGCAGGGCAACCCAGAGCTGGAGTCCGCGCTGCAGCGGGAGCTGCCCGGGCACGGGCCCGGGGGCTCCGGCTTCCTGTTCGGGTCCCGGCGCGGGAAGTGCCGCGGGAAGTGCCGCGAACTCGGAGTGCGAGACCCCGCGTCCGGCGGTCATGATGTTGAGTTCGCCCGGCCGGACGATCACGTCGCTGCCCACGCTGTCGCGGTGCCTGATGGTCCCCAGCAGCGGCCACGTGACCGTCTGCAGCCCGGTGTGCGGGTGCGGCAGCACGGACATCGCTACCCGGTCCGGCCCGAAACTGTCCAGGAAACACCATGCCCCCACGGTGGGCAGCCCCCGCTGGGGCAGGGTCCGGGACACGTTCATGGCCCGGACGCCACCCAGCGGGACCTCGCGGGCAGGCCACAGCTGGAGGCACGGACCGGCGCCGAAGCCTCCGTGGGCCGGCGGGCAGATTTCTTCCATCGGGCGCGCTTCAAGATTGGTCACAGTCAAACTCTAGGACGGAAATCCGGGATCCGGCAGGCACGGCGCCGGGACACTACGCTGGGGGGATGAGCCTGAATTTCGATACCCGACCGGCCGCCTACGCCGTCATTGTGCGTGACGACGCCATCCTGCTGGCGTACTGGAAACAGGGCGGCAAGGAAGGCTGGACGCTGCCGGGCGGCGGCCTGGACCTCGCCGAGCATCCGGTGGACGGGTGCCGCCGGGAGGTTTATGAAGAAACCGGCTACCACGCGGAGATCGGCACCATGCTGGGCGTCGACGTCGGGCACTGGCCCGCCGAGATCCGGATCGACGGCGGCGAACGGGACTTCCAGTCCCTGCGGCTCGTCTATGAAGCCCGGATCACCGACGGGGAACTGCGGCACGAGGTGGACGGGAGCACCACCCACGCGGCCTGGATCCCGCTGGCGGAGCTTGAGGGCCTGAACAAGGTCTCTCTGGTGGACGTGGCGCTCCGGCTGTACCGGGAAAAACCGCTGGATGGCAAACTTTCCTGAAGTTTCCCTAGCCACGCCCGGGCCGGCGTGGCTATCCTAGGAGCGCCGCCGGGATGCACCGGCACCACAGGAAATTCAGCGGGGAGGTGGAGACGATGACTGCAATTGCCTTGCGCGCAACGCGCGCCAACAGCCACGTCATTATTCCTGCCCCGGCGCGTCGCACCTCCTAGCCTTCAACAGCTGCCCGGCTTCCAGCCTGCAGCGCGGCACGTGCACCGGGGCCCATCAAAGGGTTTTCGTTGACTACTTCTTCTTTTGCACGTCCCTGTGCCCCCGGCACCCTCCCATCCCGTAACCGTCCCGCGGGCCCGGCCCGCTACGGCTACACCCCCGCCGTCGCGGAACGTTTTGCGGCCAACCCCGTGCCCGGCGGCGCCTGCGCCGGCCGGATCATCCGCGTGGACCGCAACCGCGTCCTCGTCGCCGTCGGCGAGAGTACCTCGCACCTGCCCTACCCCCGTGCCGGGGACGTTCCCGCCACGGGGGACTGGGTCTGGCTCGGCGTCAACACCGCGGGGGAGCCCGCCATCGTGGGCGTCCTGCCGCGCCACTCGGAACTGAGCCGCAAGCGGGCTTTCGAGGCGTCCTCGGAGGCGCAGGTGCTCGGCGCCAACATGGACATCGTGGGCGTCGTCGTCCCGGTGGACCGGCCGCTCACGCACAACCGGCTGGAACGCACGCTCGTCGCGGCCTGGGACTCCGGCGCCACACCGCTCGTGATCATCACCAAGGCGGACCTCGCGGAGGTGGCGGACGACGTCGTCGGGCAGGTGATGCTGCAGGCCGGCGGCGTCGACGTCGTGACCACCTCGGCCGAACACGGCGACGGGCTCGACGCACTCCTGGCCCACCTGCCGGCCGGCAGTACCCTGGTGCTGCTGGGGCCGTCCGGGGCCGGGAAGTCCACGCTCATCAACGCCCTCGTCGGCTTCGACGCGCAGGAAACCGGCGAAGTCCGGGCCGGCGACGGCAAGGGCAAACACACCACCACGTCCCGGGAACTGGTGCCGCTACCGGGCGGCGCGGTGCTGATGGACACCCCGGGAGTGCGCGGCTTCGGGCTGTTCGACGCCGACGACGGGATGGAGGAAATCTTCGGCGACCTGGAGGAACTCTTTGGCCAGTGCCGTTTTTCCGACTGTGCCCACAACAGCGAACCCGGGTGCGCTGTACAGGCCGCGCTCGCCGACGGTTCCCTCGATGACCGGCGGTGGGCCAGTTACCTGAAACTCCAGCGCGAGCTCTCGGCCCTGGCCCGGCGGCACGACGCGGCTGCCAGCCGCGCCTACGCGCGGGAGTGGCACCAGAAAATTGTGACGGCCGGCCAGAGCCAGCGCGCCGCCGAGCGGTATCACCATGAAAAAACCGAACTCCAGGGCGGCGCGGAAGGCAGAGGCGGCCAGGGCGGGAAGGAAAGAAAAGGCGGCAAGGGCGCGAAGGGCGGCGGCCGCCGCCGGGGGCGCTGACCCTGCGCTGACCGGGGCCCGGCGGGACGGGCCGGTGCCGCGCCGGAGGGCAATCCGGCGCGGCACCCATCCGAAACCGCCCCGGATCCGAAGCCTTACGGTAGCCTCGGTGCCGCTGACTATTTCTAGGGAATCGTCACTTCTGCTGGCTACGCTGGGTCTTACCCGCTTTACAGCCAAAAATCAGCGTGCATATGATCAGTTGGCTGGACCGTCCGATATTGCCGCCAACAGTTAGGTAAGCCCGGAAATGGCTGAAGCCATGATCGAGTTCCAGAGCGTCACCAAGCAATATCAGGGCGGTCAAGCTGCCGTTGAGCAGCTGACCATGTCCATTGACAAGGGCGCCATCACGGTCTTTGTCGGACCCTCAGGCTGCGGGAAGACCACGTCGCTGCGGATGATCAACCGCATGGTCGAGCCGACGTCCGGGATCATCACGGTGGACGGGGAGGACGTCACCTCCGTGCCGGCGGCCAAGCTGCGGCGGTCCATGGGCTACGTGATGCAGTCCTCGGGGTTGATGCCGCACCGTTCCGTGCTGGACAACATCGCCACCGTCCCCCGGCTCAACGGCGTGTCCAAGGCCGACGCGCGTAAACGCGCCCAGGAACTGCTCGACGTCGTCGGGCTGGCCTCCGTACTCGGCAAACGCTTCCCCTCCCAGCTCTCCGGCGGCCAGCAGCAGCGAGTCGGGGTGGCCCGGGCCCTGGCGGCCGACCCTCCCGTGCTCCTTATGGACGAGCCCTTCAGCGCCGTGGACCCGGTGGTGCGCGATGAACTCCAGCAGGAGCTCCTCCGGCTCCAGCGCGACCTGGCGAAGACCATCGTCTTCGTCACACATGACATCGACGAGGCCACCGTCCTCGGCGACAAGGTGGCCGTGTTCGGCATCGGCGGCAAGCTCGCGCAGTACGCCACGCCCGAGGAAATCCTGCGCGCCCCGGCCAATGACTTCGTTGCCTCCTTCGTGGGCCGGGACCGCGGCTTCCGGCACCTCGCGTTCAGCCCGTCCGACGGCGTGACCATCCACGACGCCCGGACCCTCACTGCCGCCGCCCTCGAGCGGGACGGCAGCTCTCAGGATGACTGGCAACTGGTGGTCGACGAGGGGATGCGCCCCCTTGGCTGGGCCGGCCCCGGCAAGGGCCACTCGATGGTTCCCGGCGGATCCCTCTTCCGCAAGGGCGACACCCTCCGGCGGGCGCTCGACGCCGCGCTGTCATCGCCTTCCGGCCTCGGTGTTGCAGTGGACACGGAAGGCAGGGTATCCGGCGTCATCAAGGCCGATGAGGTGCTGGCCGTGATCGAATCGGACCGCCGGGTCCGGCAGGGCGCGCTCTGATGGAATGGTTCCTGGCCAACAGCGGGACGGTCTTCAGCCTTGCCGGCCAGCACCTCGTGCTGGCCGTGCTGCCGATGATCTTCGGGCTGCTGATCTCGATTCCGCTGGCCCAGTTCGCCCGGCAGAACCAGGCCCTGCGCTCGGTGGTGGTGACGGCCTCCTCGTTGCTCTATACGATCCCGTCGCTGGCGCTCTTCATCATCCTGCCCACAGTTCTGGGGACCCGGATCCTGGACCCGCTGAACGTTGTGGTGGCCCTGACCGTCTACGCGGTGGCCCTCCTGGTCCGTGCCGCGCTGGACGCCTTTGATTCAGTGGACGAGGACCTCCGCCAGGCGGCCGTGGCGATGGGCTTCAAGCCCGCCGCCCGCTTCCTCCAGATCGACCTGCCGCTGTCGCTGCCCGTGCTCTTCGCCGGTCTGCGCGTCGTCTCCGTCAGCAACATCTCGCTGGTGAGCGTCGCCGCCCTGCTGGGCATCGGGAACCTCGGGATGCTCTTCACCTCCGGCCTGCAGCGGGACTTCATCACTGAGGTGATCGTGGGAATCATCGCCATCCTCATCCTGGCGTTGCTGATGGACGCCATCCTCGTGCTGCTCGAACGGCTCCTGACCCCGTGGACCCGGGCTGCAGCGGCCCCGGGGCCCGGCGCCGATGCCGGCGCAGGCCAGGACAAGAACGGCCCCGCGGCTGCGGGACTGCGGCTTTCGCGTCCTAAGACCGGAGGGGGTGCGGCATGAGCAACGTCGTCACGGATACGTTCGCCTGGCTTGCCGATCCGGAAAACTGGTCCGGCAGCGACGGAATCCCGACCCGCCTCGCCGAGCACCTGCAGTACACCGGGCTGGTGATGCTGATCGCCACCGCCATTGCGGTCCCCATCGGCCTGTACGTCGGGCACACCGGCCGCGGCCGGGTGGCCGTGGTGGCGCTGGCCGGCGCCCTCCGTGCCCTGCCCACGCTTGGCCTGCTGACCCTGTTCGTCCTGCTCGCCGGCATCGGACTCATGCCGCCGATCTGGGCACTCGTGATCCTGACCGTGCCCCCGCTGCTCGCCGGCACGTATGCCGGGATTTCCAGCGTCGACCGGAACGTCGTGGACGCTGCCCGGGCAATGGGCATGAAGGAACTCCAGGTGCTTTTCCGGGCCGAGTTCCCCAATGCGCTCACGGTGATGTTCGGCGGCTTCCGGACCGGCGTGCTCCAGGCGATCGCGACCGTCTCTGTGGTGGCCTACATCAACCTGGGCGGCCTCGGCCGCTACCTGTTCGACGGCCTCGTGCTCTCCGACTTCCCCCAGATGCTCGGCGGTTCGCTCCTCATCGCGGGACTCGCGATCGCCGTCGACCTGATCCTCGCCCTTTTCCAGAGGCTTTTCCTGTCGCAGGGTGCCTCTGCCAAGCCAAGCCGGAGCCAGCAGGCTGCGGTTGATCTCACAGACCCCGTGACCGCGGTGGCTGTTGTTCAAGGAGGTACGTCATGAAGGAAACCCGCCAACGAACTCTCGGCAGGCGCGTATTCGGCAGCCTGGCCGCCGGCGTCGGCCTGGCCGTGGCACTGTCCGCCTGCGGAGGCTCATCCGATCCGCTCTCGACAGCCCCTGCGACGGGCGGAGCGACGTCCGGTTCGGGCTCTGCACTCGTGATCGGTTCCGCCGATTTCCCGGAGAGCCAGATCATTGCCGAGGTCTATGCAGGCGCGCTGAACGGAGCCGGCGTGACCGCCAGCACCAAGCCGAACATCGGTTCGCGCGAGGTCTATTTCAAGGCCGTCCAGGACGGGTCTGTGGACGTCATTCCCGACTACAGCGGCAACCTGTTGCTGCACGTCAGCAAGGACGCGACCGAGGTCTCGGCCGAGGACATCTACAAGGCACTGCCTGCGAAGCTGCCGGAGGCACTGGGCGTCCTGGAGGCTGCCAAGGCCGAAGACAAGGACGCGATGGTGGTCACCAAGGCCACGGCGGAGAAGTACCAGTTGAAGTCCATCGAGGACCTGGCCAAAGTCTGCAGCGAGATCGTGGTGGGCGCCCCGGCGACCTTCGCCGAGCGCGCGTATGGCCTGCCGGGACTGAAGAAAAACTACAACTGCGAGCCGAAGAAGCTTGAGCCGTTCAGCGACGGCGGCGGCGCTGTCACCCTCAAGGCCCTGCTCTCGGACCAGGTCCAGGTGGCTGACATCTACACCACCACGCCGTCCATCGCGGACAACGACCTGGTGGTGCTCGAGGATCCGAAGAACAACTTCATCGCCCAGCAGGTGCTGCCCCTTTACAACAAGTCCAAGATGACGGACAAGGCCAGGGAGACGCTCAACGCAGTGTCCAAGGTCCTCACCACCGAGGACCTGATCAACCTCAACCGTGCCGTCAGCGGCAGCCAGAAGCAGAACCCCAAGGACGCTGCGGCCGCATGGCTCAAGGACAAGGGCCTGGTCAAGTAAGGCGCACCGCCCTACCTTCCTGACGTACGACGGCGGCTGCCGGCTGCACCTGGTCACGCCAGGGGCCGGTGGCCGCCGTCGCTCTGTCCGGCCTGTGACGACGGGCAGCGCCTGTGAGGCACGTCTCACGGGAAGTACATCCTCTATATGGCATATTTGATGAATGGCAGAATTTAAGCAGTCCACCAAGCTTCATAATGTCCTCTACGACATCCGTGGACCGATCCTTCAGGCCGCCCAGCAGATGGAGGCGGAGGGCCACCGGATCCTCAAACTGAACATCGGAAACCCGGCCCCGTTCGGGTTCGAAGCGCCGGACGCCATCCTGGTGGACATGATCCGCCACCTGCCCCATGCCCAGGGCTACAGCGATTCCCGGGGCATCTTCTCCGCCCGCACCGCCGTCTCGCAGTACTACCAGACGCGCGGGATCCAGAATATCCACGTCGATGACATCTACCTGGGCAACGGCGTCAGCGAACTCATCACGATGTCCCTGATGGCCCTGCTGAATGACAGCGATGAGGTCCTCATCCCGACCCCGGACTACCCGCTGTGGACGGCCTCCGTGGCCCTGGCCAGCGGCCGGCCCGTGCACTACCTCTGCGACGAGGAATCCGGCTGGCAGCCGGACCTTGAGGACATGGAAGCGAAGATCACGCCCCGCACCAAGGGCATCGTGGTGATCAACCCGAACAACCCCACCGGTGCCGTGTACCCGGAGGAGACGCTCAAGAAAATTGTCGCCCTCGCCGAGAAACACGGCCTGATCCTCTTCGCCGACGAGATCTACGAGAAAATCCTCTACGAGGACGCCGTCCACGTGAACATGGCGAGCCTGACCGGCGACGACGTCCTCTGCCTGACCTTTAGCGGGCTGTCCAAGGCCTACAGGGTGTGCGGCTACCGGGCCGGTTGGATGGCCATTTCGGGGCCCAAGCACGACGCCGCGGACTATCTCGAAGGCATCAGCCTGCTGGCGAACATGCGTCTCTGCGCCAACGTGCCGGCCCAGCACGCCATCCAGACCGCACTCGGCGGCTACCAGAGCATCAACGACCTCATCCTGCCCGGGGGACGGCTTCTGGAGCAGCGGAACAAGGCTTACGACCTGCTCAACGCCATCCCCGGTGTCAGCACACAGCAGGCCCGCGGCGCCCTGTACCTGTTCCCGCGGCTGGACCCCGAGGTCTACCACATCCGGGACGACGAGAAGTTTGTCCTGGACCTGCTCCGCGAGCAGAAAATCCTGGTATCCCACGGCCGCGCCTTCAACTGGGTCCGCCCGGACCACTTCCGCATGGTGACCCTCCCGCTCGTCAAGGACATCGAAGAGGCAATCGGCCGCATGGCGGACTTCCTGAGCAGGTACAAGGGGAACTAGCCTGAGGGCAGCAGCGCGGCCGGGGGTCCTTCCCGCGCACAGGCTGCCCGGACAGGAAGAGGCTTCCATGACAGACGCTGTGACTTTCGAGCGGCACCCCTCGGAAACGCTGAAAACCGGAAAAGGATTCAAGCTCAAGGACTCCGATCCGGACTCCACTCCCGGATACCCCGGGAACAAGTCCGACGGGGTCGAGCTTCTGGCGGAGCTCGACGGGAAGCTGGCCACCCTGCAGGAACAGCTCTTCGCCGAGTCCCGCTTCGGCGGGACCAAGCGGATCCTGCTGATCCTGCAGGCGATGGACACCGCCGGCAAGGGCGGCATCGTCAACCACGTCATGGGCACGATGAACCCGCAAGGGGTGCAGCTGAAGTCCTTCAAGGCGCCCACCCCGGAGGAGCAATCCTACGATTTCCTCTGGCGGATCGAGAAGGCCGTTCCGGCGGCCGGCATGGTCGGCGTCTTCGACCGCTCGCACTACGAGGACGTCCTGATCCACCGCGTGCACCGCTGGGCCACCCCGGAAGAACTTGACCGCCGCTACGCCGCCATCAACGAATTTGAAGTCAGGCAGGCGGACGCGGGAACCAAGATCGTCAAGGTCATGCTCAACATCAGCCGCGACGAACAGAAGCAGCGCTTGCTGGCCCGGCTCGATGACGAGACGAAGCTGTGGAAGTACAGCAGCAACGATGTGAAGGAACGGGCCTTCTGGGACGACTACATGGACGCCTACCAGAAGGCGATTGAGAAGACGAACACCGACGTCGCTCCCTGGCACGTGGTGCCGGCCAACAAGAAGTGGTACGCCCGGATTGCTGTCCAGCAGCTGCTGCTGGAAGCGCTGGAGGGGTTGTGCCTCAAGTGGCCGGTCCCGGAGCTGGACGTTGCCATGGAACGGGACCTCGTCGAACGGTCCTGATGCCGGGGCTCCGGGTCAGCTGTCCTGGCCGGCCCGGTCCTTGGCGGCGGCCAGGCGTTTGCGGGCGCCCTCGAGCCATTCCTCACAACGCTTGGCGAGCGCTTCCCCCCGCTCCCAGAGGGCCAGGGATTCCTCCAGGCTCGCTCCGCCGGTTTCCAGCCGCCCCACGACTCCGAGCAGTTGCTCGCGGGCGTCCTCGTAGCTCAGGCCCTCGATGCCTACTTCGGGAGGTGTGGGCGTTCCGTCTGTTTCGGCTGCCATGTGATGCTCCTTGCTTGGGTCCGCGGGGGACGTTGTTGTTGGTTGATGATTCGGGGTTCCGGGCGGACCTGATCCGTCCGGGTGGGCCGGGTCAGTCCCCGGCGGGCTCGCCGTGCCCGGTGGACTGCGCGGAGAACCTGCCTCCGGCCACACGCACCGTCAGGTCGGTGCCGGCCGGCGCCTCCGCGGGATGCCGGACCACGTGGTGCCGGGTTCCGGGCGCCGAGCCGCCGTTGGAGAACTGCACGACGGCGTAGCCGCGGTCCAGGGTCTTCTGCGGCGACAGGGCGCGCACCTGGGCCTTGAGGTGCACCAGCTGGTCTGCCGCCCGGACGACGGCGGTGGTGATGGCGGCGTGCGCTCGGCCCTTGAGCCGTTCGACGTCGTCGTGCCGGGTGGCGACCATGACCTCGGGGGAGGCCAGTACCGGGCGGGAACGCAGCGCGGCCATCCGGTCGGTTTCCCGTTCCACCAGCCGGGTGACCCCGCGCCGGAGCTGGTCCCTCGCCTGCCGGACGCGGGCGAGTTCCTCCACGACGTCCGGAACGATCCGTTTCGCCGCATCCGTGGGGGTCGAGGCCCGGAGGTCGGCCACGTCATCGAGGATCGGCCGGTCCGCCTCGTGGCCGATCGCGCTCACCACCGGCGTGAGCGCAGCGGCCACGGCCCGGATCAGTTCTTCGTTGCTGAAGGGCAGCAGGTCCTCCAGGGCGCCGCCGCCGCGGGCGATGACGATGACGTCCACGTCCGGGCGGGCGTCCAGTTCCCGCAGCGCGCCGATAACCTGGGCGACAGCGGTATTGCCCTGGACCGCCACTTCACGGATCTCGAATTCGACCGCGGGCCAGCGCAACGCGGCGTTCTGCAGCACGTCCTTTTTGGCGTCGGAGTCCCGCCCGGTGATCAGTCCGATCCGGTGGGGCAGCAGGGGCAGGCGTTTCTTGCGGGCATCGGAGAACAGCCCCTCCGCGGCAAGGGCATGCCGCAGCCGCTCGATCCGGGCCAGCAGGTCACCGCGGCCCACGGGCCGGATGTCCTTGACGGACATGCTCAGCCGGCCCGTCTTCAGCCAAAACTCGGCCTTGAGCAGGGCCACGACGCGGGAACCGCGTTCCAGCGGGATCTCCTGGCGGTCGAGCACCTTGGTCCAGACCGACGCCGGGAGCGAAATCTCCGCGTCCATGTCCCGCAAGGTCAGGTAGGCGTTGCCGCCACGCCGGTTCAGCTCAATGACCTGGCCCTCAACCCAGGCGGACGGCGCCCGGTCGATGTGCATTTTCAGTTTCTGCGACAGCAACTGCAGCGGCCAGGGGTTCTCCGGGCTGGTTTCCGCGGCGGTCGCCGGGACCGTGGTGGCCGCCGTGACGTCTTCAGACATGCCGGTTCTCTGTGGCGGGGCTTGCCTTGTACATGTGCGTGGGGTCCTTTGCCGCGGTGCTGTCGGCAGGCGCTCCCGGGGAACGTGACCGCCCGGCAGCCTGTCATGGTCGGGTTCAACTCTATCCATAGCCCTATCACGGGGGCCCGACGGTATTGCCCGCCTGTCCATCCGGAGCCCGGCCCCCGTAGGATGGCACTACCCCCACCAACTTCCTAGGACTCTCTCTTGCGCACTTTTGTCTCGGCCATGGCAGTACTTTTCGGGCTATTGATGACGGCAGTTGCCGTTCCGGCGATGTGGGTGGACCGCAACATCGTCCAGGAAGACGGCTTTGTCGCCCTGACCGGACCGCTCGGGAAGGATCCCGCATTCCAGCAGCGGCTGGCCGCCGCCGCGGTGAACAGCCTCAGCGCGGACCGGATTCCGGAAGCCCTCACCGAGCTGGCCCGTCCGGTCCTCGAAAACGCCGCCCAGTCGCTGACGGCGCTGCCCGGATACTCCGAGGCTTGGACCGAAACCCTCCGCAAGAGCCACCGGCTCAGCTTCGCCGATCCCAACACCCTCCCGGCCGAGGTGGACGGCGTCAGTTCCCTGACCCTGGACGTGGCGCCGCTCGTCGGACTGGTCGCGACCCAGGTCGCCGATGCCACCGGACTGCCTTTGGAAGCGCCGGAGCAGGTGCTGATCAACATCGGCCAGTCCAACCAGCGGCAGGTCATCGAGCAGGTCTCCGCCTATGCACCGATGGGCTACGCCGTAGCGGTCGGCGCAGCCATCGCCTTCGCCCTGGCCCTGGTTGCGGCCCGGCGGCGGTGGACGGTCGTGGCCGGAACGGGAGCCGGTGTCTTGGTCCTGGTCGGCGTCTGGAAGCCGGCTTCCGACGCCGTCGGGCGGGCGGCGGAGGGCACGTCCAGCGGGAACGCGGTGGCCGAGATCTTCAAGCGGGAATTCGTCGCGGCGTCGGCCGCCAACTTCGGCCAGTGGATCCTGTCCGCAGCGGTGGCCGGTGCCGCCCTGCTCGTACTCGGGCTCGTGCTGCGGGTCGTGGGCGGACGCCGCCACGCCTGAGGCCCGGCCGGTCCCCGGCCGCTGTCCCCGCGGCACGTTCCCGGCCCAAATCAGCCGGGCACCCAACACCGGTAGCATTGAGGGATGACCTCCACCGCTGTTTCCATTCCGATGCCAACCGTTCCGCGCCGGCGGCGCACACCGGACGAGGTGCTGGCGGCGGCCCCTGTCTCGGGGCCGAAGAAGGTGCTGCTCGCGGCCCCGCGCGGCTACTGTGCCGGCGTGGACCGGGCAGTCATCGCGGTGGAAAAAGCCCTCGAGCACTACGGGCCGCCCGTGTATGTGCGCAAGCAGATCGTCCACAATGTGCACGTGGTCAGCTCCCTCGAAGAAAAGGGCGCCATCTTCGTGGACGAGACCGATGAGGTGCCCGAGGGCGCCCTCGTGATCTTCTCCGCCCACGGCGTATCACCTGCCGTGGTGCAGTCCGCCGAGGACCGCGGCCTGCGGACCATCGACGCCACCTGCCCGCTCGTGACCAAGGTGCACAAAGAAGCGGTGCGCTTCGCGAAGGACGACTTCGACATCCTGCTGATCGGCCATGACGGCCACGAGGAAGTCGAAGGAACCGCCGGCGAGGCGCCCGAGCACATCCAGATCATCAACGGCCCGCACGAGGTGGACAAAGTCACCGTCCGTGACCCGGAAAAGGTCATCTGGCTCTCGCAGACCACCCTCAGCGTGGACGAAACCATGGAGACCGTCCGGCTCCTCAAGGAGCGGTTCCCCACCCTGCAGGATCCGCCCAGCGACGACATCTGCTACGCCACCACCAACCGCCAGGTGGCGATCAAGAAGATCTCGCCGCAGGCCGAACTGGTGATTGTGGTCGGATCCGCGAACTCCTCGAATTCCGTCCGCCTGGTGGAGGTCGCGCTCGAATACGGCGCCAAGGCCTCCTACCGCGTGGACTTTGCCAATGAGGTGGACGAGGCCTGGTTCGAGGGTGTCGCCACCGTCGGGGTGACCTCGGGGGCGTCGGTCCCGGAGGTCCTCGTCAAGGACGTGCTGCGGCTGCTGGCCGACTACGGCTACGGCTCCGTGGAGGAAGTCGTCACGGCCGAGGAAGACCTGCTCTTCTCCCTGCCGAAGGAGCTCCGGGCCACCCTCAAGCAGGCCGGCGACGTCACCCGTGCCCTCGGCGGCCGCGGCTCGCGTCCGGCCGGCCACTCCTGACCTCTCCTAAGCGGCGTCCTCCGCGGCGTCACGTTCCGACTGAAGCTCCGGGGCCGCCACCGCGCGTGGTGTGACCTCGACGGACACCGGAGTGGTCAGCCCGGTGGCATCGAGCGCGTTGAGCTTCCTGGCGGTCGGCAGGACCCGCGCTTCGAGCGTGCCGACCATCGAGTTGTAGCGGTCCACTGAGGTCTTCAGCGAAGCGCCCAGCTTCGTGACGTTCTCGCCCAGGGTGCCCATCCGCTCGTAGAGCTGGTGGGCGAGCTCGAAGAGTTCCCGGGCGCTGTCCGTCAGCACGTCCTGGCGCCAGGTGAAGGCCACCGACTTCAGGACCGCCAGCAGGGTTCCGGGCGAGGCAAGCACCACGTTCTTGGACAGGGCATAGTCCAGAAGGGCCGGGTCCGCCGAGAGTGCAGCCGCGAGGATGGATTCCGCCGGCAGGAAGCACACCACAAGCTCGGGGGAGTTGCCCGGGATGTCCCAGTACTTTTTGTTGCTCAGTGCGTCGACGTGGGCCTTGAGGGCCTTGGCGTGGGCCAAGAGCAGGGCCTGCTGTCCGTTCAGGCCGTGCTGCTGGTTGCGCTGTCCCGGGGCGCTGCCGAGCTCCTGTGCCTCAAGGTAGGACGCAAGCGGCACCTTGGCATCAACCACCAGCTGCTTCGCTCCGGGAAGCTGCACGACGAGGTCGGGGCGTACGCTGTTCTCCGTGGCGGCGCTGTGCAGCTGTTCGTGGAAGTCGACGTGCCGCAGCATCCCGGCCGCCTCGACAACACGGCGCAGCTGGACTTCGCCCCACTGGCCGCGGGCACTGTTGGAACGCAGCGCCGACTCGAGGGCATGGGTCGAGCGCAGCAACTGCTCGTCGGAGAGCCGCGCCTCCTGCAGTTGCTGGGCGAGCTGCCCGTATTGTTCGAGCCGGTCCCGTTCCAGCAGCGAAACCTGCTGCTGGACCGCGGTGAGCTTTTCCGCCACCGGCGCCAGCGCGCGCAATACGCTGCCGTCCTGGGTCCGTGACTCGCCGAGCTCCCGGTTCTGCGCCGCGAGGAGTCGCCGCTCGGCGTCGGCCGCGGCGAACTGGGCACTCACCTCGGAGAGCCGGGCCGAAACGCCGTCGAAGTCCTGTTCCACGGCGCCGTAGCGGCGGCGGAGGAACACATAGGCGGCGGCGGCGCCGGCGACGGCGCCGACGAGCAACATGAGAAGGGCGAGAATCAGTGCAAAAGCATCCATGACTTCACTGTGGCATGCCCCTCCGACAGTTTTGGGTCCGCCGCACGGGGGCTACTCGCCCGCCAGTAGCCCAACGCCGTAATCCGCCGCTTGTCCACGCCCATCTCCTTGCGCAGATGCTCGGTGATGCGCCGGGTGCTTGAGACCTCGCAGGCCAGCCGGTAGTTGTCCGCGTCAGCCGCTGCGGACGACGCAGCCCGCGATGTCAGTGACGTGCAGTCTGCGTCCACAAGTCCGTCTCCGCCCGCGCTCCGGGGAACCCAGTTCACGGTGTCGCCACTCCGGGTCCGCAGCGGCAGCCCGCAGTCCTCTGCGCAGCTGGGAAGGTGCCGTCCTGAAAGTGTTCGGCGCCAAGGACTTCTGCCTGTCCGTGACAGGCAGGGAACAGATCAACCCGAACTTTGTCCGGATCCACGTTGATGGCGGTTCGCTCCTCGACGACTACGGCGTCCACCCCACCATGTGGATCCGGCTGTGGTTCGGGCTGGCTGAGGAGGCCGCTCAGCTGCCCACCTGACCCGGACACGGTTCGAGGCCATTGACCCCGCGGAAGCGGTCCGGGCGGCCACGCCCAGCGCCGATTGCCTGCCCGTCAACAGGGCAGAATGGAACGCATGACTTTTACGACGATCGCACTTGTCCGCCATGGCCAGACGGACTGGAATGCGCAGGGACGGCTGCAGGGATCCACCGACATTCCGCTGAACGACGTCGGCCGCGGCCAGGCGCGCGACGCCGTCGCCGCCATGTCCGGCTACGAATGGGATGCGATCGTGTCCTCGCCGCTGAGCCGTGCCGCGGAAACCGCCAAGCTGATCGGCGCCGGGCTCGGGCTCAGCGGGGCCCGGAGCGTCCCGGAGCTCAGCGAGCGGAGTTTCGGGGCCGCGGAGGGGCTGCAAGCCGGGCCTGAACTGGAGAGACTGCGCATCCCCGGTGGATTCCGCGGCGCGGAAACCGAGGATGAGGCAGCGTCCCGCGGGTTGGCCGCAATGGAAGCGCTGGCCGAGGAGTTCCGCGGCCGTCGCGTCCTGGTTGTCGCACACGGCACGCTGATCCGCCTGAGCCTCAGCCGCGCCGTCGGCCGCACCCTGGAACGCGTCGATAACGCCGCGCTTAACCTGGCCCACCACCACGCCGTTGAGGGCTGGCAGCTCGAGTACTTCAACGGCGAGCGGGTCACCGTGCCGGCCCTCAACTAGCCGCAATGGTGTACGTTGGCTTCCCGTTGGAACCAAACGGTGACGCCCAGGCAGTCACAAGCAAGGCAAACACTATCCAAGCAGTCTGAACCAAATACAGGAATGAGAGTCACCTCAGTGGCAACCGATTACGACGAAGTCCGCTCCGACGTCAAGGAGTCGCAGGACCACTCCCTGCAGGCGCTGCAGTCCGCCAACGCCCCGGATGCCCGCAGCGTCGTCCGCGAGCTGGACGAAGCAGACGCCCTTGACGAGGCCATGACGCCCGGCGGTGAATTCGTGGCCGAGGAACTGGTCGTGCAGGTCATCCCGCAGGCGCAGGACGAATTCACCTGCTACTCCTGCTTCCTGGTCCGGCACCGGTCCCAGGTCGCACGTGAAAAGAACGGTCACGCCTACTGCGTCGAATGTGAAGGCTAGGACGACGGCCTTCCGCGTGTCCGGCACCGGCGGGCCCGAGTAGTCCATGCTCCGTCTGAAACGCACGGCCGTTTTCGGCCTGTTCGCGATGTGCGTCATCACCGGGTTCCTGTTCTGGGCTCTCCGGGAGTCCGGCGCGGAGGCCCCCGGGCTCCTGCCCCCGCCGCCGCCGCGGGCGGAGGCGAAACTCGAAATGCTGTCCGCCGGCATTACGCCCGCCGTGAACATCACCCGGAGCGCGGACGCCCAGTGGCTCATCCGTGCTGCCGCGCAGACCGGCATCCCGGCCCGCGCCCTGCAGGCCTACGTCGCTGCCGCCGTCGCGGCCAACGAATCCGCTCCGGCGTGCAAGATCGGCTGGAACACGGTGGCCGCCGTCGGCTTCATCGAATCCGCCCACGGATCGTACGGCGGCGGAAGGCTGACGGCCACCGGCCAGGCGAGCGGGCCAATTATCGGCCCGAGCCTCGACGGCGACGGTTTCGCCGCGATCCCTGATACCGACGCCGGCGCCCTGGACGGCGACGCCCAGTGGGACCGCGCCGTCGGGCCGATGCAGTTCATACCCTCCACCTGGCAGTTCGCCGGGCGGGACGGGAACGGCGACGGAGCAGCCGACCCCTTTAACATCGACGACGCGGCCCTCAGTGCAGCCTCGTACCTGTGCGCCCACGGCCGTGACCTCACGACCGCAGGGGGCTGGACTGACGCCGTGTACTCCTACAACCAGTCCGATTCCTACGTGGAGCAGGTCCGCGGCCGGGCCCGTGCCTACGCCGCACAGTCGGGCCCGGCTGAATAGCGTTTCTTACGCCGTGCTTCGGCCGGTGACGCGTTGTGTCGCTGCGCGACGATGCGTTTCAGCCGGGGTTGGGAACCCGCGTCCGGGGTGGTTGATTGGGCTGACAAGCGTCGAAAGGACTCGCCATGACGGAACATTCCGGGCCTCAGCCCGCAGAAACTCCGCAACGTTCTCGGCCATTTCGCCACCGGACTGACGGTGATCACCGCAGCCACGAAGCACGGACCGGCCGGGTTTACGTGCCGGTCCTTCTCCTCCCGGTCCCTGGAGCCGGCCCTGGTCACTTTCAGCCCGGCACGAACCTCCAGCACATGGCTGCTGCCGCGCGAGGCGGGCCGGTTCACGGTGAACATCCTGCCGGCAGAACGCGAGCATCTGGCAGCGCAGTTCGCGCGGCCGGGAACGGACAAGTTCGCCGGTGTTGACCACTCACCCTCGCCCTTGGGCAACCCCGTCCTGGACCAGGCGCTGGCCTGGGTGGACTGCGAACTGGACCGGGAGTACGACGGCGGAGACCACACCGTCGTCGTGGCCGCAGTCCGCGCCCTGGACGCCCGTGCCGATGCCGAGCCCCCGCTCTTCTACAAGGGAAGCTGCGCAGGCGTCCGGTCCCGGGCCGGTGCGCTGGTGAGCGTGGCATGACGATGCTGTCAACGTCCCGACGTCGGTGCCGGCCTGGAGCCGCAACAGCCGAGATCAACGCGGCCTGGGCTCCCGCGGAAGACTGGAGCGCACTATCGGTTGGAAGCTATGCCGACGTCGCCACCCCGGAACAACACCCGTACGTCGGTCGCGTGGACGCGAAAACGCCCGATTCGAGCATCGTGTGGGCGATCAGCGCGGGGCAAGCACGCCGGATGTTCGGTCACCGTGACGGTGTCCGCCTGCAAACCGCCGGCGGCACGGCGTGAGCGCCGGTTGGCTCGCTGCCGCACCTTGCCCGGCGGGCCCCTGACGGTTCCGTACGGTCCCGGGACCACTGGACCACTGGACCGGTGCCCGGCACCGCCCCCAAAATCCGGGCCCCGGAGAGATCCCCGGCCACACCGGGTAGAATATATGCTCGTGGCTCTTACTATTGGCATCGTCGGACTGCCCAACGTCGGCAAATCAACCCTTTTCAACGCACTGACCCGCAACCAGGTGCTCGCAGCGAACTACCCGTTCGCCACGATCGAGCCCAACGTCGGTGTCGTGAACCTGCCCGACCCCCGGCTTGCAAAGCTCGCCGGCATCTTCGGCTCCGCCCGCCTGCTGCCCGCACCCGTGTCCTTCGTGGACATCGCCGGGATCGTCAAGGGCGCCTCGGAGGGTGAAGGCCTGGGCAACAAGTTCCTCGCGAATATCCGTGAGGCAGAGGCGATCGTCCAGGTTGTCCGCGTGTTCGATGACCCCGACGTCATCCACGTCGATGGCAAGGTGGATCCCCGCTCGGACATGGAGACCATCAACACCGAGCTGATCCTGGCCGACCTGCAGACCATCGAAAACGCCATCCCGCGGATCGAAAAAGAAGTAAAAATCAAGAAGCGCGAAGCCGCGGAGCTCGCTGCCATCAAGGCGGCCCAGGCGGTACTGGAGCGCGGCGACACCATCTTTGCCTCGGTCAAGAGCGACAAGCTGGAGATGGCGCACCTCAAGGAGCTCAGCCTCCTGACTGCCAAGCCCTTTATCTATGTCTTCAACGCCGATGAGGGAATCCTCGGCAGCCCGGAAAAACAGGAGGAACTGCGGGCCATGGTTGCCCCGGCGGACGCGATCTTCCTCGACGCCAAGCTCGAATCCGACCTCGTCGAACTGGACGAGGAGGAGGCCCGCGAGATGCTGGAAATGAACGGCCAGGACGAATCGGGCCTCGACCAGCTGGCACGCGTCGGATTCCACACCCTCGGGCTCCAGACCTACCTCACGGCGGGGCCCAAGGAAACCCGGGCCTGGACCATCCACCAGGGCGATACTGCCCCGCAGGCCGCCGGTGTGATCCACTCCGATTTCCAGCGCGGCTTCATCAAGGCCGAAGTAGTGTCCTTCGACGACCTGGTCGAAGCCGGCTCGATGTCCGAGGCCAAGGCCCGCGGCAAGGTCCGGATCGAAGGCAAGGAATACGTCATGGCCGACGGCGACGTCGTGGAGTTCCGTTTTAACGTGTGATTTATCGGCAAATTTGCCAAGTAATTAAGGATTAACTCGAGAAGCCCCGATTTTCTAAATCGGGGCTTTTGCGTGCGCGCCGCTTTTAGCGCGGAAGCAACAGCCCGTCAATGTCTTTGCTGATTTTGTGGGTAATCCGGGACCAGACGGCCGACGAAATGTTGCAGCTCGATAACGAACTTTACAAGGAGTCAACTTTCCTCGCGCGCGGTCCGGTTTAGGTTTACGCTTCATGCCATGTGAGACGCGCCACGCTGCCGCTGGGGGAGTGTGGACGTCTGCCGGGTGCCAACGGCCTCGGTCTCATCCACACCACAGAAACAAGGAGGCGGAATGCGCTTCGGTCGTATTTCCAAAGCAGTGGGCGTGGCAGCAGCAGCTGCCCTCGCCCTCAGCGCCTGCGCCGGCAACAGCGGCGGGACAACCCCGTCCACTGCTGCGGCAGCAAGCAAGACAGGCGGATCGGCAACGGTAGTCGAGGTGAACGCGTTCAACACGTTCAACTCCAATACGGCCGACGGCAACACTGACATCAACTCGAAGGTCAGCTACGCCACGCACTCGGGCTTCTTCTACATCGACAACAAGCTGAACGTTGTGCGCAACGAGAAGTTCGGCAAGATGGAAAAGACCTCGGACAACCCGCTGACGGTCAAATACACCATCAATGAGGGCGTGAAGTGGTCAGACGGCACGCCCGTCACCGCAGCCGATCTTCTGCTGCAGTGGGCCGCATTCTCCGGATACTACGACGACGCCGATTCGGAAGCCACGACCGGAACGTCCTACTTCTCCTACGCCGGCGACCCCACCGGTATCGCCCTGACTGACTTCCCGGAACTGGGCGCGGACAACCGCTCCATGACACTGAAGTACTCCAAGCCGTTTGCCGACTGGGAAATCGCCCTCGGCGGCCCCGGCATCGACATCCCGGCGCACGTGCTTGCCAAGAAGGCCGGCCTCACGGATGCCAAGGCCTTCGTTGACCTGCTCAAGGGCACGCCACGCGGCGACTCCAAGGCTCCGAAGCCCGCGAACGCGCAGCTCCAGGCCATGGCAGAGCTGTGGAACACCGGCTTCGACTCCAAGACGTTGCCGGCTGACCCGAGCCTCTACCTGTCCAACGGCCCGTTCATCGTCAAGGGCATCAACCAGGACCAGTCCCTGACCATGGTCAAGAACAAAGACTACAACTGGGGCCCGGAGGCCAAGCTCGACGAAATCACCGTCCGCTACATCGGCGATTCCGCGGCCCAGGTCCAGGCACTCAAGAACGGCGAGGCAGACCTCATCGCCCCGCAGGCCTCCGCCGACACGGTGGAGCAGCTCAAGGCCCTCGAAAGCCAGGGCGTCACGGTCGAGGTGGGCAACCAGCTTTCCTACGACCACATCGACCTGAACTACAGCGGACCCTTCGCCGAGAAGAACGTCCGCGAGGCGTTCATGAAGGCTGTTCCGCGCAAGGACATCGTCGACAAGATCGTCAAGAAGCTCGACCCCAAGGCCGCGCCGCTCGACTCCCAGCTGTTCGTGCCGGACCAGGCCCCGTACGCCGATTCGGTCAAGAACAACGGATCCTCGGCCTACCAGGACGTGGACATCGAAGGCGCCAAGAAGCTACTCAACGGTGCCACTCCCGAAGTCCGCATCATGTACAACAAGGACAACCCCAATCGTGTTGACGCCTACTCGCTGATCCGCGAATCCGCCACCCAGGCAGGCTTCAAGATCGTCGACGGCGGCCTCGGCAAGTCCGACTGGGGCAAGGCCCTCGGAGACGGCTCCTACGACGCCACCATCTTCGGCTGGATCAATTCGGGTGTCGGCGTCTCCGGCGTTCCGCAGATCTTCAAGGGGGGCAACGACTCAAACTTCAACCTGTTCGCCGACGCCGAAGCCGACAAGCTGATGGACGAACTGATTGTCACCACCGACAAGAGCAAGCAGGATGGCATCATCGCCCAGGTCGACAAGAGGATCTGGGATTCCGCCTACGGCTTGCCGCTGTTCCAGGCAGTCGGCGTCGACGCGTACAGCGACCGCATCACCGGCGTGAAGTACATGCCGAACCAGACGGGCGTCTGGTGGAACTTCTGGGAGTGGGCACAGAAGTAGCCGACGACCGCAAGTAACACTTGCCAGCAAAGGCGTCGGGACCAGGCACCACGGTCCCGACGCCTTTCTAGCGACACCCCCTGACGATGCTTTGGCCCCCGCCGCACTATCTGCGGGAACGGCCAGACTCTGCGACCGGTCCGGGCAATCCCTGGGCCCGAATACCGAGGTTCTATTCCAATGGTGACCTACATAGTCCGGCGGCTGATTACCGCCGCCCTCATACTTCTCGGCGCATCCTTCCTGGTGTATCTCCTGACAGCGGCGTCAGGCGATCCCCTCGAGGAGTACCGCGCCATTAACGCCCCCAACAAGCAGCAGCTGATGGACGCCAGGATCGAGCTGCTGCAGCTCGACGTCCCGGCCCCCCTGCGCTACTTCAAGTGGCTCGGCGGTGCGGCCCAGTGCCTCGTCCCCTTCGCCAACTCCTGCGACCTGGGCAAGAACATTGTCGGACAGCCCATCACCGACGCGCTGGGGCACGCTCTGCTCCAGACCCTCACGCTGGTCACCGGCGCCACCGTACTGGCCATCCTGATCGGCATCACGCTTGGCATTATCACGGCCCTGCGCCAGTACAGCACGCTGGACTACGGCGTGACCTTCATGGCCTTCCTGTTCTTCTCCCTCCCGATCTTCTGGGTCGCGGTCCTCCTGAAGGAGTTCGGCGCCATCGGATTCAATGACTTCCTCAGGAGTCCTGACGTACCGATACCGGCGGCCCTCGCCATCGGCGCCGTCCTGGGTGGGCTCACGGCGGTGACGGTCGGCGGCGAACTGAAGCGCCGGCTGCTCATCGGCGTCGTCGTGTTCTTGTTCGCCGCCGCCGTGCTGATGTATTTCTCCGCCACCGAGTGGTTCAAGAATCCGGGACTGGGCCCCGTCGTCATCGCGATCGCCGGCGTCGGCATCGCCTTCGCTGTCACACTGCTCTCGGCGGGCCTAAAAAACCGCAAGGCGCTGCAGTCCTCGTTGATCGCCGTCGGCGTTGGACTGGCGATCTACTTCGTGATCCAGCCTCTGCTCAACGAGGCCACCTTCATCATGATCGTGCTCCTCGCAGTGGCGGCTGTGCTCGTCGGCCTGGGCATCGGCTTCCTGATGGGCGGCTACGACCGCGGCCAGTCGATGCGCGCGGCGGCACTGACGTCCTTCCTGGTCGGATTCCTGATCCTGCTGGACCGCTACATGCAGGCGTGGCCCAGCTACTTCAACAACAGCCGCGTCCGCGGCCGCCCCATCGCTACCATCGGTGCCAGCACCCCGAACATCGAAGGCGATTTCTGGATCCTGAGCCTGGATTCGTTCACGCACCTGATCCTGCCCACCCTGGCGCTGATCCTCATTTCGCTGGCCGGCTACACCCGCTTCACCCGGGCCTCCATGCTGGAAATCATGAACATGGACTACATCCGGACGGCGCGGGCCAAGGGCCTCTCGGAACGGACCGTCGTGATGCGTCACGCCTTCCGGAATGCGCTGATCCCGATTGCCACCATTGTGGCGTTCGACATCGGCGGCCTGATCGGTGGAGCCGTCATCACGGAGTCTGTGTTCTCCGTCCGGGGGATGGGGTTCCTCTTCCTCGACGGCATCCAGCACACCGACCCCAACCCGGTGATGGGTGTGTTCATCTGCGTGGCCATTACGGCCATGGTTTTCAATCTCATTGCGGACCTTGCGTACTCCGCACTTGATCCACGCGTAAGGGTAAAAGCATGAGCCAGCCAAGCCAGCAGGACGAACTCCTGGCCGAAGAGGCCAGTTTGCGGCAGTCGGCGGTGGCCGGGATCGAACCCGTCCTCGCGGCCAAGGGCCTGAGCCAGAGCCAGATCGTCCGGAAGAGGTTCCTGGGCCACTCCGGCGCCATCGCCGGCCTCATCGTCTTCGCCGCCATCTTCATCGTGGCGTTCACCTCCGTCGGCTATGCAGGCATCCCCGGCTGGTGGAAATACAACCACGAGGACGTCTCGCCACTGATCAACGACGGCGTCCCCACCGCCTCGCTGTGGCCGCTGGCATGGGGCGAACACCCCTTCGGCCAGGACCGCATCGGCCGTGACCTGTTCGCCATGACCATGCGCGGCGCGCAGCAGTCCATCACCATCATGCTCGTGATCGGGCTCATCGCCGGACTGATCGGCGTCGTCGTGGGGGCCCTCTCCGGCTACTTCCGCGGCTGGACCGAAGCGGTGCTGATGCGCATCACCGACGTCATCATCATCATCCCCGCCCTGCTGCTGGCCGCCGTCATGGCGCAGATGGCCGGACGGAAGGACGCAGGCAGCTGGTTTGCCTCCTTCGCCAACAACTACGGTGTCCTGTCCCTGGGGATCTTCCTGGGCCTGATCAGCTGGGTGGGCCTGGCCCGGCTCATGCGCGGCGAGTTCCTCTCCCTGCGTGAACGTGAGTTCGTTGATGCGGCCCGGATCTCCGGCGCCAGCAATGCCCGCATCATTTTCAAACACATCCTGCCCAACGCCGTCGGGGTGCTCATCGTCAACGTCACCCTGACCATGTCGGCCGCGATCCTCACGGAGACGGCGCTGAGCTATCTCGGCGTCGGGGTCAAGGCGCCGGACACCTCGCTGGGGCTGCTCATCTCGCAGAACCAGGCCGCTTTTGCCACCCGGCCTTGGCTCTTCTGGTTCCCTGGTCTTTTCATTGTGCTGATCTGCCTCAGCATCAATTTCATCGGCGACGGCCTGCGCGACGCGTTCGATCCGCGGCAGAAGAAGTTCAACGCCAAGAAGGCCGAGGACACCGGCGGGCATCCGCTCGAAGCGTCACCGGTCACCGCGTTCGACGGAACCAAGGGCGGCTAGATGTCTGCCCCCCGCAGTGCCTGCGCAGCTGAGCTAGCGGGCGTCGATCGCCCAGTAGCTGGCCGCCAGCAGGAGCACGACGGCGCCGGCCGCCTTCCAGCGGTAGGTCACGGCCACCGGCGTGGTGGCGGCGTCACCGGCGGCCAGCCGGCCGCTTTCCACGAGGTCATCCCAGCGGGCCCGCACGAGCTGGGCGGCCTGGCCGGAATCCGTGGTCTTCAGGTCCCCGGGCCGGACGGACTTCCCGGGACCGTAGGTGGTTGCCGGCAGGCCCTGGAGATCCTCCGGGCGGGCGTGGCGGCCGCCCCAGATTCCGGGCGCCGGGGCCGCCCAGGACGTGTAGCTCTTCTCCGCCGTGACCAGGGTCAGCGCGAAGCGGGTGTCGACATGTACCAGGGCCGCCCACGGGACCACGATGGAGCGGAACGGATTTTCCAGGCTGATCCCGTGGTCGTCCACCACGACGGCGGGCAGCCAGAACAGCTGCCAGCCGAGGAAAGCGATCAGCACGAGCGGTGCCGTGCCGGGCAGGGCCCCGGGACCCGCCGTAGCGGCGGTCACCACGATGCCGAAGGCGGCCACCGCCCAGGCGAGCCACGCGAACCATTTGTTCGTGCGGGCTTTGAAGACTTCGACCTTACCGGGGTGTGGCGCAGAGCTCATGCCCCCAATAATTCAGTATTCCGAGCCACAGCACTAATCCCCGGTGAACCGGCGGCTCGGGCGGAAGGAAGGCCCCACCATGACTGACTTCATCACCCTCGACCCGGCCGATACCCCGGCACCCGGCGCAGGGGAACCCGTGCTGCAGGTCCGCGATCTCAGCGTTGACTTCGGCGTGGACAAAAAGTGGGTTCCGGCGGCAATCGGCCTGAACTACGAGGTCCGGGCGGGCGAAGTGCTTGCCATCGTGGGGGAGTCCGGCTCCGGAAAGAGCGCCAGTTCCATGGCGCTGCTGGGGCTACTGCCCAGTAACAGCCGTGTGACGGGAAGTGTCAAGCTTGCGGGGAGAGAACTGCTGGGCGCCAACGAGGCCAACATCCGGGCCGTCCGCGGCAAGGACGTCGCGGTGATCTTCCAGGAGCCGATGACGGCAATGAACCCCGTCTACACCGTGGGCGTACAGATCGTGGAGACGGTCCGCCTCCACAGCGAGGTCTCACCCGAGGAAGCCCGGCTGCGGGCGCTGCGGATGCTGGAACTCGTGGAACTGCCGGACCCGGAGAAGGCCTTCCGCTCCTATCCGCACCAGCTCTCCGGCGGCCAGCGGCAGCGTGCCATGATCGCCCAGTCGCTCTCCTGCGACCCCAAGCTGCTGATCGCCGACGAGCCCACAACGGCCCTCGACGTGACCGTCCAGGCTGAAATCCTGGACCTCATGCGCAACCTGCGGAACAAACTGGACAGTGCGATCGTGCTCATCACGCACGACATGGGCGTGGTCGCCGACCTTGCCGACCGGATCGCCGTCATGCGGAAGGGGCTGATCGTGGAGACCGGCACGGCCGCCCAGATCTTCCACGACCCGCAGCACGAATACACCCGGGCCCTGCTGGCCGCTGTACCGCACCTCGGCCAGGGCGGGACGGACTCGGTCGAGGAAGTGGACGTCACCGCCGCCCTCGCCGCGGCCACCGACGCCGAAATCCACTCCATCCCGGAAGCGGAGCTGGTCCGGCGGGAGCGCCAGAACGCCGCCGCCCTGGCAGCAGCCATGCAGTCCGCGAAACCGCTGGGCGAACCCGTCCTTGAGCTCACGGACGTCGCCATCGAATACCCGAAGCAGGGCCGGGTCCCCGCATTCCGTGCCGTGGAGGGCGCGAACCTGGTGATTTACCCCGGCCAGGTGGTCGGGCTCGTGGGGGAGTCCGGTTCCGGCAAGACCACCATCGGCCGGGCCGCCGTCGGCCTGCTTCCGGTCGCCGCCGGCACCATGAAAGTGGTGGGACAGGACATTTCGGCCGCCAAGAGGAACGGCCGGCAGCTCCACGACATGCGGCGGCACGTCGGCATGGTGTTCCAGGACCCGTCGTCCTCGCTGAACCCCCGGCTGCCGATCGGTGAGAGCATCGGCGAACCCATGCTCCTCTCCGGGGCGGCCAAGGGCGCCGGACTGCAGAAGCGGATCGAGGAACTGCTGGACCAAGTGGAGCTCCCGCGGGACTACCGCAACCGGTATCCGCACGAGCTTTCGGGCGGACAGAAGCAGCGGGTGGGGATCGCCCGGGCACTCTCCCTCAAGCCGAAGCTGATGGTGGCGGACGAGCCGACCTCGGCCCTGGACGTGTCGGTGCAGGCGAAGGTCCTCGATCTGTTCCAGAACCTGCAGAAGGAACTGGGTTTTGCCTGCCTCTTCGTCACCCACGACCTCGCGGTCGTCGACGTGCTGGCGGACAGGATCTGCGTCATGCAGCGCGGACGCATCGTGGAACAGGGGACCCGGGACCAGATCCTGCGCAATCCGCAGGAGGTCTACACCCAGCGGCTCCTGGCCGCCGTGCCTCTGCCGGATCCGGACAAGCAGCGGGAGCGCCGCGAATTGCGGGCGCAGCTTTTGGCCGCAGGTCCTAGTTAACCGCGGATAACCGGGCTTTTCGTCGGGCGGATACTACCAGTCAGTAGCGTGTGACCTGAAATACATTGCGGTTGACGTTAGCGGTCACACTATGGTCGGGTCACGGTTTGGCAACAGAGTTCCATCATTCGGACATTTTGGGGCTAGGCTACTTCCATATGTAGGCCACGTCACAGGGGATACCCCTGTGCCTGCCTGCGGGGAAACATAAGTTTTTCCCTGACGAACTCCCACAACTCATAGGAGGCGGAATGCGTGTTTCGCGCACTTCCAAAGCACTGGGCATGATGGCTATCGCCGGTCTTGCCCTGACCGGATGCGGTGCCGGTGGCGGCGCCACGTCCGGTAGCGGCAGCACCGGTGGCGACACCAGCAAGGTAATCCTTGTCGACGGATCTGAGCCGCAGCGTCCGCTGATGCCGGCCGATACCAACGAAGTCGGTGGCGGCAAGGTCGTCGACATGATCTTCGCGGGCTTGGTCAGCTACGACCCCAGCGGCAAGCCGGTCAACGAACTCGCCGAGTCCATTGAAGGCAAGGATGGCCAGAACTTCACGATCAAGGTCAAGAAGGACCAGAAGTTCACGAACGGCGAGGCCATCACGGCCAAGTCCTTCGTGGATTCCTGGAACTTCGGTGCAGCTGCGAAGAACGCCCAGCTCAGCGGCAGCTTCTTCGAGAGCATCAAGGGCTACGACGAGGCGAGCGCAGAAGGCTCGACCGTCGAGACCATGTCCGGCCTGAAGGTCGTTGACGATCAGACGTTCACCGTGGAACTGAAGCAGCCCGAGTCCGACTGGCCGCTGCGCCTCGGCTACACCGCCTTCGTCCCGGTTCCCTCCGGTGCGCTTGCGGATCCCAAGGGCTTCGGCGAGAAGCCGGTTGGCAACGGTCCGTACAAGATGGCCGAGGGCGGCTGGCAGCACAACGTGCAGATCCAGCTCGTTCCGAACCCGGAGTACAACGGCGCCCGCAAGGCCAAGAACGCCGGCGTAACGTTCAAGATCTTCCAGAATGACGATGCTGCGTACCAGGATCTGCTGTCGAACAACCTGGATGTCCTCCAGACGATCCCGACCAGCGCCCTGAAGAACTTCAAGACCGACCTCGGCGAGCGCACCATCAACAAGCCGTACGCCGGCAACCAGACCATTGCCATCCCGGAATACCTGCCGGAATGGAGCGGTGAGGCCGGCAAGCTTCGTCGCCAGGCAATCTCCATGGCCATCAACCGTGAAGAAATCACCAAGGTGATCTTCAGCGGTGCACGCCAGCCGGCCAAGGACTTCACGGCTCCCGTGCTTGACGGTTACAGCGACTCGATCCCGGGTTCGGAGAACCTGAAGTTCGACGCCACCAAGGCCAAGGAAGCCTGGGCCAAGGCCGACGCCATCCAGAAGTGGGATGCCGAGAAGACCTTCACCATCGCTTACAACGCCGACAAGGGCGGACACAAGGCATGGGTTGAGGCTGTTGTGAACCAGCTCAAGAACACCCTCGGCATCAAGGTTGAAGGCAAGCCGTACGCCACCTTCAAGGAAGCCCGCAACGACGCAACCGCAAAGACGCTGACCGGTTCCATCCGCGCCGGCTGGCAGGCTGACTACCCGTCGCTGTACAACTTCCTCGGCCCGATCTACAAGACCGGTGCCGGTTCCAACGACGCCGACTACGCCAACCCGACGTTCGACAAGGCCGTCTCCGACGGCCTGAACGCCTCGAACGTCAGTGACGGCAACAAGGCCATGAACAAGGCCCAGGAAATCCTGCTTCAGGACCTTCCGGCCATCCCCTTGTGGTACCAGGTCGCCCAGGGCGGCTGGAGCGACAAGGTAACCAACGTTGACTACGGCTGGGACGGCGTCCCGCTGTACTACAACATCACCGGCAAGTAACAACATAACGACGGCGGGGGCTGCCCAGGTTTGGGGCCTCCGCCGTCGTCTTGCCTGCACACATTTCTAAAGGCCCGGCTCTTCGGGTGAATTTTTCGCAGACCGCCCGCCGTGAGTGAACCGGCGTCGCACTGCATCCATAGTGAAAAGGTTCTTTGATGAACAACCCCACCGCATCCCCGGACAGGATGCCTGCTGACGGAGGTGTGATTCGCTGATGGTGACTTACATCCTCAAGCGTTTCCTCCAACTCGTTCCCGTCTTCCTTGGCGCGACCCTGCTGGTCTATTTCCTGGTCTTCAGCCTCCCCGGCGACCCCATCGTGGCACTCTTCGGCGACAAACCGGTCAATGAGGCCGTGGCAGCCCAGCTGCGCGCCCAATACCACCTGGACCAGCCGTTCTGGATCCAATACCTGCTCTACCTGAAGAGCATCTTCACCTTCGACCTCGGCGAGGACTTCTCCGGACGCCCCATCGCCGCGGTGCTCGCCGAAGTCTTCCCGGTCACGGCGCGGTTGGCCGTGATGGCCCTCATCTTCGAGGCATTCTTCGGAATTCTCTTCGGCCTCATCGCCGGCTTGCGCAAGGGCAAGTTCTTCGACGCGACCGTGCTGGTGGCCTCGCTGATCGTCATCGGCATCCCGATCTTCGTGCTCGGCTTCCTGCTGCAGTACTTCATCGGTGTCCAGCTCGGCTGGGCCAAACCCACGGTCAGCTCGGCCGCGACGGTCCAGGACCTGATCCTGCCGGCCATCGTCCTCGGCCTGGGCTCCTTCGCCTACGTCCTGCGGCTGACCCGGACCAGCGTGATCGAGAACATGAGCGCCGACTACGTGCGGACGGCCACGGCCAAGGGCCTGTCCCGTTTCAAGGTGGTCCGGGTGCACATCCTGCGCAACTCGCTGATCCCCGTCATCACCTTCCTCGGCGCGGACCTCGGCGCCCTGATGGGCGGCGCGATCGTCACCGAAGGCATCTTCAATGTGCCGGGTGTCGGCAACCGGCTCTACCGGGCCGTCCTGTCAGGAGAGGGTCCGACCGTAGTTTCGATTGTCACCGTTCTGGTGCTGATCTACTGCCTCTCCAACCTGCTCGTTGACCTGCTGTACGCCTGGCTTGACCCGAGGATCCGCTATGACTCCTGATTACAACACCGCAAAGCGCGGAACCCCCGCCCCTGCGCAGCGTCACATCGAGCATTTCGTTGCCGACTTTTCCGAGACGCCCCTCCAGGCGACCGACCGGGTCAAGGAGGACAAGGCTCCCCTGAGCCTCTGGGGCGAGGCATGGAAGAACCTGCGCAAGCAGCCGCTGTTCCTGATTTCGGCCTTCCTGATCCTCATCGTCGTGGCGGTGTCGCTCTTCCCCGGGCTGTTCTCCCAGATCGACCCCACGTCCGAGGCCTGCCAGCTGGCGAACTCGGATGCGGGGGCGGCCCCGGGCCACCCGCTGGGGTTCACCCAGCAGGGTTGCGACGTCTACGCCCGCGTCATCTTCGGCACGCGGTCCTCGGTGACCGTGGGCCTGTTCACCACCATCGGCGTGCTCCTGCTCGGCGGCGTCATGGGTGCCCTCGCCGGCTACTACGGCGGCTGGGTGGACGCCATTCTGGCGCGCATCAATGACATCTTCTTCGCCCTGCCGCTGATCCTCGGCGCCATTGTGCTGATGCAGCTGCCGATGTTCCGCGCCAACCGTACGGTCTGGACCCTGGTGCTGATCCTGGTCACCTTCGGCTGGCCGCAGATTGCCCGCATCACCCGCGGAGCCGTGATCGAGGTCCGCAACGCGGACTTCGTCACAGCGGCCCGGTCGCTCGGTGTCTCGAAGTTCGGGGCGCTCATGCGCCACGTCATGCCGAACTCGCTGGCCCCGATCATCGTCGTCGCCACGATCTCCCTGGGCACGTTCATCGTGGCCGAATCCACGCTGTCCTTCCTCGGCATCGGGCTTCCGCCCAGTGTCATGTCGTGGGGCAACGATATCCAGTCCGCGCAAGCCTCGCTGCGGTCCAACCCGATGCCGCTGCTCTACCCGGCCATCGCGCTGTCCATCACCGTCCTGAGCTTCATCATGCTGGGCGACGCCCTGCGTGATGCGCTCGATCCCAAAGCGCGCAAGCGATGAAAGGGTACGCCATGAACGCCTCTGTTGAAATCCTGGAAGTGGACGACGTTGCTGAGCGCCCGCTGCTTGAAATCAGGGACCTGGCGATCAGTTTCGCCACCAGCAACGGCGAGGTCCAGGCCGTGCGGAACGCGCACCTGACCATCATGCCCGGCGAGACCGTCGCCATTGTGGGCGAGTCCGGCTCCGGCAAGTCGACGACGGCGCTGGCCGCCATCGGGCTGCTTCCCGGCAACGGCCGCGTCTCGGCCGGCCAGATCCTGTTCGACGGCGAGGACATCTCCCACGCCAGCGAGAAGCGGATGATCGAACTCCGCGGAAACAACATCGGCATGGTCCCGCAGGACCCGATGTCGAACCTGAACCCGGTCTGGAAGATCGGCGACCAGGTCCGCGAGACGTTGAAAGCCAACGGACTCCCCAACGGCAAGGATGACGTCGCGAAGGTCCTCTCCGAGGCGGGGCTGCCCGACGCCGCGAGGCGCGCCAAGCAGTACCCGCACGAGTTCTCCGGCGGCATGCGCCAGCGTGCGCTGATCGCCATCGGCCTGTCCTGCCAGCCCCGGCTGCTGATCGCTGACGAGCCGACGTCCGCCCTGGACGTCACGGTGCAGCGGCAGATCCTGGATCACCTGGACAAGATGACCAGTGAGATCGGCACCGCCGTGCTGCTCATCACGCACGACCTCGGCCTGGCTGCCGAGCGCGCCGACAAGGTTGTGGTCATGTACCGCGGCCAGGTTGTCGAAGCGGGGCCGTCCCTGGAACTGCTGCAGAACCCGCAGCACCCGTACACCCAGCGGCTGGTCGCCTCGGCGCCGTCCCTGGCGTCACGGCGGATCCAGGTGGCCAAGGAACTGGGTGTCGAATCCGACGACCTGCTCGCTCCCAGCGAGGACGTTGTAGTTGAGCCGTCCATGGCCGAGGACGTGCTGCGCATCGAAAGCCTGAGCAAGGTCTTCAAGCTGCGCTCCGGGTTCGGCCGGTCCACGGACTTCACCGCGGTGGACGACGTCTCCTTCAGCGTCAAGCGCGGAACGACGACGGCGATCGTGGGCGAGTCGGGTTCCGGCAAGTCCACCGTGGCGCAGATGGTCCTGAACCTCCTGACGCCCACGTCCGGCAAGATCGTGTTCGACGGTGTGGACACGTCCACGCTGAACAGCAAGGAGATCTTCGCCTTCCGGCGCCGGGTACAGCCGATCTTCCAGGACCCCTACGGCTCCCTGGACCCGATGTACAACATCTTCCGGACCATCGAGGAGCCGCTGCGGACCCACAAGATCGGGGACAAGGCCAGCCGCGAGAAGAAGGTCCGCGAACTGCTGGACCAGGTGGCGCTGCCGCAGTCCACCATGCAGCGGTACCCGAACGAGCTCTCCGGCGGCCAGCGCCAGCGTGTCGCGATTGCGCGGGCACTGGCACTGGATCCCGAAGTGATCATCTGTGACGAGGCGGTCTCCGCACTGGACGTCCTGGTGCAGGCACAGGTGCTGAACCTGCTGGCGGATCTGCAGTCCCGACTGGGCCTGACCTACCTGTTCATCACCCACGACCTCGCCGTGGTCCGTCAGATCGCGGACCACGTGTGTGTCATGGAGCAGGGCAAGCTGGTGGAGACCGGGTCGACGGACGACGTCTTCGACGCGCCGCAGCAGGACTACACAAAGGCGCTGCTCAACGCCATCCCGGGTGCACGCCTTATGCTGCCCCCGGAAGTTGCCTGATCCGGCCGGTTCCGGAACGGGCGGCCGGTGTGCTGCCAGTAACGCCGGGAGCCGGCGCCTACCCTGCGGGGCGGGCGCCGGCTCCCGGTCTTTAACGCCGTGCCTTTAACGGCGTGCCCGGGCAGCGCAGCCGGCCGGAGGATTCACCCCTGGCCGGCCTTGGCCTGCAGGCCCATGTCCTTCAGGCGGGTGCCGAGGATGGCGCCCAGCTTCTCGTGGCCTTCGGTGCCCAGATGCACTCGGTCGGTCGCGAACGGCAACAGGTCATACTTCGTCATCCAGTCGCCGACGCTGACGAACGGGATGCCGTGCTTCGCGGCGACCGTGCCCAGCAGGGTGTCCACCTCGGTGCGGCGTCCGCCGCCGTTGCCGGTGCCGAGGGCCAGCGTGCCGATCATGGCGAGGGTCGCGTCGGGGTACCGCTGCCGCAGGGTGCTGATCAGCTTTTCGGCGTTGGCGGTGATCTTCTCGTCGCTGGCTCCGGTGCCGGCGTCGTTCCCGCCGCCCTGGATGACCACCAACGGCGGCGAGCCGTAGGGGAGCCGCCAGTCGCCGCGCTCCAGTGCAGTGATGTAGTTGCCGGTCTTGGCGTTCGCGGCCACGTAGCCGGTGCCGCCCGCGCCGCAGTAGAAGACGTGGTAGCCCAGCGCGGTGAGCCCCCGGCGGGGCCAGCCGACGGCGGGGGCGGACTGGGAGTCGCCGATGAGCAGCGCGGTGTGTCCGACGTCGTTCACGACGACTTCTTCCCGATCGCTGGCGGGATTCCGGTAGATCGAACACGGCGGCATGGTGGACGGATCCGGCCCCGCAGCGGGGGTGGTCAGTTTCGACGCGCCGCACACATCGGGGTCGTAGGGCTGGGGAGGGGTGGTCTGCCCGCAGCCGCCCAGAAGTACGCCAACGGCGAGCAATGGTGCGAGGAAACGGAACAGAGCCGAGGCGTTCCGCATGAAGAATCTCCGGGCTGGCTTGCTGCTATCACAGCCATCATGGGGCATCAACGGCGGAAAATCCAGTGACTTTGCTCATAGCCGGCGGCACAAACCGCGCGCTGGCCACAGTCGCAGTTGGGCGGCGGATCGGGGATTTTAGGCCAATAAATGCCCTAGCGTTTAGAATGGTAATAGGTGCCCTGTGCCAAAGGGGCGTATCCGTCGTGCGTTCCGGTTGGAAATGTCGCGATACCACAGCTGACTTCACCACTGAATCGAGCAATAACGCATGTCTGAAACCACCACCAACACCGCGGTAGCCACTGCATCGCGCAGTGACCTGCGCAACGTCGCGATTGTGGCCCACGTTGACCACGGCAAGACCACGCTGGTCGACGCCATGCTCAAGCAGACCAACTCCTTTGCCGCACACAACCACCTCGAAGACCGGGTCATGGACTCCGGTGACCTCGAGCGTGAAAAGGGCATCACCATCCTGGCCAAGAACACCACCGTGGCCTACAACGGACCGTCCTCCATGGGCGAGACCATCACCATCAACGTCATCGACACCCCCGGCCACGCCGACTTCGGTGGCGAGGTCGAGCGCGGCCTGTCCATGGTCGACGGCGTCGTCCTCCTCGTCGACGCTTCTGAGGGCCCGCTGCCCCAGACCCGTTTCGTGCTTCGCAAAGCCCTCGCCGCGCACCTGCCGGTGATCCTCCTGGTCAACAAGACCGACCGCCCCGACGCACGGATCGAAGAAGTCGTCCACGAGTCCATGGACCTGCTCCTGGGCCTGGCCTCCGACCTCGCCGACGAAGTTCCGGACCTCGACCTGGACAAGATCCTCAACGTCCCCGTCGTCTACGCCGCCGCCAAGGTTGGCCGCGCGTCACTCGAGCAGCCGGCCGACGGTTCGGCTCCCGACAACGAGGACCTCGAGCCGCTCTTCAAGGCCATCATCGAGCACATCCCGGCCCCGACCTACAACCCGGACGGTGTCCTGCAGGCCCACGTCACCAACCTGGACGCCTCCCCGTTCCTCGGCCGCCTCGCGCTGCTGCGTATCTACAACGGCACCCTGCGCAAGGGCCAGACCGTCGCCTGGGCACGTGCCAACGGCGAAATGAAGAGCGTCAAGATCACCGAACTGCTGGCCACCAAGGCCCTGGACCGCGTGCCCACCGAGTCCGCCGGCCCCGGTGAGATCGTCGCCGTAGCCGGTATCGATGAAATCACCATCGGTGAGACCCTGACCGACGTCGACAACCCGCAGCCGCTGCCGCTGATCACCGTTGACGATCCGGCCATCTCCATGACCATCGGTATCAACACCTCGCCGCTGGCCGGCCGGGTCAAGGGCGCCAAGGTCACGGCCCGCCAGGTCAAGGACCGCCTGGACAAGGAACTGATCGGTAACGTCTCCATCAAGGTGCTCCCGACCGAGCGACCGGATGCCTGGGAAGTCCAGGGCCGTGGCGAGCTCGCGCTGGCCATCCTGGTTGAGCAGATGCGCCGCGAAGGCTTCGAACTGACCGTCGGCAAGCCGCAGGTTGTCACCAAGACCGTCGACGGCAAGATCCACGAGCCGATGGAGCACATGACCATCGACGTGCCGGAAGAGTATCTCGGCGCCGTCACCCAGCTCATGGCCGCCCGCAAGGGCCGCATGACCAACATGGCCAACCACGGCACCGGCTGGTGCCGCATGGAGTTCATCGTTCCGGCCCGTGGCCTGATCGGTTTCCGCACCAAGTTCCTCACGGACACCCGCGGCGCCGGCATCGCAGCTTCCATCTCCGAGGGCTACGAGCCCTGGGCCGGCCCGATCGAGTACCGCACCAACGGTTCGATGATCGCCGACCGCGCCGGTGTTGTGACGCCGTTCGCCATGATCAACCTGCAGGAACGCGGCTCCTTCTTCGTCCGTCCCACCTCCGAGGTCTACGAGGGCCAGATCGTCGGCGAGAACTCCCGCGCCGACGACATGGACGTCAACATCACCAAGGAAAAGAAGCTCACCAACATGCGTGCCGCTTCCTCCGACACCTTCGAGAACCTGACGCCCCCGCGCGACCTGACCCTCGAAGAGTCCCTCGAATTCGCCCGCGAAGACGAATGCGTCGAGGTTACGCCGGAGTCCATCCGCATCCGGAAGCTCATCCTGGACGTCAACCAGCGTGCCAAGTCCAACCGGGCCCGCGCGAAGTCCTAATTGCAGCGTCCGTAGTTTCGGCGACGGATAATTTGTGAATAAGAGAGCTGCCGGCACGGCGCGCGGTATTTCCGCCGCCGTGCCGGCAGCTCTTTTTGCTGCCCTGGCAGGTACCGCCCTGCACCGGCACGGCATCCTGGTAGCCGGCGTCGATGTTCCCTCGGGGGCGGTCGCCGCCCTTTTGCTGCTGGGGTCCGTCCAGCTGTGGCTCGGGGCCGCCTTCCGCTCCATCGTCCCGGCGGCGGCCTGCGGGCTCCTCTGCTACGCCCTCACGGGCTGGTGGTCCACGCTGGAGAACGGAAAGCGCCTCGTGATCGCCGACGCCGCGGGGAACATCTGGATTTTTGGCATCGCGGTGGTCACCCTCGCGATGCTCGCCTGGTGCCGTCGGTACCGCCCCGCGCAAGGGTGACGCGGCAGGCCAGCGGCCTGTCACTCCCTCCCACCGGGCCACCAGGGGGACATGCCCATTCTTCGCCCCCGCGGATGGGCATCGTGGCACCATGTCCATCCCTCGCCCGGTGCGGTGGACATGCCCACTGCTGACCGATGGACATGCTCTCCGCGGTCTCGGTGCGTCGGACATGCGCTTTTGCACATAGCGGCGGGGAGCCCTGTCGGCGCCGCGACGCCCGCGGGCACCATGAGCGCATGGCCAACATCATTGAAGTGCTCGCACAGTACGACGGCGTCGCCCGCGCCAAACATCTCGCTGCCGCGGGGGTCTCGGATTTCCAGCTCCAGGCCGCCCTCGCCCGCGGTGCCGTTTCCCGGGTGGCCCGGGGCGTGTACGCTCTGCCCGGCGCCGATCCCGGCCTCGTCTCCATCCGCTCGCTGCCGGCAGAGCCCGGCTGCGTCACGGCCGCCCAGCTGGAAGGGCTTTGGGTGCTGGAGCAGGCAGCGCAGCCGCATATCGCTGTGCCGCACAGCCGGCGCTACCCGGGGTTCGTCTGCCACAGATCGGCCGCGCCGCCCACCCTGTTGGATTCCGTTGTGCAAAGCCTGCGCTGCCTGCCTGAGCTCGACGGACTGGTCATCGCCGAATCCGCCGTCGTGCTCAAAGGAATTTCGCTCCGGGAACTGCGCCGGCGGCTGCGCGGACGGAACGACGCCCGGGAGCGCCGGATCGTGGCAGGGATTGTCCCGCAATCGCAGTCCATCATCGAGTGCATGGCCAGGTTCCTGCTGCGGCGTGCTGGCTTCCACGTCGAATCGCAGGTCAACATCCCCGGCATGGGGCACCTCGACCTGATGGTTGACGGACGCCTCGGTATCGAAACCGACGGTGCAGGCTTCCACATGGACAAGGCAAGTTTCGAGGAAGACCGGCGGCGGTGGAACGTCACCACCAGGCTGGGTATCCCGACCCTGGTTGTCAGCTATCCGCTGCTGAAGAATCACCCCCAGGAGTTCATTGCCCTGGTCCGGGACGCGCTGAACAGGCTCTCCGCCGCCGCCTAGCACCGGACATGCCCTCCCGCAGCCGCATGCCGGCCAGGGAGCATGTCCAGTTTTCGAAGCCCACCATGGACATGCCCCTCGTTCGCAGCCGCCAGCGCTGGACATGTCCCACCTTCGAAGCCACGAGCGCTGGACATGTCCCACGCTGGCTGCAAGGAATGGACATAGTGGCATTATGTCCACCGCTTGAGGCCAGGGGAGGGCATGTCCACTGGTGGGGTGCGGGGGTAGGGGTAGCCGGCGGCAGCGTGGCCCGGATCTGGCCCGGATCAGGCCTGGCGCGGGTTGCGGCGCGGCGGCGCGGGCGGGACTTCCTTCGCTGCCACCACGAGCGGCAGGGGAATCACGACGTCGGCGCGCCGGGTCCGGACGGTGCACTCGGCCCCGGCCCGGCCCACCAGTTCGCCGAGCACGTCCGTCAGGCCGCCCTCGATCCGGTACCGGACCACGACGCGGGTGCCCAGCGGGGCAGCGGAAAGGAACTGCTGCGGCGGGGGCATTGGCGAACTCACCAGTTCATACTAGGACCACTGAACACAAGGACCTGTGTCCGTGTGACGCCCGGCTAGGTTCGCGGGAACCGGCTGGGAGATAATAGGCTCAGAAGTCAGCAGCCGGCGCTCAGGCCGGGAGCACCATCCGGCGGATCGCCGGAACCAACGTGGAGAGGCAAGGGACGTGACGTACGTAATCGCGCAGCCGTGTGTAGATGTCAAGGACAAGGCATGTATTGAAGAATGCCCCGTTGATTGCATCTACGAAGGTGAGCGTTCGCTGTACATCCACCCGGACGAATGCGTGGACTGCGGTGCGTGTGAGCCGGTCTGCCCCGTGGAGGCGATCTACTACGAGGACGACACTCCCGAGGAATGGGCCGACTACTACAAGGCCAACGTCGAGTTCTTTGACGTTCTCGGTTCCCCGGGCGGTGCCGCGAAGATCGGCAACACCCACACGGACCACCCCATGATTGCCGCCCTGCCGCCGCAGAACCAAGAGAGCTAGGGCGGCGCTTCGGTGACATCCGCGCTGCGCAGCTTTGGCCTCAGCCTGCCCGACTACCCCTGGGAAGCGATGGCGCCGTACCTCGCGCGGGCAGCCGAACATCCCGGGGGAGCCGCCAACCTCTCCATCGGCACCCCGGTGGACCCGACGCCGGAGGTCGTGCAGGACGCGCTCCGGGCCGCTGCCGACGCCCCCGGCTACCCGACGGTCCACGGAACCCCCGCGCTGCGGGAGGCCATCGCGACGTGGTTTGACCGCCGCCGCGGCGTGCCCGGCCTCGACCCGCAGAACGTCATGCCCACGGTGGGCTCCAAGGAACTCGTGGCCTGGCTGCCGTTCCTCCTCGGACTCAAACCAGGCGACGTCGTCGTGCGTCCCGCCGTCGCGTACCCCACCTACGACATCGGGGCCACCTTCGCCGGCGCCGAGCAGATCGCCGCGGACGACCTCGACGAGCTCGACCCCGCCACCCGGGCCCGCGTCCGCCTGGTCTGGGTCAACTCCCCGGCCAACCCCACCGGCAGCGTGCGGGACAAGGCCTCGCTCAAACGAGTCGTGGCCCAGGCCCGGGAGCTCGGGGCCGTCGTGGCCTCGGACGAATGCTACGCCGAGCTCGGCTGGGACGAATGGGATGTCCAGCGCGGCGGGTCCCCGGTGCCCAGCATCCTCGATCCCGAGGTCGCCGGCGGGTCGCATGAGGGCTTGCTCGCGGTCTACTCGCTGAGCAAACAGTCCAACGTGGCCGGCTACCGCGCCGCCTTCGTCGCCGGGGATCCGGCGATCATGGCCAACCTGGTCAACAGCCGCAAGCACGCCGGCATGATCGTGCCCTACCCGGTCCAGGAGGCCATGCGGGTGGCGATCGGCGACGACGCTCACGTCCTGGCGCAAAAAGACCTGTACCGCGGACGGCGGGAACGGATCGTGCCGGCGCTGGAGCGCTTCGGGCTGACGATCCAAGGCTCCCGGGCAGGGCTGTACCTCTGGGCCACCGCCGGCGAGGACACCTGGCACACGGTGGGCCGGCTCGCGGACCGCGGAATCGTCGTCGGCCCCGGGGTCTTCTACGGCGATGCCGGGAACGGTTTCATCCGCGTGGCGCTGACGGCAAGCGATGAGAGGATTGACGCCGCGGCCTCCCGTCTGGCTACGGGGCCGTAACAAAGCTGTGACACGTGCCACAACTGGCACGTTTTGAGCGGGTCCGGGCGGCCATGAATTAGTGCCACCCGGAAACTGCCGGTAGTTTTTAACTGACTATCAATGGTGGCTTTCCACAAGAAGGCAGCGCAGCCGTTGGAATCCGTGTCCAAAACAGGATCCGCAGGCCGCTTCACCAGAAGTTGGACCAGCTTTCTACAGAGGCCCCGACGCCTCAGAGGAGACTCCATGACTGAGACCACCAGCGCAACCCTGCGCCATGCCGGCGGCGAGCTCGAACTCCCGCGCATCCAGGTTGTAGAAGGAAACGAAGGCTACGACGTTTCCAAGCTGCTGAAGCAGACCGGTGCCGTTGCTTTTGACCCCGGTTTCATGAACACCGCGGCCACCACGTCCGCCATCACCTACATCGACGGCGACGCCGGCATCCTGCGCTACCGCGGCTACCCGATCGAACAGCTCGCCCAGCACTCGAGCTTCCTGGAAGTCTCTTACCTGCTCATCTACGGCAACCTGCCGAGTCCCACCGAGCTGGAAGCCTTTGACCAGCGGATCCGCCACCACACCCTGCTGCACGAGGAGCTCAAGGGCTTCTTCAGCGGCTTCCCGCGGGACGCGCACCCCATGCCGGTGCTGTCCTCGGCCGTGTCCGCGCTCTCCACGTTCTACCAGGACTCGCTGGACCCGTTCAACGCCGAGCAGGTGGAGGTCTCCACCTACCGGCTGCTGGCCAAGATGCCGGTCATCGCCGCCTACGCCCTGAAGAAGAGCATCGGCCAGCCGATGCTCTACCCGGACAACTCCCACAACCTCGTGGAGAACTTCCTGCGCCTGAGCTTCGGCCTTCCGGCCGAGCAGTACGAGGTGGACCCGGTCGTCGCCAAGGCGCTGGACCTGCTCCTCATCCTGCACGCCGACCACGAGCAGAACTGCTCGACCTCCACGGTCCGGCTGGTCGGCTCGTCCAACGCGAACCTCTTCGCCTCCGTGTCCGCCGGCATCAACGCACTCTTCGGCCCCGCCCACGGCGGCGCCAACGAGGCAGTGCTCAAGATGCTGCGCCAGATCCAGGCCGACGGCACCAAGCCCGAGGACTACATGGAGAAGGTCAAGAACAAGGAGGACGGCGTCCGCCTCATGGGCTTCGGACACCGCGTCTACAAGAACTACGACCCGCGCGCCAAGATCGTCAAGGCCACGGCGCACGAGATCCTCACCAAGCTCGGCGGCAACGACGAACTCCTGGAGATCGCCCTGCGCCTCGAGGAAAAGGCCCTGAATGATGACTACTTCATCCAGCGCAAGCTCTACCCGAACGTGGACTTCTACACCGGACTGATCTACAAGGCCATGGGCTTCCCGGAGAAGATGTTCACCGTGCTCTTCGCGATCGGCCGCCTGCCGGGCTGGATTGCCCAGTGGCGCGAAATGATCAGCGACCCCAACACCAAGATCGGCCGTCCGCGCCAGCTCTACATCGGCGAGCCGGAGCGCAACTACCCTTCGGTGTAGTGCACTAAGGACCCACGCAGTACGACGCCGGCCGCGCACCTCAGACGAGGAGCGCGGCCGGCGTCGTTTGTCCGGGGGCGTGCGGCTCAGGCGGTGTAGCCCTGGGGGTTGTTTTTCTGCCAGCGCCAGTGGTCCTGACACATTTCGTCGACGGTCCGGGTGGTGGACCAGCTGAGGTCGGCCAGGGCCGAGGACGCGTCGGCCCAGAACGCGGGCAGGTCCCCGGGCCGGCGGGCGGTGATCTGGTACGGGATGGTTTTGCCGGCGGCTTTTTCGAAGGAGCGGAGCACTTCGAGGACGGAGGATCCGGTGCCGGAGCCGAGGTTCCAGCGGTGGACCCCGGCCCGGCCGCTGATGTGCCCGAGCGCGGCGACGTGGCCCTCGGCGAGGTCGACGACGTGGATGTAGTCCCGCTGGCAGGTCCCGTCCGGGGTGTCGTAGTCGCCGCCAAAGACCATCAGCTTCTCGCGCCGGCCGACGGCGACCTGGGCGATGAAGGGGACGAGGTTGTTCGGGATGCCCTGCGGGTCCTCGCCGATCCGGCCGGAGGGGTGCGCGCCGACCGGGTTGAAGTAGCGCAGCAGCGCGATGTGCCAGCGCGGGTCCGCGGCGCCGAGGTCCGCGAGGATGTCCTCGACCTGTTCCTTGGTCCGGCCGTAGGGGTTGTTCGCGCCGATCTCCATCTTTTCCAGGTACGGGCTGGGGTTGTGCTCGCCGTAGACCGTCGCGGAGGAGCTGAAGACGATGGAGCGGACGTTGTGCCGGTCCATCACGCGGAGCAGGTTCAGGGTGCCGACGAGGTTGTTGTGGTAGTAGCGCAGGGGTTCCCGGACGGATTCGCCGACCGCCTTGAGCCCGGCGAAGTGGATCACGGCCTCGATCGTGTGCTCGGCGAAGACGGCGTCGACCGCGGCCTCGTCCACGAGGTCCGCGCGGTGGAACACCGCGGGGATGCCGCTGAGTTCGGCGACCCGGCGCAGCGCTTCCTCGCTGGAGTTCACCAGGTTGTCCAGGACCACCACCTCATGGCCGGCTTCCTGCAGGGACAGCACGGTGTGCGAACCGATGTAACCGGTGCCACCAGTAACCAGAATTCTCATGCCTCCTAGGCTATCCCACCTCCGCGCCCGGGCTGTGGCGGGCAAGCCGTACCGCCGGCGGTGTGCCCCGCCGTCAGACGGGTTCATCCGTGCTAAAAAAGACTAATGCCCAAATTTGTCGACGCCGCATTACGGCGCCAGGAAGTGGTCCAGGCGGTCTTCAGGATCGTGGCAGCAGATGGACTCGAACGGGCGTCTCTCCGGGAAGTTGCCGTCGAGGCCGAACTCGCCGTCGGATCCGTCCGGCACTACTTCGCCAGCAGTGATGAGCTGCTGGTCCACTCCTTCGGGGTCGTCGTCGACCGGATCGTCGGGCGGCTGACGGCGGCCGACGACCGGCTTGGCGGCCTCCTGCCGGGCACCGCGGACCACCACGAGGCTGTTTTAGCACTGCTGGGCGAGGTCCTGCCGCTGGATGAGGAACGGGCCGTCGACGCGTGCGTCTGGATGGCCTTCAAGAACGCCGCCAGGACAAAACCGTTCCTGGCCCCGGAGGCGGACCGCAGCCACCGTGCCGTCGCTGCGATCGTGGGAAGGCTCGTGATGGAACTCACGGCCGCCGACGGCGGGCAGGGTGCCCAGGCGGCCCAGGAGGCAGGCCCGGATCAGCAACGGCTCGTCACCGAGGCCGAAGGGCTGCTCGCCACCCTGGACGGGCTCACCATGCACGCACTGCTGCAGCCCGAATGGATGACTGCCCGGATGTGCCGGGACGTGCTGGAAGCCCATCTGGCCGGCCTGGGCAACCGTGTTCCACGCCATTAACCTGCGTTAGCGTGAGGAATACACTGGGATAGTACGTCTTGCCAAGGAGGCTATCGGATGCACCACACAGGCGGACCTGGCTGGCGGATCACAATGGACACTTCGGGTCCCATGCTCATTGCCCTGTATGTCCGCGACGCCGCCGGCCTCAACAGCGCCGGCCACCCGGCACTGTGCCACGTGGCACCAAAGATCCGGTCCTCCGACCACACCCACCTCATTGCTGAAGTAGGCGGCCACTCCGCACTCAAGACCGAGTGGGAAGCGTGGTGGGAGCAGCTCCTCAAAGCGCATCCGGAGATGTCGCCCGAACTGGGACCGCCCGGCTTCCGGGCGTTCAGCAATTCACCCGCGCTCCGGCGTGTGCTGCAGGCGCACTTCGGTGCGGCATTGTCCTGGGCCCGGGAACGCCGCGGCGAGTACGTCGCGCTCGAGGCTGAAAGGGAGGCCGGTGGCGGCGTGCAGCTGCTGGCCGACATGGTGGACGACAGGCTGCTGGAGGTGGGCCGGGCGGCCCGTGATTTCAACCTGACCATCATCGAGCTGCCGTTGGCCGAGCCCCGGGCCTGGTACCTCGAGCCGGACAAGATCCTCATGAGCCGGGAGCTGTTCTCCCAGCCGGAACTGTTCCGCAGCTACGTTCAGCCCGTGGTGGACCTGCTGGTCTGAGCCGGACGGCTACTTGGGAGGTGCCTCGGCGAGGGCCACGCGGACCTGCCCCGCCGGAACGTCGGCCGGGCGCCAGCCGTTCCGGGCTTCCCGGGTCCAGCCTCGGCCGTCCGCTTCTACCGCGGCGATGGACAGCCCTTTCGCGTTGGCCACGGCCCACTGCGCCACGGCCCAGGCCTGGGCGCCCTCGGCTTCAACAAGCAGGGTGTTTCCCTCCACGGTGACCGGAACGGCGCCGAACGCCTCGGACAGCCGCTCCTGCGCGGCGGCCGGGTCGCCGGCCTCGTCAGGGGCGCGCAGGGTGCAGTCCAGCCCGGCAGCCGTCCGTCCGGTCAACGAGGAGGCGAATGCGCGGGCCATCACCTCGTGCTGGGCGTACGCCTGCGGATACGCCGACCGCTGGACCCGCTGCGCGGCGTCGGTGATTTCCAGCGACTCGTAGCCTGGGACCTTCACGAGGGCGTTGTAGAAGGCGTTGCTCGCGTGGTACGGATCGATGACCTGCTCCGCGGTGCCCCAGCCCTGGGACGGCCGCTGCTGGAACAGCCCGCGTGAGTCAGGCCCTGCCTGGTCGCCGTGCCCGATGTTCCGGAGCTTGGACTCCTGCATGGCCGTGGCGAGCGCGATGCTGGCCGCCCGTGCCGGCAGTCCGCGCCGGACCGCGACGGCGGTGATGAGGGCCGCGTTGGCGGCCTGGTCCGTGGCGAGTTCGGCCCTCCCGCTCCCTTCGGCGGTGCAGCGCTCGGAAATCAGGGTCTCCGAGCGGTCCAGGAACGCCACCGCCGTGTAGACCCCGCCGGCGACCATCGCCAGCGTCAGCAACAGCACAATCCGCCGCCGCCAGCTGCCTCTGCGTGCCAAGTAACTACTCCCTCAGGCCCGCAGGCCGGTCCGTTCATGAGCCGGTCGGCCCGTTGTCCCAACCCTAGTTGGCGTGCAGGGCCTCATTGAGTTCGACGGTCTGCCCCTTGCGGGGGAGGACCTCGACCTCGCCGGTGGACGAGTTGCGCCGGAACAGCAGATTGGCGACCCCGGAGAGCTCGACGGCCTTCACGATCCGGCTGGTGTCCTCACCGTCGGCGTCCTTCGGCCCGATCACGCGGACACGGGTGCCTGCCGTGACGTACAGGCCGGCCTCGACGACGGAGTCGTCGCCGATGCTGATGCCCACGCCGGAGTTGGCGCCAAGCAGTACACGCTCGCCCAGGGCGATCTTTTCCTTGCCGCCGCCGGACAGGGTGCCCATGATCGACGCTCCGCCGCCGACGTCGGAACCGTCGCCGGCGACGACACCTGCGGAGATGCGGCCTTCCACCATGGACGTGCCGAGGGTGCCGGCATTGAAGTTCACGAAGCCCTCATGCATGACGGTGGTGCCCTCGGCCAGGTGCGCGCCGAGCCGGACCCTGTCGGCGTCGGCAATCCGGACGCCGGAGGGAATAACGTAGTCGACCATCCGGGGGAACTTGTCCACGCCGTAGACGGTCACGGCGCCGCGCTTGCGCAGCCGGGCCCGGGTCAGCTCGAAGTCCTCGACGGCGGCAGGGCCGAAGTTGGTCCACACGACGTTCGGGAGTTTGCCGAAGATGCCGTCGAGGTTGATGCTGTTGGGCCGGACCAGCCGGTGCGAGAGCAGGTGGAGGCGCAGGTAGGCGTCCGCGGTGTCCGCCGGTGCCTCATCGAGGTGGATCTGGACGAACACGACCTTCTGCTCGGTGCCACGGTCCGCGTCGGTGCCGTGGTCCGCGATGTCGCTGAGGCTCTGGTCCGCGTTGGCGGCGTCGCGGAGGTGCTCCGCCGCGATGCCGAGGGCCGGCGCCGGGTACCAGACGTCCAGTACGGTGGCCGCGCCGTTGCGGCTGGAAACGGTGGCGACGCCAAATCCATAAGCAGAGCGGGCGTCAGCGGGGGTGTCAGAGCGGGGGGCGGCGGGCACAGCAGAAGAAGCGGTCTCAGTCATTCTCCAAGTCTATAGAGGGCGTCCGCGGTGGCTGAAACTCAAGACGCCCACGTGACCGGGAGCGCTGGCGGATAAAGTGGAACCGTGACTGCCCAGGAATCCACTGCCCATACCCCGCGCCCGCAGGTGCCCGCCCGCCTTGACCTCCGCCAGGACGTCGCGCTGCTGACCGCCGCCCTGATCGACATTGACAGCGTCTCCGGCAACGAAACGGCCCTGGCGGACGCCGTGGAACATGCCCTCCGCTCGGTCCCGCAGCTGGAACTGGTCCGGGACGGTGACTCGATCATCGCCCGCACCACCCTCGGCCGCGCCGAACGGGTGATCCTCGCCGGGCACCTCGACACCGTGCCGCTGCCCGTCACCGAGGGATCCCTTGGCACCGTGCCTTCCTACTGGCCCTCCGGCGCCCCCGGCGAAGGCATCCTCTACGGACGGGGCACCACCGACATGAAGGGCGGCGTCGCGGTGCAACTTGCCCTCGCTGCCGGCCTGTTCGACGGCGGCGGGGAGCCGGCCAGGGACGTCACCTTCGTGTTTTACGACCATGAGGAAGTCGAGGCCGTCAAGAGCGGGCTCGGCCGGCTGGTGCGCAACCACGGCGGCCTGCTGGGCGGGGACTTCGCGATTCTGCTGGAACCCACGGACGGAACGGTGGAGGGCGGCTGCAACGGCACCATCCGCTTCGAGGCGACCACACTCGGCGAGGCGGCCCACTCCGCCCGCGCCTGGATGGGCAGCAACGCGATCCACGCCGCGGCGCCGATCCTGGCCCGGCTGGCCGCGTACGAGCCGCAGACCATCACCGTGGACGGACTGGACTACCGGGAAAGCCTCAACGCGGTCAAGATCAACGGCGGCACCGCCGGCAACGTCATCCCGGACCGCTGCGTCGTCGAAATCAACTACCGCTTCGCCCCGGACAAGACGCCGGACGAGGCCGAAGACCATGTGCGGGCACTCCTGGCCGGGTTCGACGTCGTCCGCACCGACAGCGCCGCCGGGGCGCGGCCGGGACTGACCCACCCGGCCGCAGCGTCCTTCGTGGCCGCGGTCGGGGCCGAGCCCAAGCCCAAGTACGGCTGGACCGACGTCGCGCGCTTCAGCGAACTGGGCATTCCCGCCGTGAACTTCGGACCGGGGGACCCGCTGCTGGCGCACAAGGACAACGAGCATGTCGAGGCGGAGGCGATCCGTGAATGCCTGCGGGCGCTGCGGAGCTGGCTCGCGGCGTAGAGCCGCCGGCTTTAGCGCCCAACGCAAGAAGGTCCGGAGCCCCTGACGGGAGTTCCGGACCTTCTTGCGATGCGGGTGGACTACTTGACGGCGATCCCGGCGGCCGGGACATGCGCTACGCCACCGGCGGTCTTCTTGGAACCGCGGCGCTCGATCCAGATGGCCAGCCGGGACACGGAGAAGTTGATGGCGATGTAGATCGCCGCCGCGACGAAGAACACCGGGAACAGGTACTCCGGGCCCAGGAAGTCGGCCATGATCTGCACCTTCCGCAGCAGTTCCTCGTAGGAAACGATGTAACCCAGCGAAGTGTCCTTCAACAGCACCACGAGCTGCGCCACGAGCGAGGGCAGCATGCGGCGGATCGCCTGGGGCAGCTCGACGCTGCGCCGGGAGGCGAAACTGGTGAGGCCGATCGCGAGGCCGGCCTCACGCTGGCCCTTCGGCAGGGACTGGATGCCGGCGCGGATGATCTCCGCGAAGATCGCCGAGTTGTAGAGCACGAGGCCCGCCACGACGGCGACGAAGGAGCCGGTCGCAAACACCAGCAGCACGAAGAACATCATCAGGACCACGGGCATGCCGCGCAGGAATTCCAGCACGATCCGTGTCGGGATCCTGATCCAGGCCACATCGGAGATGCGCATGAGGCACAGCACGAGCCCCAGCGGGAACGCGATCACGGCAGCCACAGCGGCCGCGCTGAGCGTGGCAAGGATGCCGTTGCCGATCAGCGCCCAGACATCCGGGATCTGGAAGACCTCCCAGCGCTTCGCTTCGAAAATACCCTGCTGAGCAAGGATGGAGGTGGCCCAGGCGAGGAGACCGGCAATCGCGACGATGCCGATGATGGAGCCGATCAGGGAAATGCGGCGGGCCTTGGGCCCGGGGACGTCGTAAAGGACCGAGCTCATCGGGCGATCGCCACCTTTCGTTCAACCACGGTGGCCAGGTAGCCAAGCGGGACGGTTATCAGCAGGTAGAAGAAGGCGACGCCGACCAGGACCCACAGCACGGCATCGCCGTGCGCGTTGGCGAGCTGCCGGCCGTAGCCGAAGAGCTCCAGCACGAAGAACGCGCCTGCCACCGAGGAGTTCTTCACGAGTGCGATCAGGATGTTGATCATGGGCGGGATCACCGTGCGCAGGGCCTGCGGGAGGATGATCAGGCTGAGGACCTGGCTGAACTTCATGCCGATACTGCGGGCGGCCTCGGCCTGGCCGACCGGGACGCTGTTGACGCCCGAGCGCACCGCTTCGGCGATGAAGGCCGAGGTGTAGGCGCTCAACGCAATGATGGCGGCCACCTCGAACTGCTGGAACGTCACCCCGAGGCGGGGCAGCACCACGGCCGCGAAGAAGAAGGCGATGGTCAGCGGGGTGTTCCGGACAATCTCCACGTACGCCATGCTGAAGCCGCGGAGGGCGGCGATGGGCGAGACGCGGGCTGCCGCGAGCACGGTGCCGAAGATCAGTGCGAAGATCCCCGAGACCACGGACAGGAAGAGGGTTCTGAGAAAGCCGTCCCAGTACTGGGGGAGGCTTTCAATAATGACGTCCATAGTTTCCTTCGGCTGCCTTGAGGGGATTCGGGCTGAACATAAGGAGAGGCGGTTGCCGTCGCCGCGCCAGGCGCGGACGACGGCAACCGCCGTACCCATTTAGTAGCGGTTGATCGCGGGGAGTTCGGGCGCGGTCTTGATGACTGCGCCGGCGGTGGCTTCCCAGGCCTTCTTGTAGGACCCGTCCTTGGCGAAGGTTTCCAGCTGGTCATTGATCCAGTTGCGGAAGACCGTGTCGTCCTTCTTCAGGCCGATGCCGTAGGGCTCCTTGGTGAAGGTCTGGTCCGAGGCCAGCTTGAAGGCGTCCGGTTCCTTGTTCACGAAGCCGGCGAGGATGACGTTGTCGGTGGTGATCGCCTCAACCTGCTTGTTGCGCAGCGGCTCGAGGCAGGCGGAGTAGGTCGCGGCCGGAACCAGGACTGCTCCGTACTTCTCGACGATCGTCGCGGCAGGGGTGGACCCGGTGACGGAGCAGACATTCTTGCCCTTGACGTCTTCCGGCTTGGTGATGGAGGTGTTGTCCTTGTTCACCATGAGGGCCTGACCGGCCTCGTAGTACGGGCCGGCGAAGGACACTTCGGTCTTGCGCTTGTCGTTGATCGTGTAGGTCGCCACGATGATATCGACGTCGCCGTTCTTGATGAACTGCTCACGGTTTGCGGAAACCGTTTCTTTCCATTCGATCTTGTCGGCGGCGATGCCCAGCTTGGCTGCGATCAGCTTGCCGATCTCCACGTCGAAACCGACAGGCTTGCCGTCGAGGCCCTTCTGGCCGAACAGGGGCTGGTCAAACTTGGTGCCGATAACGACCTTGCCTGCGGATGAAAGCTTGGCCATGGTGCTGTCGGCAGCGAAGCTCGGCTTCTCGGCTACGGGCGGGTTGGTAGTGGAGGAGCTGCCGCCGCAGGCGCTCAGGCTGAGGGCCAGAGCTGCGGATGCGGCAACCAGAAGGGATTTCCTTCGGGTCAAAAATGCCATCATGACATTCCTTTCATTGGACGGCTGCCTTCCGGCGGCCAGGGTGCGAACTCGGGAGGGACTCAGTGAGTCAGCAGCTTGGACAGGAAGTCCTTCGCCCGGCTGCTCTTGGGGTTGGTGAAGAATTCTTCGGGGGTGGCGTCCTCGACGATCTGGCCGTCGGCCATGAACACCACGCGGTCCGCGGCCTTGCGGGCAAAGCCCATCTCGTGGGTGACCACGATCATGGTCATGCCCTCCTTGGCGAGCTGGATCATCACGTCCAGGACCTCGTTGATCATTTCCGGGTCAAGGGCGGAGGTGGGCTCGTCGAAGAGCATGACCTTCGGCTTCATCGCGAGGGCACGGGCAATCGCCACACGCTGCTGCTGACCGCCGGAGAGCTGCGCCGGCAGCTTGGGCGCCTGGTGTCCGACGCCGACCCGCTCGAGCAGCGCCATGGCGTCCTTGTCCGCTTCGGCCTTGGGGACTCCCTTGACCTTGATGGGCCCGAGGGTGACGTTCTCGAGGATCGTTTTGTGCGCGAAGAGGTTGAACGACTGGAAGACCATGCCGACGTCGGCGCGGAGCTTTGCGAGTTCTTTGCCTTCCTCGGGCAGCACTTTTCCGTCGATCTTGATCACGCCGTCGTCGATGGTCTCGAGGCGGTTGATGGCGCGGCAGAGCGTCGACTTGCCCGAGCCCGACGGCCCGATGACAACGACAACCTCGCCCTTGCGGACGTTCATGGTGATGTCCTTCAGGACGTGCAACTGACCGTAATGCTTGTTCACGGCATTCAGGGAGACGAGCGCGTCGCCAGGCACTTGAGTAGTCATAAGAAGAATCTAGCGAACATTGGCCCTATATGACTGCAATCACTCCGACTTCCTCCAGATCGTGATTCAAGAGATACCTGCAGGTCAGAGTGCCTGCCGGGGACGCCTGCGCACGGAAGCGCCGTCCGGCGGGCCCGCATGCGTCCCAAGGGAACCCAAGGATTTCCGCGCTACCCTGTGGGCATGAGTACCGATCCGCAGCGCAGCCAAGGCCAGGACCACGATGGAAAGCCGGCGCCCGAAAAGCGCGACACACCACCGGTCAACGGAATACGCCACAAAGGGCCGCTGGAGCTGCGACGAAAGCAGGCCAGGGTCACGATGTCCGACCAGACCCTGCTGGACACCAAGGGCCCCGGACAGTTCGTGCATACCGACCCGTGGCGTGTGCTGAGGATCCAGAGCGAATTCGTGGAGGGATTCGGCGCACTCGCCGATCTTGGAACCGCGGTCAGCGTCTTCGGCTCCGCGCGGACAGTGCCGGGCAGCCCCAACTACGAGCTCGCCGTCGAGGTGGGCCGGAAACTCGCCGAAGCCGGACTGGCCGTGATCACGGGCGGCGGCCCCGGGTCGATGGAGGCCGCGAACAAGGGCGCCGTCCAGGGCAACGGGGTGTCGGTGGGACTCGGCATTGAGCTGCCCTTCGAGCAGGGCATGAACCAGTGGGTGGACCTGGGCATTAACTTCCGCTACTTCTTCGCCCGCAAGACCATGTTCGTCAAGTACGCCCAGGGGTTCATCGTGCTTCCCGGCGGCCTCGGAACCCTGGATGAGCTCTTCGAAGCCATGGTCCTCGTCCAGACCCGCAAGGTCACGTCCTTCCCGATCGTGCTCCTGGGGACCGCGTTCTGGAGCCCGATGGTCGAATGGATCAAGAACACGCTGGTCGCCGAAGGCATGATGTCGGAAGAGGACCTGGACCTGATCCAGGTGGTGGACGATCCGGCCACCGCCGTGGAGCTCGTGGTGGAAGGGGCGGCCCGCCATCGGAACCCGAACGGCACCGTCCCGGGAAACGGGATCCATAACAGCGGCAACAGCAACGGCACCAACGGCGGCAACAGCAGCGGCCGCGGCACGCGGGCCTGACGAGTCCGCCCGCCGCCGTCTGGCACGATGTAGGGGTGAGCTTCTTCCTGATTTTCCTGGCGATCGTGCTGATCGGCGTCGCAGTCCTGCTGGGCACCGATGTCGCATCGAGAGTCGTCCGCCGAGGCCGTGCCCGGGGAGGCGGGCAGCCCTTCGATGACGGATTCGACGAGCCGGTGGCCTCCCTGCCTCCCGTGCTTCTGCCTGAGGAGGCCGACCCGTCCGACGTCGACCACCTCCGCTTCGCCATCGGCCTGCGCGGCTACCGGATGGACCAGGTGGACCAGGTGCTCGACGAACTGCGGGACCAGATTGCCGCCAAGGACCGGAAAATTGCGGACCTCGGGGAGGAACTGGAACGCCTGCGCCCGGCCGCCGGGCAGGGCCGGTGAACAAGCCGGTGAACAAGCCGGTAAACAAGCCGGTAAATGACGATCAGATGGACAACGGGTCGATGGACAACGGGCCGATGCATGCTCTGTCCGTTGCGCCGGTGGGCCTGAACGCGGCCCTGTGGACCCGCCTGGCTTCGGCCGGCACGCGCGTGTCCAGGTGGCCGTGGTGGGTCCAGGTGGGCGGGCTGTACCTCGCCGCCCGGCTCGTCAGTGCCTGGATTTTCATGGCGGCCGCCCTGCACCAGGGTGTGAATCCCTGGTTTCCCGCCAAACCGGACTACTGGTCGTTCGTCAATATCTGGGACGCCCGCTGGTACGGCGAAGCATTGCAGAACGGCTACCCGGACGTCCTGCCGACGGATGCCGCCGGCAACGTCCAGGAAAACGCGTGGGCGTTCTACGCATTGTTTCCGATGCTGGGCCGGGTCCTTGCGGGCGCGACCGGGATGCAGCCGGCCCTTGCCCTGACGCTCATCGCGATGGTGTGCGGCCTCGGCACGGCACTGGTGGCCTACAGCCTCTTCAGGCACCGGGCCACCCACACCACGGCACTGTGGGGGACGGTGTTCTTCTCCACGTTTCCCGTGTCGCCGGTGCTGCAGGTGCCCTACGCGGAGTCGCTGAACCTCCTCCTGCTCGCTGCCGCGCTGTTGCTCGTGGTGCAGCGCCGATACCTGTCGGCGATGCCCGTCGTCGTGCTGATGTGCCTCTCGCGCCCCACCGGCGTGCCGTTTGCGGCGATGGCGGGGCTCCTCTTCCTCTACCGCCTGTGGCATTGGCGTGCAGCGGGCAGTCCCCGTGGCGCGGCTGCGCCCGCGGGTTCCGGGCTCTGGTCCCTCGCCGGCCTGACCGTGGTCAGCGGGATCGGGGCCCTGCTGTGGCCCGCGATCGCCTGGGCGGTCACCGGGGACATCCAGGCCTACACCAAGACCGAAACCGTGTGGCGGGGCCATGACCTGGTGCCCTTCAAACCCTGGTTCGACACCGGCATCCTGCTCTTCGGCCCGGTGCTGGGAGTCCTGGCCCCCTTCGTTTTTGTTGCGCTCTTTGTCCTGTTCATGATGTCCCGGCCCGTGGCCGCGCTGGGCACCGAGCTTCGGTTGTGGTGCAGCTGCTACATGGGCTATCTGCTGATCTTCCTGCACCCCCAGACCAGCACCTTCCGGATGCTGCTGCCGCTCTTCCCGCTGGCCCTCAGTGCCGCTTTGCTTTCCCGTTCGCGGGCCTACCGCGGCACCGTGGTGGTCATGTTCCTGCTGCTCCAGATCGTCTGGATCGTGTGGCTGTGGGCCTGGGCGCCGTTGCCCGGCGGAGGGGACTATCCGCCGTGACGCAAAGCACCTTTTTGCGGCGCCGGCCCGGATCTGCGCGGCGGTGTGGAAAGTCCAACGATTAGCTCCGGGCGCTAAGTTACGCGATAATAGATGCTAAGCAAGGACAAGAAGCAAACTGAGTAGATGGCCCTGATGTTCCCATCACGGCCGCCGGGCAGCTTGATTGACTAAGCGGACGCAGCCCGGCCGGGCTGGTAAGTCACTGGACTAATGGAGGGGATATTCCTTATGGCGGCTATGAAACCACGCACCGGCGACGGCCCGATGGAAGTGACGAAAGAGGGACGAAGCCTCATTATGCGGGTTCCGCTCGAAGGTGGGGGACGGCTCGTCGTCGAACTCAATTCGGCCGAAGCGACAAACCTCAAGGAATGCCTCGTCGGCGTTACCGAGTAACCTCGCGGACAGCTTCGCACCAGAATTCAGAAGGGCGGGCCGGCAGTCGGTTGACTGCAGGTCCCGCCCTTTTTCTGTCCGCTATGCGTCCGCTGAGCCGGACGGGAGGGTGCCCGACGGTGTACAGCCAGACCGCTACTTCTTGACGCTACTTTTTGACGGCGATCAGCAGGCCGTCGCCGGTCGGAAGCATTGCCGATGCCAGCCGGTCGTCGTCACGGATAGACTTGCCCACCTGCCTGAGCACCGCCGTGGTGGCGTCCCGCGCGGCAGGGTTGGCGACTTTGTCCTTGTCCAAAGCGTCATTGACCACCAGCAGCCCGCCCCGCTTCAGCAGCCGGACGGCCTGCTCCACGTAACCGGGATAGTTCGGCTTGTCCGCGTCGATGAACACCAGGTCGTAGGCGCTGTCGGTCAGCCGCGGGAGGACGTCGCCGGCCCGGCCGGAAATGGTACGGGTCCGGTTGGCCGGGCTGCCGGCCTCCTGGAACGCTTCCCGGGCCGCCTTGAGGTGTTCGACGTCGACGTCGATTGTGGTCAGTACGGCGTTGGGTCCGAGACCGCGCAGGATGCATACGCCCGAGACGCCGGCGCCGGTTCCGATCTCCACGGCGGTCTGCGCCTTCGAGGCGGCGGCCAACACCGTCAGGACCGCGCCCACGCCGGGGCCGATCGGAGTGACGCCCAGTTCGAAGGACCGTTCGCGCGCGTGTATCAGGACCTCATCCTCGGCAGGCAGATCTTCTGCGTAGGACCAGCTCGTGGACTTATCGGCGCTCATGGGTATCGCTTTCTGGGCGGCAGGGGGAGTGTTCATTACAGCCTACTGTGTCCGGCGGGGCGGTTCCGGGAGGTGCCTGTGACGCGGCCGCGACGGCGTCCGGAGGGCCGTTTGCGCCTTGGGCGGAAGTGCGGCCTGCGTCAGGAAATTCCCAGCTTGATTTGAAATGATGGGTATCCGCTCATCCGCGAGGTGATCGGCGCCGAATCAGGGGTGCAGGAGCTTGCACCGGCAAGCACCAGCCACGGCGTATGTGCCATCACGAGGGGAGCGGACGATGTCGGTTCAGACAGGTGTCCCTGCAACTGAAGAGTCCCAGCCCGCCGCCGAAGCCGAGTGGGTCCGGCCGACGTGGGAGGAAGTGGTGACCAACCACTCCGCCAAGGTCTACCGGCTCGCGTACCGGCTCACGGGCAACAAGTTCGACGCCGAGGACCTCACCCAGGAAGTGTTCGTCCGCGTCTTCCGCTCGCTCGAAAACTTCAAGCCCGGAACCCTGGACGGGTGGTTGCACCGCATCACCACCAACCTCTTCCTGGACCAGGCCCGGCGCAAGAGCCGCATCCGCTTCGACGCGCTGGCCGAGGACGCCGAGTCCAAGCTCCCCGGCCGCGAACCCGGCCCGGAGCAAAGCTTCGAATTCAACAACCTTGACCTCGACGTCCAGGCCGCCCTCGAGGAACTGCCCCCGGACTTCCGGGCCGCCGTCGTCCTGTGCGACCTCGAGGGGCTGTCCTACGACGAGGTGGCCGTGGCGCTGGGCGTCAAGCTCGGAACCGTGCGGTCCCGGATCCACCGCGGCCGGACCATGCTCCGGGAAAAGCTGGCGCACCGCGACCCCCGGCCGAAGCAGTCCCTCAAGCCGCGGCTCAAGATGCCGCGCATCGCCGGCCTCCTCTGAACAGGGCGATGAGCCTGCTGAAACGACTGCTGAAACGACTGCGGCGCGGTCTGCCCTGCGGCTGCCAGGGCGGCCGGCGGGGTTCCGCGGCCGGCCGCCGTCGCCGGCAGCACCAGGGGCGGTGCGCGGAATGCCGTTTGCAGGAGCGCCGCGAACAGCAATACCTGGAACGGCTGCGCGGCGCCGCCGTGCCCGCCGCCAGTGACGACCTGACCGCGCGGCTGCTCGCCCGCACCGAGGGACTGGCGCGCGACGCAGCACCCGCGGCGCCGCTGCCGGGCGGGGAACTGCCGTCCACGGACCACGGCGCCCGGGGACACGGCGCCCGGGGACGCGGCGCCCGGCAACGCGGCGCCCGGCCGGGAATCCGGCTCGCGGCTCTGGCCGCCGGTGGCGCGACCGCCGCCGTTGCCCTGATGGCCGGATCCGCATACCTGATGGGGGGAACCCCGGTACCACCGGAAGCCGCCGGCACGGCCTCCGCCTTCCTGCACGAGGACATGCGGGTCTCCTCGGCCGCCGGCGCCGGAACCGGCTGGAGCCTGACGGGCGAACCCGACATCACGCCCTCCGACGCACTGACTGCCGGGCAGCTGGCAGCACTGCGGGCGCAGGGCTGGTCGTGTCCGGAGCTCCGGGAGCTGGGCTTCCATCTCGTCTGGGCCCGCGGCGGCGTCGTGGCCGGCACGGACATGGTCGAACTCCGGCTCACCGACGGCCGCTATTTCGCCACGGTGCTGGAGCAGCACAGCGCGGCGCCGCCGCAGCGGGGCAGCTCGGGGGTCCAGCCCCCGGCGGCCACGCCCCCGGTCAACGTGCTCACGGGCCATACCGCAACGGCCGACGGCTTCACCGCCGTCAGTGCGCAAAGCATGGGTGCGCCCGCCGGCACCGGGCCGGAAACTTTCGCGGCGGCCCGCAGCGGGAGGCTCTGGATCAACCCTGCGGCGCCCTTCCGCGCCATCTATCAGAACTCCGCCGGCACCTACACCTACGTGTCGGATCAGCCCGCTGCCCTGGCCGGCGAAGGCGTGGCGGCCCTGGTGGCTGCACGCGCCGTGCCGCGGCCCGAAGCCGCGCCGGCAGACGGAACCACGCCGGACGGAATCACGGCCCGGATCGAGCGGGGAATGGGCAGAATCCTGAAGCTCCTTGCCCCGTGACACGCGCAGCGGCCGGCGGCCGCCGTCGTGTGTCCCTGCGGAATCGTCGCCGCTTCGATTGAGAGGGTAATCTTCCTAAAGTGCTTGGAATCAACGGACCGGAGTTTCTGCTTCTGCTGATCATCGGACTTCTGGTGATCGGTCCCAGCAGGCTGCCCGAATACACGCAGAAACTCGCCAACCTTGTCAAGGAAGTCCGCCGGATGGCCTCCGGCGCGCGGGAACAGATCAAGGAAGAAGTCGGCATCGACATCGATGAGGTCGACTGGAAGAAATACGACCCCCGGCAGTACGATCCGCGCAGAATCATCAAGGAAGCCCTGCTGGAGGACGACACGAAGCCCGTGAGCGCCGGAGCGCCCGGCGCGGTGTCGGCTGTGGCCGCCGCCTCGGCTGCCTCTGCGGAGCAGCGTCCCGCCCGCGTCATCGAGCGTTTGCCCGCAGGCGAGCCGGCGCCCTTCGACTCCGAGGCCACCTAGCGCGGCTGCAGCCCCAGGGACATCCCGGTCAGCCCGCGCGGAACGGCGGCGAGCTTCCCCGCGATGCCCAGGAGGGCCACCGCTGCGGGGGTCTCCGGGCGGCCCAGCACCAACGGAACCCCGGCATCCCCGCCCTCACGCAGCAGGATGTCCAGCGGAATCTGCCCCAGCAGGGGGACGTCCGTGCCCACCGTGGCGGACAGCCGCTCGGCCAGCACGGCGCCGCCGCCGCTGCCGAACAGATCCATCCGGCCGCCGTCGGGCAGCTCGAGGTAGGACATGTTCTCCACCACCCCGGCCACGGACTGGCCGGTCTGGGTGGCAATGGCGCCGGCCCGTTCCGCGACGTCCGCGGCGGCGGCCTGCGGGGTGGTCACGACAAGGATCTGCGCCTTCGGCAGCAGCTGGGCCACCGAGATGGCAATGTCGCCGGTGCCGGGCGGCAGGTCCAGGAACAGCGCGTCGAGGTCACCGAAATAGACGTCCGTGAGGAACTGCTCAAGAGCCCGGTGCAGCATCGGCCCGCGCCACGCGACCGGCTGGTTCCCGGTGACGAACATGCCGATGGAAATCACTTTGACCCCGTAGGCCACCGGCGGCAGGATCATGTCATCCACCCGGGTGGGGGACTGGGTGATGCCCATTAGGGCCGGGACGGAGAAACCGTACACATCCGCATCCACGATTCCCACCCGCAGACCCTGGGCGGCCAGAGCGCAGGCCAGGTTGACCGTCACGGAGGACTTCCCGACCCCGCCTTTGCCGCTCGCCACCGCGTAGACCTTGGTGAGGGAGCCGGGTTCGTTGAAGGGGATCCCGCGCTGCCCGCCGGCGCCGCGCAACTGCTCCTTGAGCGTGTCCCGCTGGGTCTGGGTCATCACCTTCAGCTCGACGTCGACGGCGGTGACGCCGGGAACGGCGCCCAGCGCCGCTTCGCAGTCGGCCGTGATGGTGCCGCGCAGCGGGCAGCCCGCAATCGTCAGGAGCACTGTGATCCGCACCCGGCCCGCATCGGAGATCACCACCGAGTCGAGCATCCCCAGCTCGGTGATGGGACGGCGGAGTTCCGGGTCGATCACCGTGGCGAGGGCCGCGTGCACGGCCTTGTCGAGGGCGGAGTCCAGGGGGATATGGCCCGGCGTGGTGCTCATGCGGTGAATGCTCAGCTTTCGGGGAAGGTGCGGTGTGCAGGCGAAGCCGGGTTCTCGGGCCGGGTGTCCGAAGGATTTTCCGGCGGAGTGTCGCGCTTGCCTCCGGCCCTGACCCGCGGAATCTGCTGGGTGCGGGGGTTGCGCTGCTTGTCGCGGCGTTCCTTCAGCTTCTCCTTGACCTTGTCCCGCGGGGTCTCATGGACGCCGGCGGACGGGTCGTGGGTGCGCAGTTCCTCCTGTGCCTCCAGCATGTCCTCCAGCAGGCTGCGCAGCTCGGCCCGGACGTAGTCGCGGGTGGCGACTTCGCGCAGGGCGATCCGGAGGGAGGCCAGCTCCCGGGTCAGGTATTCGGTGTCCGAGAGGTTGCGCTCGGCGCGCTGCCGGTCCTGCTGGAGCGAGACCCGGTCCCGGTCGTCCTGGCGGTTCTGGGCGAGAAGCAGCAGCGGGGCGGCGTAGGAGGCCTGCAGCGACAGCATCAGGGTGAGCAGGGTGAAGCCGAGCTCGCGTGAATCGAATTGGAAATCCAACGGTGCCCAGGTGTTCCAGACCAGCCAGAAGATGCAGAACACCGTCATGTAGACCAGGAACTGCGGTGTGCCCATAAAGCGGGCAAAGCCCTCGGTGGTCTGTCCGAAGGCATCCGGGTTGGGGGAGAACTTGGGCAGGATCCGCTGCCGCCCGCTCAGGGGTGTGTCGAGGCTGCCTTTGCCGCTGGCCTTGCTGCCCGGCCGGGCTGTGGAGGTTCTGGGGGTGCTGTTCTCAGCCAACGCGGCCTCCAAGCTTCCTTATCGGGGCATCGTCCTCATGGGCGCGCCAGTCATCCGGGAGCAGGTGATCCAACACGTCATCAACAGTCACCGCCCCCACTAGCCGACCGTCGCTGTTGACCACGGGGAGCGAATTGAGGTTGTAGGTGGCCAGGGTGCGGGCCACCTCGCTGATGTGCGCCTGGTCCGAGACCGGTTCAAGGGTCTTGTCCACGAGGTTGCCCAGCGGTTCCGGCGGCGGGAAGCGCAACAGCTGCTGGATGTGGACGACGCCGAGGAAACGGCCGGTCGGCGTCTCCAGCGGAGGCCGGGCGATGAAGATCGATGAGGCCAGGGCGGGGGAGAGTTCCTCGCGGCGGACATGGGCGAGGGCCTCGGCAACGGTGGCTTCCGGGGGCAGGATGACCGGGACCGGGGTCATCAGGCCGCCTGCGGTGTCCTCGTCGTACTCCAGCAGCCGGCGGACGTCTTCCGCGCCCTCGGGTTCCATGAGCTGCAGCAGTTCCTCCGCCTGGGCGCTGGGGAGCTCGGCGAGGAGGTCGGCGGCGTCGTCGGGGTCCATTTCCTCGAGCACGTCGGCGGCGCGGTTGACGTCGAGGGCGGAGAGGATCTCCACCTGGTCACCCTCGGGCATCTCCTGGAGGACATCTGCGAGGCGCTCGTCCTGGAGTTCGCTGGCGACCTCGAACCGGCGCTTGTCGCTCATTTCCTGGAGGGCTTCGGCGAAGTCGGCCGGCTTCAGGTCCTCGTGCGTGGCGACGAACTGGGTGGCGGCCTGGGGCTCCGTCTTGGCGCCCTGCTGCGCGTCGGCCCAGTCGATGATCATGGTCTCGTTGCGGCGCAGCCGGCTCAGCGGGGAGAGCGAGTGGCCGCGGCGGACGAAGAGCTTGCTGACAAACCAGTCACCGGAGCGGTGCTTGTCCATCGCGATATCCTCGATAGTGGCGTCGCCGCTGCCGTCGGCGAGGGTCACCCGGCGGTCAAACATTTCGGCCACGACGAGGGTTTCCGCGCCGCGCTGTTCGAAGCGGCGCAGGTTGACCAGGCCCGTGCAGATGATCTGGGTCTGGTCGATCGAGGTAATCCGGGTCATCGGCACGAAGACGCGCTTTTTGCCGGGGACCTCGACGACGATGCCCACCACGTGCGGGGCGCCGCGGGTGCCGCGGGAAAGCACGACGACGTCGCGCAGCCTGCCGAGACGGTCGCCCAGTGGGTCGAAGACATCCAGTCCGAGGAGGCGCGCAACAAACACCCGCGAAAGATTTGTGCTCACCACTACAGGCTACCGAGTCTGCTCTCTTTTAGCTGAATTTACAGGCGGACACCAGCTGGATAGGTAAGAATGGGCATATGTCAAACATTTTTGGTGCTCCCAGGGCTGGCGCCCCCACCGGCCCGGACGAGGCCCGCACTGTCCCCAAGGGCGACACCGTCGGGTCCTACACTTCCTACCTGGATGCCCAAAAGGCGGTGGACTACCTGGCGGACCAGCAGTTCCCGGTGCAGATGGTCTCGATTGTGGGCAATGACCTGAAGATGGTGGAACGGGTCACCGGCCGGCTCACCTACCCTCGCGTGGCACTGTCCGGTGCGTTGAGCGGTATGTGGTTCGGCCTCTTCGTCGGCATCTTGCTCTCCTTCTTCTCCACGACGCCGGGGTATTTCTCCATAGTGACGTCAGTGCTCATGGGCGCGGCGTTCTTTATGCTCTTCGGCATCGTCACCTACGCCATGCAGCGTGGCAAGCGCGACTTCACGTCGACCAGCCAGGTGGTGGCGACCAGCTACGACGTCGTGGTGTCCTTCGAGGCCGCCAACGAGGCACGCCGGCTGCTCCAGCAGCTCCCGATGACCCAGCATGACGCCTCCGCACCGGCCGGCTTCACGCAGCACGACTACCAGCACCAGCCGTACCAGCAGCCGGGCCAGCAGGGCGCCCAGCAGGGCCCCCAGCAGCCGGGGCAGCAGGGCCACGCACCGCAGCGCCCCGCCGGCTGGAACGACCCCTACGGCCAGCGCAGCCCGGAAGCGGGCCCCGGGACTGACGTTCACCCCACCCCGCCGTCCCAGCAGCCGACCGCTCCCGCGGACCGGCCCGCCGAGGGCCCCGTGCAGGTCGGGCAGGAGCCGGCCAAGCCGGCGGCGGTCCGGTACCCGGACCTGCCCGACGGCCGGCCGCAGTATGGGGTACGCGTCAACGATGCGCCCAAGCAGGAACCCGGACAGGACGGCTCGAAGCCCTAGCCGGCAACGCAGAAGGCCTCCGCCCGAATCAATGATCCGGGCGGAGGCCTTCTGCGTATCAGCGGCAGTGGCGGCGGAAAGCCTGCAGTTACGCGGCCGGGCCGTCCGCTTCCTGGTAGATGCCGGCCATCCACGACTCGACGTCGTCGGCCTTGCGGGGCAGGGCGGCGCTGAGGTTGACCGGCCCGCCGGCGGTCATCAGGATGTCGTCCTCGATGCGGACACCGATACCGCGGTATTCCTCGGGAATGCCAAGGTCCTCGTTCTTGAAATACAGGCCGGGTTCGATCGTGAAGACCATGCCCGGGGTGAGGACGCCGTCCAGATACAGTTCCCGCTTGGCCTGGGCGCAGTCGTGCACGTCCAGGCCCAGGTGGTGGCTGGTCCCGTGCGGCATCCAGCGGCGGTGCTGCTGGCCCTCGGGGCTGGTCGCTTCCTCCACGGACACCGGCAGCAGGCCCCACTCGGCGAGCCGTTCCGCCAGTACGGTGGTGGCTGCGGTGTGGATGTCGCGGAACTTCGTGCCCGGCTGCGCGGCGGCAAAGCCGGCGTCGGCGGCGTCCAGCACGGCCTCGTAGACCTTGCGCTGGATATCGGAGAACGTGCCGTTCACCGGCAGGGTGCGGGTGATGTCTGCGGTGTAGAGCGAGTCCGCCTCGACGCCGGCGTCGAGCAGCAGCAGTTCTCCGGCGTTGACCTTGCCGGTGTTCCGGGTCCAGTGCAGCACGGTGGCGTTGTTTCCGGCGGCGGCGATGGTGTCGTAACCGAGTTCGTTGCCTTCCTCCCGGGCCCGGGCGAAGAACGCCCCTTCCACAACGCGCTCGCCGCGCTGGTGGGTGAGTGCCCGCGGCAGGGCCTTGACCACCTCGGTGAAGCCCTCCACCGTGGCTGCCACGGCCAGCTTCATCTGCTCGACTTCCCACTCGTCCTTGAGCAGGCGCAGCTCGGACAGGGCCTCGCTGAGCTTCTCGTCCAGGGCATCGAGCACGCCCAGGTCCAGGTTTTCCGGGTCCTTGGCCGTGTTGTAGCGGGCGGTGTCGACGAGGGCATCGATGTTCTCGTCCACCTTGCGGACGAGGCGGACGGAGATGCCGCCAATTTCCGGGGCGCCGACGTTCTTGGTGATGGCGAGTTCGAGTTCGCTGATGTCCGCGGTCGCCAGGCCGAGGCGGGCCTTGAACTCGGCGAGGGTCGGGCGGGCGCCGATCCAGAATTCACCGGAACGGGAGTCTGCGTAGAACTGTTCGGTGTCCCGGCCGGCGAGCGGGCGGAAGTACAGCGTCGCGTGGTGGTGGCCGCCGTCGTCGCCCTTGCCTTCCTCGGCGGGCTCCAGGATCAGGACCGCGTCGGGCTCGTGGTCCAGGCCCAGGCCGGTGAGGTGTGCGAAGGCGGAGTGCGGGCGGAACCGGTAGTCGCAGTCGTTCGAGCGGACTTTCAGCGGACCGGCGGGGATGACCAGGCGTTCACCTTTGAACTGCTCTGAGATGGCGCGGCGCCGGGCTGCTGCATGGCCGGCGACATCGTCCCGTTCGGGAAGCTGCTGCTGGGACGGCGCCCAGTTACTGGCCATGAATGCCTTGAAGGCGTCGGAGCTGGGACGCTGCGAGCGGTTGTTGACGCGCTCTTCGAGGGGCTGGGAAGCGGAGACTGGGGTGTTATCTGCATCGTTCACCGTCCCATAGTCTCACCAGCGGCGCGGCTTAGGCCAACAGCATGCCGTGCCCCATCTACTAGGCTGGAGAGGTGAGGATTGACCTGCATGTTCACTCGAATGTTTCCGACGGCACCCAAGCCCCCGCCGGGGTGATGGCGTCCGCCGCTGAGGCGGGGATCGACGTCGTCGCCCTGACCGACCACGACTCCACCGACGGCTGGGCCGAGGCCGCCCTGGCCGCCCGGGAACACGGCATCGCCCTGGTCCCGGGGATGGAGATTTCCTGCCGGACCACAGAGGGCATCAGCGTCCACCTGCTCAGCTACCTGCACGACCCGGCGCACCCCGGCCTGCTCGACGAGATCACCAAGGCCAAGGACGCGCGCTACACGCGGGCCGAACGGATGGTCACCCTGCTCGCGGAGGACTACCCGCTGACGTGGGACGACGTCATCCACCACGTCGCTCCCGGGGCCACCCTGGGCCGGCCGCACATCGCCGACGCGCTGGTCGCCGCGGGGGTCGTCGAGGACCGGACCGAGGCCTTCAGCTCGATCCTGACATCGCGCTCACGCTACTTCGTGCAGCATTACGCCCCCGATCCCGCGCTGGCCGTCGAACTGGTCCGCGATGCCGGCGGGGTCCCGGTCTTCGCCCATCCTGTGGCGTCCGCCCGCGGCCGAATCGTGGGGGAGCGGACCTACCGTGAGATGATCGACGCCGGGCTGGCCGGCGTGGAGATCTACCACCGGGACAACCCAGAGGAGGGCCGGACGTTCCTGCGCAAGCTCGCGGAGCGGCACGGGCTGCTCGTGACGGGATCCTCGGATTACCACGGCACCGGAAAACCGAACCTGCTGGGCGAAAACCTGACCTCCCCGGAGGTCTTCGCCCGGATCGAGGAACTCGGCACCGGATCGTCCGTGGTGCGCTGACCCCGTTCCGGCCCCGTTGAGCTATCGGTTGGGGCTGCTATGGGGCCCGGAGGGCCACCAAAAGTGATAGCGCAACCGGCGGCAGGCGGGCCGGGGCGCGGTCAGGCGGGGGTGAACCCGGTGAACTCGGCGTGCGCCGCCAGGCGTTTGGCCATGACGTCGATGGCCGGCTGGTTCTGGTCCACGCAGACGAACTTGCGGTCCAGCTTCGCGGCGACGGCGCCGAGCGTTCCGGAGCCGGCGAAGAAGTCCAGGCACCAGTCGCCGGGGCGGCTGGAGGCGGCGACGACGCGCCGGATCAGGCCCTCGGGCTTCTGCGTCGGGTAGCCGGTCTTCTCCTTGCCGGTGGGCGAGACGATGGTGTGCCACCAGACGTCGGTGGGCAGTTTGCCGAGTTCGCGTTTGGCCGGCGTGACCAGGCCGGGCGCCATGTACGGCTCCCGGTCCACCTCGGCGTTGTCGAAGTGGTATTTCGTGGGGTTCTTGACGTACACAAGAATGTTGTCGTGCTTGGTGGGCCAGCGGAACTTTGCCCGGGCGCCGTAGTCGTAGGCCCAGATGATCTCGTTCAGGAAGCACTCCCGGCCGAAGATGGCATCGAGCATGACCTTGGCGTAGTGCACCTCGCGGTAGTCCAGGTGCAGGTACAGGGTCCCGTCGTCGGCGAGCAGCCGCCAGGCCTCGACGAGCCGCGGCTCCAGGAAGGACCAGTAGTCGCTGAACGCGTCGTCGTACTTGTGCAGCGCACCCTTGATCGTGTCGTAGGACCGGCCCTTGAATCCGACCCGGTCGCCGTCGCCGCCGGCGTTGAGCACCATCTTTGTTTCCTGGCGCTTCTGGACCCGGCCGGTGTTGAAGGGCGGATCCACATATATCAGTGTGAAGGCGCCGTCCGGCAGCGTGGGGAGGTACTCCGCGTTGTCCGCGTGTACCACCAGGTTGCTGCCGTCCGGCGCCCAGACGGTGTCAGTCATGAAGGGATTTAAGCCTCGCCCTGAGCCTCGCCCGCGACGACTTCGCCGTTGCGGCGGCGGGTCCGGGTGCGGCGGCGGGCACGGGTGGCGCGGTCGACCTCGGTCGGTGCGCTGGCCGTTGCCTTGGCCGGAGCCTCGGCGGCGGGGCCGGTGCTTGCTTCGGCCTCGGCGGGACGACGACGGCGTTCTCCCGACCGTGCGCTGTCCTGGCCGCCGGTGGCGCCACCGCTGCGGCGTCCGTCGCGGCCGCCGGAGCGTCCGCCGCTCCGGGTGCTGTCGGCGTCGCCGGAGCGTCCGCCGCTGCGGGTGCTGTCGCGTCCGCCGCTCCGGGTGCTGTCGGCGTCGCCGGAGCGTCCGCCGCTGCGGGTGCTGTCGCGTCCGCCGCTCCGGGTGCTGTCGCGGGCGTTCTTCTTGCCGGTCTCGCCCAGGTCCTCGAGGACCTCGGCGTCGACGCCGGCCAGCACGCGCTTGTTGCGGGGCAGGCGGCCCTTGGTGCCTTCGGGAATGTCGAGTTCCTCGAAGAGGTGCGGCGAGGAGGAGTACGTTTCCACCGGCTCCGGGACGCTCAGGCCCAGGGCCTTGTTGATCAGTCCCCAGCGGGGCATGTCGTCCCAGTCGACGAACGTCACGGCGGTGCCCTTGTTGCCGGCGCGGCCGGTGCGGCCGACGCGGTGCAGGTAGATCTTTTCGTCTTCGACGCACTGGTAGTTGATGACGTGCGTGACGTCGTCGACGTCGATGCCGCGGGCGGCGACGTCGGTGGCCACGAGGACATCCACCTTGTTGTTCCGGAAGGCGCGCAGGGCCTGTTCGCGGGCGCCCTGGCCGAGGTCTCCGTGGATGGCGGCGGCCGCGAAGCCACGGTCCACGAGTTCCTCGGCGACCTTGGCGGCGGTGCGCTTGGTCTTGGTGAAGATGATGGTGCGGCCGCGGCCGCGGGCCTGCAGGATGCGGGCCACAACCTCGATCTTGTCCATGCTGTGCGCACGGTAGATGAGTTGGCGGATGTCGCGCTTGGTCAGGCCCTCGTCGTCCGGGTCGGCCGCGCGGATGTGGGTGGGCTGGGTCATGTAACGGCGGGCCATGGCGATGACCGGGCCGGGCATGGTGGCCGAGAACAGCAACGTTTGGCGGACCGGCGGGGTGCCGGCGATGAGGGTCTCGACGTCCGGCAGGAAGCCGAGGTCCAGCATTTCGTCGGCCTCGTCGAGGATGACCATCTTGACGTTCTTCAGGACGAGGTGCTTCTGCTTGTAGAGGTCGATGAGTCGGCCGGGAGTACCGACGACAACCTCGACGCCCTTCTGCAGCGCTTCGACCTGCGGCTCGTAGGCGCGGCCGCCGTAGATCGTGGTGATGCGGGCGTTGCGCTTGCGGGCGGCGTTCTGCAGGTCGCTGGCAACCTGGACCGCGAGCTCGCGGGTCGGCACGATCACGAGGGCCTGCGGGGCGCCCGGGGCGGGAAGCTTGTCATAGCCGGCGTCGTCCGGTCCGACGACGCGCTGCAGCGCCGGGATGCCGAAGCCGAGCGTCTTGCCCGTGCCGGTTTTGGCCTGGCCGATGATGTCGTGGCCGGACAGCGCCACAGGCAGGGTCATGGCCTGGATCGGGAAGGGGTGCGTGATGCCGGCGTCGGCAAGGGACTCCACGATATCGGCGCGGACGTTGTAGTCAGCGAAGGTCTTCTCGGCTATTTCGTGCGGTTTTTCGTCCGAGATGATGGTCTCTTCCGGCTCGATCGTTTCCGTTCCGGAATCGTCGGTCAGAAGCTGGTGCGTGTGCAATTCACTCACAGGTGAGTTTCCTTATTCATTTGGGCTGCGCTGCTTGCTCAACGGGGCCGGCCAACAGGCCGTTCCGGAGCAGGCTCGGGCGCGCAAGCAAATCCAGTGGAAGCCGATCGCGGGCTATCTAAATGCTGGCACTGGGGACCAGCGGGTCAATCTCAAGATCGCGTAGGGGCGGGCTTGTTGAATTCGGAAATCATGGAAATCAACGACCGGGCATCCATATCTACCCTTTCAGTCTAGCTGTACGAAGCCAGGAACCTCGACTGCCCGCGCCATCAGCCCACCAGTTCCAGCCGGACCTCCCGGCTGGCGATGTCCGAGGAGAGGACCCGGACCCTTACCTGCGTGCCCGATTCCAGCTCGCCGGGGCACCGTGCGGTCACGGCCGGGTCGGCGATCTGGACGATCCCGGACGGGCCGTTGCCATTGCCGTTCCCGTGCCTGCCGTTCCCGTTGCCGTTGCCGTTTTTGGCGGGCTTGGAACCGGAGATCACGACGGCGTCGAACTCCTGGCCGATGTGGTTGCTCAGCAGTGCCGCCTCCACCGTGTCCAGGGACAGCCGCTCCAGCTTGGCGGCAAGCTGGTCGGAGGCCGCCATGATCGAGGGCAGGGACGGCAACGCCTCGCGGGCCCACGCCGGGACGTCCGTGCCGTTGCTGAGCGCCTCGCAGATGACCAGCGCAAAGCGGTCAATCAGCCGGCGGAGCGGCGCGGTGGAGTGCGCATAGGCGGCGCCGATCGCGGACTGCATTTCGGCGTCCGGAACAGTCCCGTCGAAGGGCGTATAGCCGGCGCCGCGGAACAGCATGCCGGCCGAGTGCACGATTGCCAGCTGCCGCGGGTCCGTGGGGTCAAGGGTGCGCAGGTATTCGCCGTAGCTCATCTCCCCGTCCCAGGGCTTGCCGAGGGCTCGGGTCTGGCGGTGGAAGTGGGCCAGCGAGTTCTCGTCCGGGGCGGGCATGGTCCGCAGGATCCCGACTTTTCCCTGGAGCATGATCCCGGCCGCCGCCATCCCGGTCATAAGCGAGATCTGGGCGTTCCAGTCCTCCACCGGCAGCGGCGGGGCCGCGACGATCCGGTAGCCGCCGTCGGCCAGCTGTTCGATCTCTTGTTCGGGCATGTTCAGGCTGGCGCCGCCGCGCAGCCGCTCAAGCTCCACCCGCTTGATCCCGACCTCCCTGAGCAGCTGCAGCACGGGCGCCGCGGTGCCGGCGTCGAGCTCCGCCTGGACTCCCGGGTAGCTCAGCTGGGCGCGGCTGCGGACCCGGGCCCGGCGCACCAGCACCGTGGAGACCTTGGCGGCGGCGTCCAGCTCGAATTCCCAGACGAAGGCGGCGCACAGCTGGCCGGCGAGCAGGCTGCCCGCCTCCTCGCTGATGACCTCCGGGTGCAGCGGGATCCGCCCGTCGGGGGTGTAGAAGGTCTGCCCGCGGCGGCGCGTTTCGGCGTCGAGCGCGCCGCCCGGCGTCACGAAGGAGGGGACGTCGGCGATGGCGTAGTAGACCTTGTAGCCCTCGCCGGATCGGTCGATGTGGAGGGCCTGGTCAAGGTCGGTGGAGGATTCCGGATCGATGGTCACGAACTCGATGTGGGTGAAGTCGAGCCCCGGCAGTTCGTGCCCGGCCACTGCCTCCTTGGCCTCCCGGAGCGCGTCCTCGGGGAACGGGCCCGGCAGTTCCAGCGTGGTGCGCAGCGCGTTCAGCGCCAGGGCGAGCTGGCTGTTCTGCCGGTGGACGCTGGGGGTCAGGCGATGATGGGACACGAAAATCAGGTTAGCTCCATTTGCGCCATTAGTCTTGGATCATGACCACATCCCCGGCCGATCCTGCCCGCTACAACAGCTTTCTTATGGATCTGCTCGGCGTGATGGCCTACGGCGAACTTTCGGCCTTTGAACGGCTGTCCTCCGACGCACGGTATTCGCCCACCCTGCACGACCGTGCCGTGTTAGGCCGGATCGCAGTGATCGAGTTCCAGCATTATGAACTGGTCAGTGCCAGGCTGGAGGAAATGGGACTGGACACGGAGACGGCCATGCTGCCCTTCCAGCCCTCCGTGGACCACTTCCACGAACGCACCCGCCCGGCCGACTGGTTCGAATCCCTGATGAAGGCCTACGTGATCGACACCGTGTCCGCGGATTTCTACCGCGCCGTCGCCCGGCACGTCGACGACTCGACCCGCGGCCTGGTCGATCGGATCCAGGCGGACGAGGAAGCGACGGCGGTGCTGCGGGACCGGCTCAGGACGGCCCTTGCCGATGACCCGCGGCTGGCGTCCCGGCTGTCGCTGTGGGCGAGGCGGCTGCTGGGTGAGGCCCTGACGCAGGCCCGGCGGGTCAGCTTCGAGCACGCGTTCCTCGGCGGACTGATCGGTGCGGACGAGGAAAAGTCCCGGGAGCTGGTCCGCGAACTGACCGTCGAGCTGGCGGCCAGCCACTCAAGCAGGATGCGCCAGCTGGGGCTGGCCGGGTAGGCCTCCCCTCCAGTGCTGCGCGGTCAGTCCTCCGCGGCGTCGAGGGCGGCGAGCAGGGCACGGGCGGCACCTGCGGGATCGTTGGCCTCGGTGATGGCCCGGACCACCACGATCCGGCGTGCGCCGGCCTCCACCACCTGCCCCACGTTCCCCAGATCGATGCCGCCGATGGCAAACCACGGCACCGTGCGGCCATCAGTGCCGCCTACAGTGCCGTCATCCGCGGCTTCGGCGCGGCGGACCGCCGATGCGGCGTACCGCACCAGGTCCAGCCCGACGGCGGAGCGGCCCGGCTTGGTGGGGGTGGCCCACACGGGTCCCACGCAGAAGTAGCCCAGCCCGGTGCCGGCGGCGGAAGCGGCAATGGCGGCCTCCACCTGCTCCGGGCTGTGCGTCGACAGCCCGATCATGGTGTCCGCGCCAAGGAAGCCCCGGGCGGCCGCCAGCGGGATGTCCTTCTGGCCGATGTGGAACACCGGCGCGCCGGACAGCGAGGCGAGGTCTGCGCGGTCGTTGACGGCCCAGGGCCGGCCGTGCCGGCCGGCGGCCTGGCGCAGGACCTCGAGCAATTCGAGTTCCTCGGCCGCCTCGATGGACTTGTCGCGCAGCTGGATGATGTCGACGCCGCCGGCGAAGGCGGCATCCACGAAGTCCCCGAAATCACCGCGGTCCTTGCGGGCGTCGGTGCACAGGTACAGGCGGGCGGGGGTGTGGACGGGATCCTGGCGCATGCCCCAAGCCTAGTTCCTCTAAACTGGGGCAATACCGCGGGAGCCCGCTGCAGCCGTTCGCCATTGCGTCCGGCGCCGAAGGGGCTGAGAGGGCATCAGAGCCGACCGCTTGACCTGATCCGGTTAGTACCGGCGTAGGGAAGGAATCCTTCTTGGGCACTCCAGTTAGTTTCGATGCCGGCAATCGTGACGGCACCCAGGACGGCACCGGCCGGGAATGTTACGACGTCGCCGTGATCGGCGGCGGCGTGGTGGGCCACGGCATCGCCTGGGCCGCCCGGCAGTCGGGCCGCTCCGTGGCCCTGATCGACGACGCCCCCGGCAGCGGCGCGAGCTGGGCGGCCGCTGGCATGCTCGCCCCCGTGAGCGAACTCCACTACCAGGAGGAAGACCTGCTGGAGCTCATGCTCGAATCCTCGCGGCTGTGGCCGGACTTCGCGGCACAGCTGGAAAGCAACGCCGGGACAGCCGCCGTAAAAGCCGCCGGGACTGCCGCCGGCCCGGACACCGGAACCGGATACGTCACGACGCCGACCCTCGCGGTGGGCGCCGACGCGGCCGACCGCCGGGCGCTCGCGGACCTGCGGACGGTGCAGCAGGCCTGCGGGCTCACAGTGGAGCCGTTGACCGTCCGCGAGGCACGCGGCCGGGAACCCCTGCTGAGCCCGGCGATCTCCTGCGCCTTCGACATCCCCGCCGACCACCAGGTGGATCCCCGCCGCCTGCTCGCCCGGATCAGTGAACTCCTGGCGGCGGACAGCCACTGCGACACCGTCAGCCGCCTGGCTGCCGGACTGCTGTGGGCGGCTGGCCGCGTCAGCGGAGTCAGCCTGGCCGGCGGAGGGGACGTCCGGGCCCGGGAGACCATCGTGGCCAACGGCCTCGGCGCAGCGGGACTCGGCGGCCTGCCGGCCGGGCTCGCCCTGCCGCTGCGGCCCGTCCACGGCGACATCCTGAGGCTCCGAGTGCCCGCGCATCTGCGGCCGCTGCTGGGCTCCACGGTCCGCGGACTGGTCCGCGGCGTGCCCGTGTACATTGTTCCGCGGCTGGACGGCACGGTGGTGATCGGCGCGACGCAGCGTGAGGACGCACTCGCGGACCGGGATGCCCCCGGCTCCGGCGCGGTGTCCGCCGGAGGCGTGTACCAGCTGCTCCGGGACGCCCAGCAACTGCTTCCCGCGGTCGCGGAGCTGGAACTGCTCGAAGCGACCTCGCGGGCACGGCCCGGGACGCCGGACAACGCCCCGCTGCTTGGCCGCGTGGCGGACCGGGCCCCGGGCCGCGCCGGGGACGTCGGGGGACTGATCATCGCCACCGGATTCTTCCGGCACGGCATCCTCCTGACCCCCGCCGCCGCGCGGATCTGCCGGCAGCTGCTGGAGGGCACGGCGGACGCCCGCTGGGCCCGCTTCCGGCCCGACCGGTTCAGTGCCGCCGCCCACCACCCCGCCCCGCACCACGTCCGTCCCCTTCCAGAGCACAGCAAGGAAACCGCATGAACATCACACTCAACGGGTCGGATCACACGGTCCCCGACGGCGCCTCCGTCAGTACCCTGGTCAGCCAGGTCACCGGCCGGCCGCTGGCGCCGAACGGGCAGTCCGCGGACGGCAGGAAGCTCGGCGTCGCGGTGGCGCGCAACGCCGCGGTGGTGCCCCGCAGCCAGTGGCACGGCACCGCGCTCGCCGACGGCGACGACGTCGAACTGGTCACGGCAGTACAAGGAGGATGAGCACCATGGTCGAAACAGTAGTAACTGCAGCCACCGCAGCCCCCGGGGCAGCGCCGGGAACCGCCGATCCGTTCGTCGTCGACGGCATCCCGCTGGGTTCGCGGCTGATCATGGGGACCGGAGGGGCGCCAAGCCTCGACGGCCTCGGGGCAGCCCTCCTGGCGTCGGGTACTGAACTGACCACCGTTGCCATGCGCCGCTACTCACCCGCCGAGGCCGGCTCGCTGTTCCAGCTGCTCGTGGACCACAACATCCGCGTGCTCCCCAACACTGCCGGCTGCTTCACCGCCAGGGACGCCGTGCTGACCGCCGAGCTGGCCCGCGAAGCCCTCGAAACGGACTGGGTGAAACTGGAAGTCATCGCCGACGAGCACACGCTCCTGCCGGACGCCGTCGAACTCGTGGAGGCGACCGAGCAGCTCGTGGGACGCGGCTTCAAGGTCTTCGCCTACACCAACGACGACCCCGTCCTGGCCCTGCGGCTCGAAAACCTAGGCGCCACGGCAGTGATGCCGCTGGGCGCACCGATCGGCACCGGGCTGGGCATCCTGAACCCCCACAACATCGAGCTGATAGTGTCCCGCGCTTCCGTGCCGGTGGTCCTGGACGCCGGCATCGGCACCGCCTCGGACGCGGCCCTTGCCATGGAGCTCGGCTGCGACGCCGTGCTGCTGGCCACCGCCGTGACCCGGGCACAGAATCCCGTCCTGATGGGGGAGGCCTTCAAACATGCGGTCATCGCCGGTAGGCTGGCGAAAAAGGCCGGCCGGATCCCGCGCCGGGAGCACGCCTTGGCCTCCTCCGCCATGGAGGGCCGGGCGGAATTCCTCTAGGTCCGGCAGCGGGCCCGGGCCGCTAAACCCGCACAGCAAAAGGAGCCGTTATGGGAGCCACGGACGACGTCCTCAGCCAGGTCCAGGTCGACGACGCCCTGGCCGGCCTGCCGGACTGGCGATACCGCCTCGGCGGGCTGGTGACGGTCTTCAAGGCGCCGACGTCGGCCGCGGCACTCGAACTGGTCGCTGCAGTCGGCCGGGCCGCGGAAGAACAGGACCATCACCCGGACCTTGACTGGCGCTACAACCGGGTATTTGTCCGTTACAGCTCCCACGACGCCGGCAGCCAGGTCACGCCGCGCGACGTCACGGCGGCCGCGGCAGCCAGCGCGGCGGCGGCGGGACTCGGCGCCGCCGCGGAACCGGGCCTGTACCGCACTGTGGAGCTGGCCCTCGACACCGAGGACGCGGCGGCCATTTCCGAGGTCTGGCGGGTGGCCCTCGGTTACCGCCGGGGCAGTGGCGGCGACCTCACGGACCCGTACGGCCGCGGCCCGGCACTCTGGTTCCAGGAGACGTCTACTCCGGGCCCCAACCGCTTCCACCTCGACATCCACCGCAGCAAGGCCGAGTCCGGGCCGGCCCTGGCCAAGGCGGCAGCCACCGGGGCGTTAATGAACCATGACCACGCACCCAGCTGGGTGGTGGTCACGGATGCGCAGGGAAACAGGCTGTGCCTCTGCACGGAGGAAGGCCATGGACCGGAGCGGCCCCAGCCCTGAAGCCGGCCGGCCGGCGGCCGTTAGAGGCGCAGGATGGCGGTGAGCCGGGCCGTGTCCTGGCGCGTGCGGTGCCGGCCAAGGTACAGCACCGCAGCGACGGCAGCCGCCGAGCCGATGACCATCGGCAGGACCCACGGAATCCACGTCAGGCCGGGCTGATAGCCGAGCCCGGCTGCCACGAAAATGATCCAGCTCAGCATCCCGGCAGCGAGGGCCACCCCGGCCGGCACGCTGATGCCGTATTTCGCGTGCCGCTTGTCGTTGGCCCAGGCCACGACGCCCGCGGCCACGGTCACGGTGGCAACCACAATCAGGGACAGCATATTTGGACTCCTACTTCAGGTGGGGACGGCAGTTCCGGGACGGCTGCTGCGGCGCGAGGTGCCTAGAGCGCGCCGAACCCCACGCGGCGGACTTCTTCGGCACCGATCTCTACGTAGCCGATGACGTTGGCGGGAATGATGATCTGGCGGCCTTTCTCATCCGTGAGGCGCAGTTCGGTGCCCTTGGAGATGGAGTCTGCCACCACCTTGGCGACGGCGTCAGCATCCTGCGCCGATTCCAGGACAATTTCGCGGCCGATGTTCTGAATGCCGATCTTTACTTCCACTGCAAGGCCTCCCAGCCAATCAAAGTCCAATAAATATCAAAGGTCATCTCTATTTGTAGCCTAGGACTCCTTGGGGAACCGTGAGATTCCGCGCCAAGCTAAACGGTAGATCAGGTCGCTCGCCACATCGAGGTCCAGATTCCCGGCAGTTTCCAGCCAATACCGGGCGCTGACCTGCGCCATCCCGGCGAGCGCGCGGCCCAGCAGCTGGGCTTCGAGCTCGGGCAGCTTGGTGTCCTCGGCAATGACCCGCGCGACGGCGTCGGCGAAAGTCTTGTTGAGTGTCTCCAGCCGGGCGCTGACCTCGGGGTCGTTGATCAGGTCCGATTCAAAGACGAGGCGATGGGCCTGGTCGTCACTGGCAATGAACCGGAAGTAGGCCCGCATGACGGCCTGGACCCGCTCGTCGTTGTCCGTGGTGGAGTTCAGCGCGCCCAGCAGCAGATCGATGAGCTTGCTCAGATGGCTGTCCAGCAACGCCAGGTACAGCTCACGCTTGGAGGGGAAGTGCTGGTAGAGCACCGGCTTGCTCACCCGCGCGGTTTCGGCGATTTCATCCATCGCGGCACCGTGATAGCCGTTGGCGACGAAGACTTCCTGCGCCGCAGCCAGCAGCTGCGCCCGGCGTTCGTCGCGGGGCAGGCGGGCCGACCTCGGGGCGCCCCGGCGGACCTGACCGGACGCCGGCTTGCCTGCACTGCCATGTTCAACCGGTGCGTGATGGACCACTGTCGGCCTTCTTTCCCTTGCTGTTAGGTCTACTTTACGCGGGGGTAATATGACCCGGCGGCATCTTCGGGCATAGATTGAAGTATGGCTTCCAAGATCACCGCAAATGCCGCACCCGCAACCCCGGAACTGCTGCTCGGTCAAGTGCCTGGTCCACTCGTCGAACCGGCAGGCGCCTTGAGCCCCGAAGAGGTGGAACGCTACTCCCGGCATCTGATCATTCCGGAGATCGGCGCAATCGGACAGCGCAGGCTGAAAAACGCCAAGGTGCTGGTGATCGGCGCCGGCGGACTCGGCTCCCCGGCCCTGTTGTACCTGGCCGCCGCCGGAGTCGGGACACTCGGCATCGTCGACGACGACGACGTGGACCTGAGCAACCTCCAGCGGCAGGTGATCCACGGCGTCGCGGACGTCGGCCGGCCCAAAATCGAGTCCGCACGTGACGCCATCGCCGCGTTGAACCCGCTCGTCGACGTCCGGCTGCACAACGTCCGGCTCGACGCCTCCAACGCCCTGGAGCTGTTCGCCGGCTACGACCTCATCCTCGACGGCGCGGACAACTTCGCCACCCGCTACCTCGTCAACGACGCGGCCGCCATCCTCGGCAAACCCTACGTCTGGGGCTCGATCTTCCGTTTCGACGGGCAGGTCAGCGTCTTCTGGGAAAAGCACGGACCCACTTACCGGGACCTGTACCCGGAGGCGCCGCCCGCCGGCTCCGTCCCGTCCTGCGGGGAGGGCGGGGTGTTCGGCATGCTGTGCGCCGCGGTCGGATCGCTGATGGTGACGGAGGCCGTGAAACTGATCACCGGCGTCGGGCGGTCCCTGCTGGGGCGGGTGGCACTCTTCGACGCCCTCGGCGGAACCTGGCGCGAGATCAAGGTCTCCCGCGACCCGGAGGCGGAGCGCATCACGGAACTCACCGACTACGAGGCCTTCTGCGGCATCACCCCGTCCGCCGATGCGGGCACGGAGCACACCGTCACCACCACGCAGCTCGCCACCATGCTGGCCTCCCGCAAGGCCGGGCTCAAAGACTTCCAGCTGGTGGATGTGCGCGAAAGCGGGGAGTACGAGATCGTCCGGATCGACGGGGCCGTGCTGATCCCGCAGGGCCGGATCCTGGCCGGCGAAGCCTGGAACGAGCTGCCGCAGGACACGGACATCGTGTTCCACTGCAAGGGCGGCACCCGCTCCGCGGCGGTCCTCGCCGCGGCACTCGCCGCCGGCTACGAGCGCGTCAGCCACCTCGACGGCGGGATCCTCGCCTGGGTGCGGGACGTGGAACCCGGCAAACCCGTGTACTGACCACCAGGCGACTGATCCGAAAGGCATGACATGGGCGACGACAGCACCCTGACTCCACAGCACAGCATCGGCTCCGGCTTCGGCCGGGACTCGACGGCGGCGGACGTCGTTGCGGGCATCGACCTCAGCGGCAAGGCCACCATCGTCACCGGCGGCTACTCCGGGCTGGGCCTGGAAACCGTCCGGGCGCTGCGGTCCGCTGGCGCCACGGTGATGGTGCCGGCACGGCGGCCCGGGCATGCCCGCGAAGTCCTGGACGCGGCCGGTCTAGGCGATGTGGCGGTAGCGGCGCTGGACCTTGCGGAGCAGTCCAGCGTCAAGGAGTTCGCGGCGGCCTTCCTGGCCTCCGGATTCCTGGCGCCCGGACAGGGGCTGGACATCCTGGTCAACAACGCCGCCGTCATGGCGAGCCCGGAACGCCGGGTCGGGCCCGGCTGGGAGTCCCAGTTCGCTACCAACCACCTGGGCCACTTTGCCCTCACCAACCTGCTCTGGCCCGCGCTGGCCGCGGCCCGCGGCGCCCGGGTGGTTTCGCTGTCCTCAACGGGACACAAGATCGCCCCGGTCCGGTTCGATGACATCAACTTCGACTCCGGCTACGACAAGTGGAAGGCCTACGGGCAGGCCAAGACGGCCAACGCGCTCTTCGCCGTGCAGCTCGACGCGCTCGGGAAACACGCCGGTGTGCGGGCCTTCGCCGTGCACCCGGGCGGCATCATGACCGAGCTGCAGCGCCACCTGCCGCGCGAGGAAATGATCGCCTCCGGCTGGATGGACGCCGAGGGAAACCTCGACCCTCGGTTCAAGACCCCGGAACAGGGCGCCGCGACGTCGGCCTGGGCGGCAACCTCCCCGGCGCTCGAGGGCAAGGGCGGCGTCTATTGCGAGGACTGCGACATTGCGGACCCCACGGCCGTGGGGTCCCCGGTGGCGCGGGTCAGGGGAGTGGACGCGCACGCCGTGGACCGCGCGGACGCGGCCCGGTTGTGGACCCTGTCGGCCGAGCTGACCGGGCTCAATGCCTTCGGCCAGGGCCGCTAGCGGCAGTTACGCGGATTCCCGCTTGTCGTCCAGCCCGGCGATCACGGTGTGGTCGATCGGGCACTCGGCATCGGCGGCCGGGGCGGCAGGCTGCTCGACCGTGATGCCGTAGAGGGCTTCGAGGGCTGCAACGTAGTGTTCCTGCTGGCCGTTGGCGGCAAGCTCGCGGGCGCGGACCGTCGGCACGTGCAGCAGCTGCTTGACCATCCGGCGCAAGGCAAACTCGACTTCCTCGGCCGCGGCGGTGCAGCCGTGCCGGGCACGGACCTTTTCCATTTCCGCGTCCAGGACATTCATGGTGTGCCTGCGCAGCGCGACGATCGCGGAGTCCACCGAGCGCGCTTCGCGTTCCTGCTCGAAGGCGCCGGAAGCGCCCGCAACAATGCTGCTCGCCTGTTCCAGCGACTCCGACTGTTCCTGCGGGGCCGCGAGGCGGACGGACTCGAGGGTGAGGAGTTCGATGCCAGGGAGCTCGCCGACAGCGGGGTCGAAGTCGTGCGTGAGGGCGAGGTCGATGGCAATCAGAGGCTGCCGCGATCCGGCCCGGACCTGGGAAAGTTCTGACGCCTCGACGCGCGTGTCCGAACCGCTGCAGCCGATCATGACATCCGCGGCGGCGACGGCGGCGGGGAGGCTCGCGCCGTCCAGGGCCGTGCCCCCGCGGGTGGCGACGAAGCCGGCCGCGCGGCCCGAGGAGGAATAGACGGAGACGTCCGTGCAGCCACGTTCGCGCAAGAGCGACATGGTGGCGCCGGCATACGCGCCGGTGCCGAAGACCACGGCCTTCTTGGTGGACCAGTCCGGATTTTCGGACAGCTCGGTGGCGAGGTCCAGCGCCACGGAGACAATCGAGAGCCCCCGGGAGCCAAGGGCAGTCTGCGCCCCGACGTCCTTCGCGGTCTTGGAGGCGGCCTGGAACAGCCGGACGAGGCCGGCGCTCGCCGTGCCTTCGTGCTGGGCGGTGATCAGGGCCCGGCGCACCTGGCCGGCGATCTCGCGCTCCCCCACGACGGCGGAGTCCAGCCCGGAGCTGACGGAGAACAGGTGCTTGCTGACATCGGAACCCGTGCGGGTGTTGAAGGACCGCGAGACGAGCTGTTCGTTGAGTCCGGTGGAGCCGCTGATCTGGGCGATCAGGGCGGCGCGGGCGGCCTCGACGTCGTCAGGGTGCGGGGCTTCGCCGTAAATCTCGAAGCGGTTGCAGGTGGCAAGGACGACGGCACCCGCCACGGCCGGCGATCCGGCGATGGCGGATGTGGCGAGCCTTGAAGAGCCGGTGCTCAGCTGAGCAACGGTCTCGAGGTCGATGTCGGCGTGAGTAGCCACCAATGAAAAAAGAACCACAGCATCACAATCATAGCTTTTTCGCCCCTGTGTAGAACAACTAGGCGGCGTGGGGCTGCGCACGCTTCGCTGTGATTCCCGCCACGGCCGCGCTCTGAACTACGGCGGTGACAGGCTGTCGTTATCTTTTAGTGCCGATTTTGGGCACAATCGAAGTCATGAATCCTAGCGCTGCGGCAACCCACGGCACCACCGGCACGTCCGGAGCCGGCACCTCCACCCACCAGACCGCGGGCCTGGCTGCCAGCCACCCGCTGATGGACGGCCGCACCGCGGATTCCCCGCTGATCACCGCCTACCGCGGCGGCAAGCCCTCCCGCCGTCCCGTCTGGTTCATGCGCCAGGCCGGCCGCTCGCTGCCCGAATACCTCAAGATCCGTGAGGGCGTCGCGATGCTGGACTCGTGCCTGCGCCCCGAGCTCGCCTCCGAAATCACCCTGCAGCCGGTCCGCCGCCACGACGTCGATGCGGCCATCTTCTTCTCGGACATCGTCATCCCGCTCAAGCTGGCGGGCGTCGGCGTGGACATTGTCCCCGGCGTAGGCCCCGTGCTGGACAAGCCGGTCCGGACCGCCGCGGACGTTGCCGCCCTCCCGCAGCTGACCTGGGAGGCCCTCGAACCGATCCGCGAAGCCGTCCGGCTCACGGTGGCCGAGCTGGGCAGCACCCCGCTCATCGGCTTCGCCGGCGCGCCGTTCACGCTCGCGGCGTACATGGTGGAAGGCAAGCCGTCCCGCGACCACCTCGGCCCGCGCACCATGATGCATGCCGACCCCGAGACCTGGACCGCCCTGGCCAACTGGGCCGCAGACGCCTCCGGGATGTTCCTCCGGGCACAGCTCGAGGCCGGCGCCTCGGCCGGCCAGCTCTTCGACTCGTGGGCCGGTTCCCTTGGCCTCGCCGACTACCAGCGCTTCGTGGCCCCGGCATCCTCACGCGCCCTGGACCACGTCCGGCACCTTGGCGCCCCGCTGATCCACTTCGGCACCGGCACCTCGGAACTGCTCGTGGCCATGCGCGACGTCGGCGTCGACGTCGTCGGTGTCGACTACCGCTTGCCGCTCGACGAGGCCAACCGCCGCCTGGGCGGTACGGTGCCGCTGCAGGGCAACATCGACCCGGCACTGCTCTCGGCACCCTGGGACGTCCTCGAAGCACACGTCCGGGAAGTCATCGCGGCCGGCTCGGCGGCTCCGGGCCATGTCCTGAACCTGGGCCACGGCGTGCCGCCGGAAACGGACCCGACGGTGCTGACGCGCGTCGTCGAACTGATTCACTCGATTTCACCGGAGTAGGCGGGCATGGGTGAGGGCAACCCCGGCCGGAGCGCCATTGTGGTGGGCGGCGGGATCTCCGGCCTGCTGGCCGCCCGCGAGCTCGCCCGCGCCGGCGTAAGGACCACCGTGCTCGAGGCCGCCCCGTCCTGGGGCGGCTGCGTCGGCAGCCATGTGGTCGGCGGATTGACCCTGGACAGCGGCGCCGAGTCCTTCGCCACCCGCTCCCCGGCGGTGGCGGACCTCGCCGCGGAGCTGGGGATCGCCGACGGGATCGTGGCACCGAACCCGGGAGGCGCCTGGGTCCAGCTGCCCGACGGTCCCCGCGAACTGCCCCGCACCGGTGTCCTCGGTATCCCGGCCAACCCCTGGGACCCCGAAGTCCGCCGTTCCCTCGGATTCCTCGGCTCGCTGCGCGCCTCGCTGGACGCCCTGCTTCCGGCCTCCCTCGGCACCGGCAGCGGCGACACGAGCGTCGCGGCGCTGGTCCGGGCCCGGATGGGACGGCGCGTCCTGGACCGGCTCGTGGCACCGGTGGTGGGCGGCGTGCATTCGGCCGACCCCGGCGTGCTCGACATCGACATGGTGGCGCCCGGCCTCCGCGCCGGCATCAGGCAACACGGCTCCCTGGCTGCCGCCGTTGCCGCCCAGCGCCGGGGAGGCGCGGGGGCCGGGACCGGGAACACGGCCCCTCAGGGCGGGCTGCAGAAGGCCGGCTCCGCCGTCGCGGGCCTCCGCGGCGGCATGCACACCCTCGTCGCCGCGCTCGTGGCCGACCTGGCCGGACGCGGCGTCACGCTGCTCAGCAGCACGCCGGCAGACTCGGTGGCGCGCACGGCCGGCGGCTGGCACGTCGCGTCCGGAGACACCGGATACGACGCCGGACTGCTCGTCGTCGCTGTCGACGGCCCGGCCGCCGTCGGACTGCTGGCCGGGGCCCTGCCGGAACTCTCCAGCCGCCGCCCCGATCCCGGACCCGACGTCAGCCTGGTCACCCTCGTCGTGGACCAGCCGCGGCTCGACGACGCCCCCCGCGGTACCGGCGTCCTGGTGGCACCGCAGAGCCCCGGCATCCGCGCCAAGGCCCTCACCCATGCCACCGCGAAGTGGGGCTGGCTCGCCGAGCGGACCGCCCCCGGCACGCACGTCCTCCGCCTCTCTTACGGCCGCGCCGGCAGCGGGAACGGGCCCGCCTCAGCGACGGAGGAGGAGCTCTTCCAGGCCGCCCTGCACGACGCCTCAGCCCTGCTCACCGTGCCGGTCACGGCCGGCGACGTGCGGGACTGGGACGTGGTGCGCTGGTCCGGTGCCCTGCCGTTCGCGTCTCTCGGGCACAAGCGGCGGGTCGCCGAAGTCCGGGAGATCTGCGCGGCGGACGGCACCCTGGCCGTCGTCGGCGGCTGGCTGTCCGGCAACGGGCTCGCCGCGATTGTGGCCGACACGCCGAAAGTCCTGCATAGCCTGCTGCCGTAAGCGCCGCAGCCGGCCGGCGCTGGGCACGTTCACCGACCATCCGTCAAAATTCCCCCCGACGCTTATACCGGTTAGGGTCGGTGACCATGGTTATTCTCAGGTCCAACGTTTCGAAAACGCAGACCGGTCACCATGGGGGACTCCGACGCGTCATGGCGACAGCCGCGCTCGGAACGGTGCTGGCTCTGTCCGCAGGAGTTCCTGCCTCGCACGCCGCAACCGCGGCCCCGGCTTCTGCGGCGTCCGTCACGACGGCCGGGAACTCCCTGACCCTCGGTCTCGACGACCTCCTCGGCGGCCTGATCCGGTCCCCGCAGCCGACGCCGTCCCAGCCGCCCACTTCGTCGCCGCAGCCGACGCCCACGAAGGAGCCGACACCGACGAAGCAGCCGACACCGACGAAGAAGGCAACACCCTCGCCGCAGCCTGAGCCCAGCGACGACGCCGGGGCTCCGACGCCGCCGCAGTCGCCGGCGCAGCCTTCAGCCCCCGAGGCCCCTCCGGCCGCCGGGACCGAGCCGGCCGCCCCGCATCCCGACGCCCCCGCCGCCCAGCCGGGCGGGGGCACAACGCCGGAAATTGGACCATCTTCCGGTGCCGGCCAGGCCGCAACTGATGCCCGGGCGCCCGGGTCACCCGCTGCGTCCACCCCTGGAACCTCCGCGTCGCCGGCGTCGGAGCCGGAATCCTCGCCGGCAGCCTCGCGGCCCGGGGCCGAGGGCCACGCCGGGAGCACCTCCATGAAGGCCACCTCCGTCAGGGAAGAGGATGTCCCGTCCCCGCTGCTTGGCTGGGGGATCTGCCTCGTCGCCATGTCCGTGATCGCCGGCGCAGTCGTTGTCAGGATGCGGAAAGTCTGAGCCGTGCACGGCGCGCAGACCGGCGGCGCCAAACCCCGAAAATGTGAATTCGAGCACTTCTACGCGTTGTAGAAGTGCTCCATTTCGACTTAGCTGCGGGGAAGGGGCAGACTGGTTAACCATGAGCCACACTTCTGCCGAATCTGTCACTAAAACCGAAGAATCAGCCGAGCAGTTCTTCACTCTCTGGACGGTTTTCAAGCGCTCCGCCGACGTCCTCCGCAGCGGCGACGCAGCCGATGACTACGACGCCCTGATCGGACGCCTGGCCGAGGCCGGAGTGGTCCACCGCGGCAGCTACGACGTCTCGGCGATGCGCGCAGACGCGGATGTCATGGTCTGGCTCCACGGGCCGAAGCCCGAGGACCTGCAACGGGCAGTCCGGGACGTCCGGCGCAGCAAGCTGTTCGCCGGCACCGAGATCGTCTGGTCGGCCATGGGCGTGCACCGTGAAGCCGAGTTCGCCAAGAACCACACCCCCGCCTTCTCCCGCGGCGTCGAACCGGCAGAGTGGCTTTGCGTCTACCCCTTCGTCCGCTCCTACGAGTGGTACCTCCTCCCGGACGCCGAACGCGGCGCCATGCTCCGCGACCACGGCATGTTGGGCCGCGACTTCCCCCAGGTCATCTCCAATACGGTCTCCTCCTTCGCCCTGGGCGACTGGGAATGGATCCTCGGACTGGAAGCCCCCGAACTCGTCGACCTCGTAGACCTGATGCGCCACCTCCGGGCCACCGAAGCCCGCCACCATGTCCGGGAAGAAATCCCCTTCTACACCGGCCGCCGGGTCACCGCCGCCGAGATCGCCGAGGTCCTTGCATGAGCCCGCTGGATCCCGAGTCCGTCCTCGGGGTTACCGAAGTCAACACCGTCACCGAGGCCGGCCGGATGGCCCCCAAGGAGTACGACGCCGTGCTCCTCGCCTCCTTCGGCGGGCCCGAAGGCCAGGAGGACGTCATCCCGTTCCTCCGCAACGTCACCCGCGGCCGCGGCATCCCCGACGAACGGCTCGAAGAGGTCTCGCACCACTACCGCGCCAACGGCGGCATCAGCCCCATCAACGGACAGAACCGTGAGCTCAAGGCCGGCCTCGAGGCCGAACTTGCCGCCCGCGGCATCGGGCTGCCGGTGTTCTGGGGCAACCGCAACTGGGACCCGTACATCCCGCAGACCCTGCAGGACATCTACGACGCCGGCCACCGCAAGGTCCTTATGCTCACCACGAGCGCCTACTCCTGCTACTCCAGCTGCCGCCAGTACCGCGAGGACATCGGCATGGCGCTGACGCAAACCGGGCTCGAAGGCAAGCTCGAGGTCGACAAGGTACGCCAGTACTTCGACCACCCCGGCTTTGTGGAACCGTTCATCGAGGGCACAGCCGCCGGCCTCGCCGACGTCCGCGCCCGGCTGGCCGCGGCAGGCACCCCCGACGCCCCCGTGCACACCCTGTTCGCGACACACTCCATCCCGACCCGCGACGCCGAGGCCGCCGGCCGGTCCGGGGGGGAGCCCCGCCAGTTCGAGGAAGACTCCGCGTACGCCGCGCAGCACCTGGCCTCCGGCACCGAGATCATCCGCCGGGTGGAGGCCGAAACGGGCCTCGCCGCACCGTGGTCCCTCGTCTACCAGTCCCGCTCCGGTGCCCCGCACGTGCCGTGGCTCGAACCGGACATCAACGACGCCATCGAGGAGCTCGCCGGCCAGGGCGTCAAGGGCATCGTGATTGTGCCGCTGGGCTTTGTCAGCGACCACATGGAAGTAGTCTGGGACCTGGACACCGAGGCGCTCGAGACCTGCGCCAGGCTGGACCTGGCCGCCACCCGCGTCCCCACGCCCGCAACGCACCGCAAGTTTGTCGCCGGGCTCGTGGACCTCATCTGCGAACGGACCGCCGCGAACAACATCGCCGAGCGCCCGCACCTGACCAAGCTCGGCCCCTGGTACGACGTCTGCCGCCCCGGCTGCTGCGCGAACTTCCGCGGCGAAAAGCCCACCATCGCTGGAGCCGACACCACCGTCGGGACCGGCCACGATCCCTACCCGCCCGCGGGAGCGGGCACAGCCGCGACGCCGGCCGGCCGGGTGAACTCATGACCGTCCGGATCGGCACCCGAGCCAGCAAGCTGGCCCTGACCCAGACCCAGCAGACCGCGGACCAGCTTGCCGCCGTCGGCGGGTTCCCCGTCGAACTGGTCCACATCCGGACCGACGGCGATGTCCTCAAAGGCTCGCTGTCCCAGATGGGCGGCACCGGCGTCTTCGTTGCCGCGCTGCGCGAAGCCCTGCTGCAGGACAAATGCGACGTCGCCGTGCATTCGCTCAAGGACCTCCCGACGGGTCCCGCCAGCGGCCTGAGCCTCGCGGCGACGCCGAAACGCGTCGACGTCCGCGATGTCCTCTGCGCCCGGGACGGGCTCAAGCTCGCCGACCTGCCCGCCGGCGCCACCGTGGGCACCGGCTCCCCGCGCCGCGCAGCCCAGCTCCGCGCCGTCCGTCCGGACCTGGACATCCGGGACATCCGCGGCAACGTGGACACCCGGCTGGGCCGTGTCCCCGGGCTCTCGGGCAACACGACCGACGCCGTCGTGGACGGCAAGTCCTGCGACCTCGACGCCGTCGTGCTCGCCGCCGCCGGGCTGCACCGGATCGGCCGGCTCGACGCGGTCAGCGAGTACCTCGAGACCGATGTCATGCTGCCTGCCGCCGGGCAGGGGTCACTGGCCATCGAATGCCGCACCGCCGATGCGCCCCGCCGGGCAGGGTCCACCGAAGGCTCCCAGGGCGTGCTGGCGCAGGCCCTCGCGGCCATCGATGATCCGGACACCCGGCTCGCCGTCACGGCCGAACGCGCACTGCTCGCCCGGCTGGAGGCCGGCTGCGCCGCCCCCGTGGGCGCGTACGCCTACCGCAAGGGCAGCATGCTGTACCTCGAAGCGGTGGTCTGCGCTGTCGACGGCTCGGCAACCGTCCGCGATAAGAAGGCCACCGACGGCCTCACCGAGGTCGGGGCAACGCTGCTCGGGATCGAGCTGGCTGAGGTCCTGCTTGCCCGCGGCGCCGCGGACATCGCCGACCTGGCAGCTTCCTGAACCGCGGATTCCATCACTTCATGGAAAGGCACAGCGACCGCAACCACCCGGACGGGCCACAAGGCATGAGGGTGCCGGACGGCGCCCGCGTGCTGGTTGCCCGCAGTCCGGACCGGGCCGGCGAGCTAGTCACGGCCCTCCGCCGTGTCGGTGCCGAGCCCTTGCTCCTGCCGCTGATCGACTTCGAGCAGGCCAGGGACCAGCACTCCCTCGACGTCGCCTTCGACGCCCTCGGCGCCGGGGCCTACACCTGGCTCGTGATCAGCAGCGTGACCACCGTCCAGGCCCTGGAGGCGAAGGCGGCCGAACGCGGCGCCTCCCTCAGCAGCTGGCTGCCCGGCAGCGTCCTCGTGGCCACGATCGGTCCGGCGACCCGCAGTTTCCTCGAATCCCGGGGCATCAGCGTCGACCTTGCCCCCACCGGCCAGCAATCCGGAACGGGCCTGCTCGACATCTGGCCCCCGAACCAGGGCAGTGTGTTCCTGCCCCAGGCGGACATTGCCGACCTGCGGCTCCGCAAGGGCCTCGAGGCCCGCGGGGCCGCCGTCCAGGCCGTCACGGCCTACAACACCGTCGACTATCCGGCCGACCCGCGCCGCGCCCTCCCCGCATCCCCGCCGGCCCCGCCGCAGACCTCGCCCCAGACCGGGCCAGCAGGGCACGACGCTCCGGCAGCAGCAGTGCTCACCGCGGCCGAGGCGAAAGCCGAAATCGGCGCCGGCCGGCTGCACGCCGTCGTCGCCGCCTCGCCCAGCGCCGCCCGCCGCATCCACGCCGACCTCGCCCCGCTGGGCAGCTGCCGGTTCGTCGCCATCGGAGGCTCGACGGCGGCCGAGGCGGCGTCCCTCGGCCTCACCGTCGCCGCCGTCGCCCAGGAGCCGACCGCCTCCGGCCTGGTTGCCGCCGTCGTCCGGTCCCTCGGCCACCAGCCCGCTCCACCTCATCCGCCAGTCGCAGAGCCTTCAGCAAAGGACACCATATGAGCTTCCCGACACACCGCCCACGCCGGCTCCGCACCACCCCGGCCATGCGCCGGCTGACGGCCGAACACAGGCTCTCGGCCTCGGAGCTCATCCTGCCGGCCTTCATCCGCGAAGGCCTGACCGAGCCGAACCCCATTGCCTCGATGCCCGGCGTGCAGCAGCACACCACCGATTCGCTCAGGCGTGCCGCAGCCGAGGCCGTCCGGCGCGGCGTCGGCGGGATCATGCTGTTCGGGATCCCCGCGGTCCGGGACGCCACCGGCACGGCCTCGCTGGACCCCGACGGCGTGCTGAACAAGGCCATCCGCGACGTCCGCGCCGAGGTCGGCGACGAGCTCGTGATCATGAGCGACGTCTGCCTGGACGAATTCACCGACCACGGCCACTGCGGTGTCCTCGACGCCAACGGCTACGTCGACAACGATGCGACTCTGGAGATCTACGGCCGGATGGCGGTCGCGCAGGCGGAAGCCGGGGCCCACGTCCTCGGCCCCTCCGGCATGATGGACGGCCAGATCGCCGTGATCCGGCAGGCCCTCGAGGAAGCCGGCCACGCCAACACCGCTGTCGTCGCCTACGCCGCGAAATACGCCTCAGCGTTCTACGGACCCTTCCGGGAGGCCGTCGACTCGCAGCTCAAGGGCGACCGCCGCACCTACCAGATGGACGCCGCCAACCGCCGCGAAGCGCTCCTCGAAGTGGAACTGGACCTCGAAGAAGGCGCCGACATCGTAATGGTGAAACCCGCCATGAGCTACCTCGACATCCTCGCCGACGTCGCCGCGATGAGCCCGGTCCCGGTCGCCGCCTACCAGATCTCCGGCGAGTACTCGATGATCGAGGCCGCCGCCGCGAACGGCTGGATCGACCGCCGCGCCGCGATCACCGAATCCGTCCTCGGCATCAAGCGCGCCGGGGCCAACATGGTCCTGACCTACTGGGCGAGCGAGCTCGCCGGCTGGCTGAAGGAGTCCTGATGAGCACCCCGAACCCCACCGCAGGGACGAACACCGTAGGGGCGAACCCCACCGCCCCCGTCGGACCGGACCGCATCCTGCTGGGACTGAACACCTTCGGCGACGTCGGGGTCTTCCCCGACGGACACCCCGTCCCGCACGCCCAGGTGCTGCGCCAGCTCCTCGAACAGGCCGAACTCGCGGACGAAGTCGGGCTGCACGCCTTCGGCGTGGGGGAGCACCACCGCCGCGACTTCGCGGTTTCCTCCCCGGAGGTGTTCCTGGCTGCCGCGGCGGCCCGGACCAGGAACATCCGGCTCGGTTCGGCCGTGACGGTGCTCAGCTCCGATGACCCCATCCGGGTCTTCCAGCGCTTCGCCACCGTCGACGCGATCGCCAACGGCCGGGCCGAGGTCATGCTGGGCCGCGGCTCGTTCATCGAGTCCTTCCCGCTGTTCGGCCTCGATCTGGCCGACTACGAGGTCCTGTTCGAGGAAAAGCTGGACCTCTTCGACAAGGTCCGGGCGCAGCAGCCCGTGCACTGGGAGGGCCGCACCAGGCCCGCCGTCAACGGGCTCAGTGTCTACCCGCCGCTCGAACACCACCTGCTGCCGGCCTGGATCGGCGTCGGCGGGACCCCGGAGTCGGTGCTGCGCTGCGCCGAGTACGGCTACCCGATCATCTTCGCCATCATCGGCGGCCAGCCGCGGGCGTTTGCGCCCCTCGCCAACCTCTACCGCGAGGCGATGGCAAAATACGGCCACCCGATGCAGCAGATGGCCACGCATTCACCCGGCCACGTGGCCGCCACCGACGAAGAAGCACGCGAGGAGTTCTTCCCGCACTGGCTCGAGCAGCGGAACCGGATCGGGTCCGAGCGCGGCTGGGGCCCGGGCAACCGGGGCGAATTCGACGCGATGTGCACGCCGGAGGGTGCCCTGTATGTCGGCTCGCCGGAAACCGTCGCCGCGAAGATCGCCCTGCTCAAGAAGAGCCTTGGCGTGGACCGCTTCGACCTCAAGTACAGCAACGGCACGCTGCCGCACGCAGCCATGATGCTGTCGATCGAACTGTTCGGCACGGAGGTGGCGCCCCGCGTGGCTGCCCTCCTGGCCGGCGCCTACCCGCCCCGGTAGAAGCAGCCCAGTGAAAGCACCTGAAAGAATAGGACCCATGACTTCCAGCAGCCCTCGCAATGAGGAACTCTTCGACCGCGCCCGCCAGCTGATGCCCGGCGGCGTGAACTCGCCTGTCCGCGCCTTCGGCTCCGTCGGCGGGACGCCGCGGTTTATGGTCTCCGCCAAGGGCCCCTACCTCACCGACGCCGACGGCGCCGAGTACGTCGACCTTGTCTGCTCCTGGGGCCCGGCCCTGCTGGGGCATGCCCACCCGGCCGTCCTGGCGGCCGTGCACGCCGCCGTCGACCGCGGGCTGTCCTTCGGCGCCTCGACGCCGGACGAGGCCAACCTGGCCGCGATCGTCAAGGAACGCGTCCCCGCCGCCGAGCGTGTCCGGATGGTCTCCACCGGCACCGAAGCGACCATGACCGCCGTCCGGCTGGCCCGGGGTTTCACCGGGCGGAACCTCATCATCAAATTCGCCGGCTGCTACCACGGCCACCTCGACGGGCTCCTCGCCGCGGCCGGTTCCGGCCTCGCCACCCTGGCGCTCCCGGGCTCGGCCGGCGTCACCGCCGCGACCGCTGCCGAGACCCTCGTGCTGCCCTACAACGACCTCGGCGCCGTCGAGGCAGCCTTCGCCAAACACGGTGACAGCATCGCCGCCGTCATCACCGAAGCCGCGCCCGCCAACATGGGCGTCGTCACCCCCGGCGAGGGCTTCAATGCCGGGTTGTCCCGCATCACACGCGAACACGGCGCCCTGCTGATCCTCGACGAGGTCCTCACCGGCTTCCGCACCGGGTACTCCGGATACTGGGGGCTGACCGGCGGGGCGGCCGGCGCCGCCGAGCCGTGGGCCCCGGACCTGCTGACCTTCGGCAAGGTCATTGGCGGCGGCATGCCGACGGCGGCACTCGGCGGGCGGGCGGACGTCATGGACTACCTCGCCCCGCTGGGCCCGGTCTACCAGGCCGGCACTCTCTCCGGGAACCCGGTGGCCATGGCCGCCGGCGTCGCAACCCTGAGCCACGCCACACCGGAGGTCTACTCGTTCGTGGACGCCCGTTCGCTGGAACTTTCCGCGGCATTGTCCTCGGCGCTGGATCAGGCCGGGGTGGACCACTCGATCCAGCGGGCCGGGAACCTGTTCTCGGTGGCGTTCGGGACCTCCGCCGGCGGCGTCCACAACTACGACGACGCCCAGGGCCAGGAAGTCTTCCGGTACGCGCCGTTCTTCCACTCCATGCTGGATTCCGGGGTCTACCTCCCGCCGTCCGTCTTCGAGGCCTGGTTCCTCTCCGCGGCGCACGACGACACCGCGATGAACAAGATCTTCGACGCCCTGCCCGCCGCCGCGAAGGCCGCGGCAGCCGCGCAGGCCTGACCCGGACGGCGCAAAGGGTCCGGCTGCCGGATCCGGCGTCGTCCTTAAACGCCTATGGCACCCGCCGCGGCGGGTGCCATAGGTGTTTAACGCTCCGGGCCGGCCGGTGCTGTTCGGGCTAGAACGCCACGGTCACGTCGCCGTTCGGCCATTCCTTTTCAATGAAGGCCTTGACCTCGGGGGAGTGCAGGAGCTCTTCGAGCTTCTTGATCCGGACGTCATCCTTGGAATCCTCGCGCCAGGCCAGGAAGTTCGCGTAGGGGTTGTTCTCCACAGACTCCACGGCCAGGGCGTTCTGCGTGCTCAGTCCGGCCTTGAGGATGAAGTTGCCGTTGATCAGGGCCAGGTCCACGGAGGGGTCCTTGAGGTCGTTGATCAGCAGTTCGGGCTGGTTCTCGGAAAACTTCAGCTTCTTGGGGTTCTGCTCATCGGTGATGGTCAGCACCGAAGTGTCCTCTTTGATGTCCTTGACCAGGCCGGCGACCTGGAGGACCTTGAGGGCACGGACCTGGTTGGACGGGTCATTCGTGATGGCGACCTTGGCGCCGTCCTGGATGTCCTGGATGTCCTTGACCTTCTCCGAGAACGCGGCGTACGGCTCGATGTGCACGCCGGCACCGTGGCCGAACTTGTAGCCCTTGGTCTTCACCTGGTCCTCGTACCACGGCAGGTGCTGGTAGTAGTTGGTGTCCAGGGAGCCGTCGCTCAGCGCGGTATTCGGCGTCTGGTAATCCTCGATCTCCTTGATGTCCAGCTTCAGGCCGGCCTTCGGCGCGAGGTCCTGGTTGATGAACTCCAGGATCTTCGCCTGCGGGACCGGGCTGGCACCGACGGAGAGGGTGACCGGGTTGGCAGGGTCAAGGGCCTTGACCTGGGCGCTGGGGGTGGACGAACCACCACAAGCCGTCAGCGCCAGGGCAGTGACAATGCCGGTGGCCAGGAGGGTGAGTGACTTACGCATCGGATGCGTTCCTTTCGAAATAGCCGGATCACGACGACTGGGTTGGCTTCACGACGTGATCCGCTCAAATGCAGTGGGCGGCTACCCGCTGCAGGGTGTTGGCTTGTGGGTCCGCCGGCCGGCCGGGCCGGTGCCGGCGGTGCCGGGGAGGGGTCAGCGGTGGTCCAGGCTGCGGGAAATCCGTTCGCCCACCAGCTGGATGACCTGGACCAGGACGACGATCAGCACGATGGTGACGAGCATGACCGTGACGTCGAAGCGCTGGAAACCGTAGTTGTAGGCCAGCTTTCCGAGTCCGCCGCCACCGACCAGGCCGGCCATGGCGGAATAGCCGACGAGCGTGACCACCGTGGTGGTGGCCGCCGCGACGAGGGCAGGAAGGGATTCACGCAGCATCACCTTGTTGATGACCTGCATGTTTGTAGAGCCCATCACCTGGGCCGCGTCGATCTTGCCGTGGTGCACATCGCGCAGGCACACCTCCACGAGCCGGGCGAAGAACGGGATGGTGCCGATCGAGAGGGACACCGAAGCGGCCACCGGACCGAGGCTCGTGCCGGTGAGGGTCCGGGCCAGCGGAATGAGCGCCACCATCAGGATGGCGAACGGGATGGACCGGGTGATGTTGACGATCACGTCGCTCAGGATCCGGTTGATGAAGGGCATCGGCCGCAGCCCGCCGGGGGCGGAGACGTGCAGGAAAACGCCCAGCGGCAGGCCGATCAGCACCGTGAAGAAAGCGGAAATGCCGACCATCTGGAGGGTTTCCACAATGGCTTCGGGCAGGGCCCTGGCGAGGACGGGGTTGCTGAAGATGTCGTTCATGAGTTAACTCCTTTGTCCGCGCCGGGGAGGACCGGGTCCGGGAGCTCAGTGTCCGGGAGCTCAGTGTCCAGGAAATCGGGGTCCGCAGCCGCCGAGGGGGCCGAACGCTTCGCGGCGATGCCGCGGCCGTGCAGGTAGTGCAGCACGGCGTCGACGTCGGCGTTCCCGGCCAGTTGCACGCGCAGGTGGCCGAACTGCTGGCCGCCGAGCGTCTCGACACTGCCCGCCAGGACATTGATGTCCATGTCGAAGTGCCGGGCGACGCTGGTCAGTACAGGTTCCTTGGCGCTGTCGCCGGAGAACAGGATCTCCAGCACCGGCCCGGCCTGCAGGGCGCCCGGCAGGGGCTCCGACGGCGGCAGGGGAAGCAGGGCCCGTGCCAGTTTGCTGTCCAGGTCGGCGGCCACATCGCGCAGCAGGCCGTGTTCGACGATCCGGCCGTGCGAGAGCAGCGACACCGATTCGCAGACGCGCTTCACGACGTTCATTTCGTGCGTGATGATCAGCACCGTCAGCTGCAGGCGCTGGGTGAGCTCCTGGATCAGGTCCAGGATCTCGTCCGTCGTGGCGGGGTCCAGGGCGGAGGTGGGCTCGTCGCACAGGAGGACGTCCGGGTCCGAGGCGAGGGCGCGGGCGATGCCGACGCGCTGGCGCTGGCCACCGGAAAGCTGCGAGGGATAGGCCTCTTCGAAGCCCTCCAGGCCCACGAGCTTCAGGAGTTCCGCAACCCGGCTCCGGACCTGGTCCTTCGGGGTCTTCACGAGCTCCAGCGGGTGGGCCACGTTACCGGCAGCGGTCCGGGCGTCCATCAGGTTTGCGTGCTGGAACACCATGCCGATCCGGCGGCGCGCAGCACGGATTTCCGCGTCCCGGACGGAGCTGAGCTCGGTTCCGTCGATGCTGACGGAACCGGACGTCGGGCGGTCCAGCAGGGTCAGGCAGCGGACCAGGGTCGACTTACCGGCCCCGGAATGTCCGATGATGCCGTGGATGGATCCCTTCGGCACCGAAAGAGTGACGCCATCGAGGGCCACCACTTCCTTTTTGCCCTGCCGGTAGACCTTGCGAAGGTCGGTAATTGTGATCATTGATCCTCTGGCGGTTGGGGATTGGGCGCGACATAACACACGCACACTTCTGAACTAAATTATGTCAGCGGCGCCATTCAGCATCCACTTACGCATAAAGTTCGCTGCAAAGGACTGATTGATGTGGAATCTTCGACTTTCCGGACACGACGGCGGGAGCGGGGCCTTCCGGACGCGGACAGGCAGAATCCCCGCCCGGCCGGACCAGCCGCCGTGCGCACCGAAGAGGCTGTGATCTGCATCCCAGCCCGGCACGCAGGTGCCTGGCTAAACGGGGCTAGAAGTCCCCGCGGCTGGCGTCTTCGGGCGGCAGCACCGGCCAGTCGCCTTCGATCACGGCGGCCGGCTTGGTCTTGCGCAGGTAGGTCTGGAAGTCCTCGGCCTGCGAGGAGGCCCACTCGACCTGCAGCTGGTGAAGGTTTCCGGCCGGCATCCTCAGCTTAGGGAACTTCCCGGCCATGGCGTCGAGCATGCGCAGGGTAGCGAGCGCGTCCGCGGCGGAGGTGTGGGCGTTGTCCAGGCCGACGCCGTATTCCTCGCACAGGGCGGTGAGGGTGCGCTTGCCCTTGCGGTAGCGGTCCACCTGCTTGTTCATGATGTAGGGATCCAGCACGGGGTAGCGGCTCAGCTGGGGGACGCCGTAGCGGGCGGATTCGGCGGCGAGGACGGTGAAGTCGTAGCTGGCGTTGAAGGCGATGATCGGCACGCCGGTGTCGAAGAGCTCCTGGAGCACGGCGGCGAGCTCCCGGGTCACGTCCGCGGCGGGACGGCCCTCGCTGCGGGCTTTCTCCGTGGTGACGCCGTGGATGTCGCTGGCCTCCGTCGGAATCTCCACCCCGGGGTCCGCGAGCCACTCGTGCTCCGTGATGATCCCGCCCTCGGAGTCCACCACGGTGACCGACGCCGTCACGATCCGGGCAGAGCGGGAGTTCCTGCCGGTGGTCTCGAGGTCGAAGGCTGCGCGGGGGAGGGTGTTCCAGGTGCTCATGCCATAACGCTACCTGCTGGCCCCGACAGAATTGCGCCAACCCTGCCGCGTCCCGACGGTAGCCTTGAACCATGCGGATGGAGTATGTGGGGGCGGTGCTGGAAGTGGTGGCATTGGTCCCCGCAGGGACGGCGGTGGCCTACGGGGATGTCGCTGAGCTCCTCGGATCCGGCGGCCCCCGGCAGGTGGGGTCCACCATGAGCCACTACGGCAGTTCGGTCCCGTGGTGGCGCGTGTTGAAGGCCAGCGGCGAGGCCCCGCCGGGGCACGAGCGCGAGGCCCTGGCGTTCTACCTCCTGGAACGCACCCCGTTGCTGGGCAGCTACGCCGAGTACCTCCGCACCGGTGAGGGACGCTGGCGGGTGGACCTACCGTCCGCCCGGTGGGCGCCGTCGGATGCCGAGTTCGACCGGATCGACGCCGTCGCCGAGCGCCTGGAACGCTCCTTGCATAGACTGTCGGCCCCCGATGATGAAATGACCGTGTGAGCAGCCCCAACCAGCGAGCCAACCAGCCAGCCAACCAGCCAGCAAGCCAAACAAACAGCCAAACAAGCAGCCTCCGTCTCCTTCCGCCGCGCAAGCAGCACAGCATCGTCCCGGTGCTCTCGCCGGACCAGCGTGCCGCCGTCGACGTCCCGCACGGTTCCGGCCCCGTCCTCATCCCGGGCGCGCCCGGGACCGGCAAGTCAACGGTGCTGGTGGAAGCCGCCGTCCGCCGCGCCGAGCGCGACGGCCTGGACCCGGAACGGATGCTCATCCTGGCGCCGGGACGGCTCGCCGCCGATTCGCTCCGCGACCAGTTCACCGCACGGCTGGACCGGAGCCTGAGCACGACGCCGGCCCGCACCTGGGCGTCCTACGCTTTCGACCTGATCCGGCGCGCCAAGGCGGAGGGCATCCTGCCGCTGCCGCGCCCGCCGAAGCTCCTCTCCGGCCCGGAGCAGGACCTGATCATCAAGGAACTCCTCGAAGGCCACGCGCAGCCCGGACTGGAGCTGCCCTGGCCCGGGGACCTCGGGGCCGCCCTGCAGACCCGGGGGTTCCGCCAGGAAGTCCGCCAGCTGTTTGACCGGATCATCGAATCCGGGCGGACGGCCGAGGACCTCGTCGTCCTCGCCCGGCGCTGCCAACGGCCCGACTGGATAGCCGCGGCCCGGCTGTATGCCGAGTACCGGGACGTCCTGGACCTGCGCATGCCGGAAGCCTTCGACCCGGCCGGCATCATCACCGCGGCCCGCCAGATCTTCCAGGACGCGCCGGATTTCCTCGCCGCCGAACGTGACAGGCTCCAGCTGGTCCTCGTGGACGATGCCCAGGAGGCAAACCCTGCTGTGTTCGAACTGCTGGCGGACATCGCGGCCGGCAAGGACGCCCTCATCACCTCGTCGCCGGACACCGTGGTCCAGGGCTTCCGCGGGGCGCGCCCCGACCTCGTGGCAGAGCTGCCCCGGCTGCTCGCTCCGGCCGGCGGAACCGTGCTCGAGCGTCCGCTGTGGACGGCGCACCGCCACGCCCCCGCCGTGGCGGAGGCCTGGCTCTCGGTGGCCGGGCGGATCTCCCGCCGCGCCGGCGGGCAGTCCGCGCGGCGGCTCGAACAGCCCGGCGGGCCGGTGCCCGCGGCGGGGTCCGCCGGCAGCGTTGAGGCGCACCTGCTGCCCTCTCCGGTCCACGAACTGCGCTACGTGGCGCAGCGGATCCTCGAGGCCCAGCTGAACGACGGCCGGGAACTGGGCGAGATCGCCGTGATCGTGCGCAACGGCGGCCAGCTCAGCCAGCTGCAGCGCTACCTCGCCGGCCAGGGCATCCCGGTCCGGATCCCGGTGGCCGAGTCGGCCGTCCGCGACGAGGTCGCGGTCCGGCCCCTGCTCGACGCCTACGCCGTCGTGCTGGACCCCGCCACGCTGACGCCCGAAGCGGCGGTGTCGCTCCTGACGTCGCGGATCGGCGGCGCCACCTCGATCGAACTGCGCAGGCTGCGCCAATCGCTGCGGCGCGAGGAAATACTCGGCGGCGGAGGGCGCACGAGTGACGCGCTCCTCGTCGAGGCCCTGCTGGAGCCGGGGGCATTGGCCACGCTTGGCATCGGGGGGCACTCCGCACGCCGGATTGCCCGGATGATTCTGGCCGGCCGGGAAGCTGCCCAGTCGCCCGGAGGCAACGCCGAAACGGTGTTGTGGGCCCTGTGGAACTCCACCGGACTCGCCGCACGGTGGACGGAGGCGGCACTGGCCGGTGGCGCCGCGGGGGCCCGCGCGGACCGCGACCTCGATGCCATGATGGCCTTGTTCCACACCGCGGAACGCTTTGTGGACCAGCTTCCCGGATCCGGACCCGAGCAGTTCCTGGAGTACCTGCTCAGCCAGGAACTGCCCATGGACACCCTGGCCGCGAGGGCGCAGCTGGAGGACGCCGTGGAACTCATGACTCCCGCCAGCGCCGCCGGTCGGGAATGGCCGGTCGTGATCGTCCCGGGGCTGCAGGAGGGCGTATGGCCCAACACCCGGCTCCGCGGGGAACTGCTCGGCAGCACCCTCTTCGCCGACGCCGTCGAACACGGCGTCGAGTACGCCTTGCAGCTGGACCCGCTCAGCCGGCTGCGGGAAATCCGCTACGACGAGCTCCGGAGTTTTTCCACCGCCGTGTCGCGGGCCCGGCAAGTGCTCATCTGCACCGCCGTTTCCTCGGAGGACGAGCAGCCCTCCTCCTTCCTCGACTACGTGGCACCGCTGCACCCGGACCAGGACCGGCGCGGCCTCACCCCGGTGGAGCGTCCGTTGACGCTGCGGGCCCTCGTGGCGGAACTGCGCCAGTACGCCCAGCTGGAGGCGCCCGAGGCTGTCGAGGCAACCGGCGTGCTCGGTGCCCTGGCCGCCGCGGTACCTCCCGTGCCGGGGGCGCATCCGGGCAGCTGGTGGGGCCTGGCGCCGCTGTCCTCGGACGGGCCGGTGGTCCCGCCGGGAGGCACCGTCTACGTCTCTCCGTCCAAGGTCGAAACCGTACAGAAATCACCCCTGGACTGGTTCGTCCAGGCCGCCGGCGGAGAGGCTGCGACCGACTTCGCCCGCAGCCTCGGAACCCTCGTGCACGCCATAGCCCAGGACTTCCCGGACGCCTCGGGGAGCGAATACGTGGCCGAACTGGTGCGCCGCTGGCCGGCGCTCGGCATGAAGGACAACTGGGAAGGCAAACTGGACTTCCAGCGCGCCGAAACCATGGTCCGGAAGCTGGCACAGTACGTGCTGCTGATGCGCAGCGAAGGCCGCAGCCTCGTCGGCGTCGAACAGGACTTCGAGGTCAAGCTGCCCGATGTCGCAGCCCCCGCCCCGCCCGGTGCCACCGGCAGCGATGCTGACATTGAAGGCACCGCCGGGAGTGTCTCCGGCAATGACGCCTGGCCTGCCCGCCCGGCCGTGCTGCGCGGGCAGGTCGACCGGCTGGAGATCGACGGCGAGGGCCGGCTGGTCATCGTGGACCTCAAGACCGGGAAGCGGCAGCCCGGCAAAGCCGAGCTGGACCGGCACCCGCAGCTGGGTGCCTACCAGGTGGCCGTGCTGGCCGGGGGCTTTGCCGGTCCCGACGACGGTCCGCCGCCGCTTCCCGGTGGGGCCGTCCTGGCCCAGCTCGGGACCACCACCAAGAGCCCCGGCGTCCAGGCCCAGGCGGCGCTTGATCCGGCGGACAACTGGGCGCTGGACATGGTCGGCGACGCCGCCGGGCTGATGTCCGGCAACACGTTCGAAGCACGTCACGACCCCTCCAAGGGCGGCCACGGCGGTCACGGCTGCCGGCTGCCCGAAGTCTGCCCGCTGTGCGCGCGGGGAAAGCAGGTTACCGAATGACTGCCGAGGCAACACCGGCACCACGGCCGGAGGTGCCCCCGGCCGCTCTTCCCGCCCCCAGGTTCAGCCCCGAGGAACTTTCCGCGATGCTGGGGGAGAAGAACAGCCCCACGCCCGAACAGTCCCTCATCATCTCGTCGCCGTTGTCCCCCCGGCTCGTCATCGCCGGGGCAGGCTCGGGAAAGACCGCCACGATGGCGGACCGGGTGGTGTGGCTGGTGGCCAACGGCTGGGTCCGGCCGGAAGAGGTGCTTGGTGTGACCTTCACCCGCAAGGCCGCCGGGGAGCTCGCCACCCGTATCCGCGCCAAGCTTGCCGCGCTGCAGCGGATTGCCGCGGCGGACAGCGGAAACCAGGTCTTTCCCGCCGGGCTGCTCAGCACGGACGCGCTCGAACCCAAGGTCTCCACCTACCACTCCTACGCGAGCGGCATCGTCTCGGACTACGGGCTCCGGCTCGGGGTGGAACGTGATGTGGTGCTGCTCGGTGGCGCCCAGTCCTTCCAGCTCGCCAGCGAGGTGGTGGAGGCGTTCGACGGCGACTACGAGCACTTCCGCTCCGCCAAATCCACCCTCGTCAAAGCGGTGATCCAGCTTGCCGGGGAATGCTCGGAGCACCTCCAGGAGCCCGGCGGGGTCCGCGGCTGGCTGCTGGAGCGCGTCGCCGAGTTTGAGGCGTTGCCGTATCTGGCCACCGCCAAGAAGAACCCCAGCCAGGCCGCCGGCGAGCTCAGTGCCCTGCTCCGCACCCGGGCCAGCGTCGCGGACATGGTGGGACGCTACACGGATGCCAAGCGGGCCCGGGGCGCCCTTGACTTCGGTGACCTCGTGGCGCTCGCGGCACGGGTGGCCAACGAGATCCCGGTCGCCGCGGAAACCGAGCGCCAGCGCTACAAGGTGGTGCTGCTGGACGAGTTCCAGGACACCTCCCACGCCCAGCTGGTGCTGTTCTCCCGGCTCTTCGGCGACGGCCATGCCGTGACCGCGGTAGGAGATCCGAACCAGTCGATTTACGGGTTCCGTGGTGCGTCTGCGGGCCAGCTCTTCCACTTTGTCCGGGAGTTCCCCGTCCGGCTGGACGCCGCCAACGCCGCCAACGCCACCGGCACGGCGGACCGTGGCGGTGCGGCGAAATTCGCGGTGGCACCGACCTCCTACCTGACCACCGCGTGGCGCAACGGCTGGAACATCCTTTCCGCCGCCAACGTCATCTCCGGTCCGCTGAGCAAGGCCGTGGAGCATGCCGGTGCGGCCGGTGCCCGGGACTCGGTGGAAACCGTGGAAGTGCCGCCCCTGCAGCCGAGCCCGGCCGCAGTCCAGGGCCGGGTGGTGATGGGCCGCTTTGGCACGGACGAGGACGAGGCTGCGGCGATCGCCGGGGACGTGCTGAAGTTCCGCGTGACAGACTTCGGGGCCACGGCACCGGCGCACTCCGAGCCGCCCGCGATGGCAGTGCTGTGCCGGCGCCGGGCCCAGATGGAGTGCATCCGGCGCGAATTCGAACAGCGCGGCATCCCTTACGAGATCGTCGGGCTCGGCGGGCTGCTCGATACCCCCGAGATCGTGGACCTGGTCGCGACCCTCCGGGTCCTGGCCGATCCGGGCCGCTCGGATTCCCTGATGCGCCTGCTGGCCGGGGCGCGCTGGCGGATCGGCCCGGCCGACCTGATGGCGTTCCGGGACTGGTCCAGCTTCCTCGCCAGGCGCCGGGGCCGGCCCGGCAGCTCCGAAACCGACGACACCGACGCCGGCTCCGAGGAAGCGGTGATCGAAGGCGACCTCACGGATGCCGCCAGCCTGGTCGAGGCCCTGGACTGGCTGCCGCGCGACGGGTGGGTGTCACGGCACGGTCGTGCGCTGGGCACAGAAGCCCTGGAACGCCTCCAGCGTCTGTCCGGGGAGCTCCGCCAGCTGCGCGGCTTTATGGGCGATGATCTCACGACATTGCTCGGTGAGGTGGAGCGGGCGATGCTCCTGGACATCGAGGTCGCCGCCCGGCCCGGGATCAGCATCCACCAGGCCCGCCGTAACCTGGACGCCTTCCAGGATGCCGCGGCCGGATTCCTGCACACCTCCCAGCGGGTCGACGTGCTGGCCTTCCTGGCCTGGCTCGAGGCCGCGGCCGCGGAGGAAAACGGCCTTGATGCGGCCGCCCCGGAGGTGAACCACGAGGCAGTCCAGCTGCTGACCGTGCACGCGTCCAAGGGGCTGGAGTGGGACGTCGTGTTCGTCCCCGGCCTGAACGCCGGCGCCTTTCCCAGCAGCCGGGACTCCCGCTGGAGCAGCGGCAGCGCCGCCCTGCCGTGGCCGTTGCGCGGGGACCGCGCGGACCTGCCGCAATGGGACCTGGACCAGCCGGATCAGAAGGGCTGGCTCGACGCCGAGAAGGAGTTCAAGTCCGCCGTCCAGGTGCATGGGGAGGCCGAGGAACGGCGCCTGGCCTATGTGGCGTACACCCGGGCTAAACACGTCCTCTGGGTTTCCAGCGCTGCCTGGGTAGGATCCCGGGCAGGCCTTGCGGAGATGTCGCCTTTCCTGGCGGAACTTGAGGTGCTCTCCGCCGCGGGTGCCGCGGAGATCCACCCGCTGTCCGTCAGCGAGGATTCGATCCCGGAGGAAAGCCCGCTGACTTCGGAACTGGAAGTGGCCGGGTGGCCCTATGACCCCCTCGAGGGTCCCGTCGACCCGCGCACCGGCGCACGGCTGAGGCTCGTTGGCGGGCGCCGGGCGGCGATGGAGTCCGCCGCCGCGCGAGTCCTGGCAGCCGTGGAATCCGACGCCCCGGAAGCCGCGCTGGACCCTGCTGAGAATGACGGGGCCGTAACGGCGGGGACTGCCGGGAGCGGGGAGAAGCGCCGGAAGCTTCGCGGGCCCGCGGCCGGCTGGGCCCGGGAAGCTGCGACGCTGCTGGAACGCCGGCTCCGGCGCACCGCTGTGCAGGACGTCCACCTTCCTGGCCACATTTCCGCGTCCACCCTGGTGGACCTGGAGGACGACGCCGGCTCCGTGGTGGCACGGCTGCGGCGGCCGGTCCCGCGGGAACCGGGCATGTCCGCGCGCAAAGGAACCGCCTTCCACGCCTGGGTCGAGGAGTACTTCGGTGCGGCCGGGATGCTTGATCTTGGTGAGGCGGCCGGCTCCGATGACCACATCGACGAGGCCTACGGGCTGGACTCGATGGTGGAGACATTCCGCCAGTCGGAGTGGGCCCACCGGGCCCCTGCGCACGTCGAGGTGCCCGTGGAGACGCGCATCGGGGACGTTGTGGTCCGTGGCCGGATCGATGCCGTGTTCCGGGACGCCGACGGCGGCTGGGACCTCGTGGACTGGAAGACCGGACGCCGGCCCTCCGCCGCGCAGCTGAAAGTGAAAGCCGTCCAGCTCGCTGTCTACCGGCTGGCCTGGTCCCGACTCAAGGGTGTTCCGCTGGAAGAAGTGCGGGCCGCGTTCTACTACGTTGCCGACAACCAGGTGGTCCGGCCGCACGATCTGGGATCAGCGGAACGGCTTGAGGAGATCGTCGCGGCAGCCCTCGGGCAGGGCTAGCGGGGCTTGGCCTCGACCACGGTCAGCGCGGTGGTCGAGGTGTCCTCGGCCGGGGCCGGCGCCACCACGTCAATGGACTGCGTTGAGGTGTCATTGGCCGCGACGACGGTGGCCTCCGGACGGTCATCAGGGTCGGATCCCTGCACCCTGGAGTCGTCGCCGGCAGCATCCTCCGAGCCCGTGTCGCCAGAGGCCGTGTCCTCAGCGTCAGTGTCGCCAGAGCCGGTGTCGTCCGCGTCCGCAGGATCCGCCGTCAGGTCCGGTTCGTCGGCTGCCGGTTCGGAACCGTCCGGGCCGACGCCGGCGGCGTCTGCAGCGGGCTCGTGCCCAGCCGCGTCGTCCGCTGCCGCGCCGAGCGCAGTCTCAGCATCGTCCGCAGTCTCTTCGACAGGCTCTACGTCCGCCTGGCCAGCAGCGCCATCAACAGCGCCGTCGGCAGCCCCGTCCGCACCAACCATGTCGCCCTCGCGCTCGTCGAGGGGGATCGGGGTCACCTGAACGGCGGGCATGGCACTGCTCGAGGGGACGGCCGGCAGGCCGGACACGGAGTCCGGGGCGAGCAGCGTCACTTTGCTGACGGCCGGCGTCGGACTGCTGTCCGGATCCGCCGGCTGGCCGGCAGCGGCGGCGGCCGGCTCGGGCAGCGGCTCGACGCTGATCGGCTGTCCGCCGTGTTCCGCGACGTCCTCGGCCAGCGCCAGGAGCATGGATTCAGCTTCGTCAATCATGTCCTGGTTCTCAGCGGCGAGACCCTTGACGAGGTACTGCGCCAGGGCAAATTCCGCGGACAGCGCCGCGCGCCGGAGCAGATGGGCATCGGGTGCGTCCCGCCGGCTCGAGGTGTAGTGCTCCAGCACGGCGTCCACGAAGTCCTGCTCATTGGAGGCGACCAGCCAGGCCATGTCATCGGCGGGGTCGCCGATGCGCAGGTCAGTCCAGCCTGTCACCGCGGTCACCCGCTCGCCGTCGACCAGCAGGTTGTCCTCATGCAGATCGCCATGCACGACGCACGGGTTGAACCTCCACAGCGAGACGTCCTCAAGGGCGTGTTCCCAGCGGCGGAGCAACAACGGCGGAATCTTGCCGGTGGTCGCGGCCTGGTCCAGTTCGTTGAGCCGGCGCTGCCGGAACTCGTTCGGCGTGTAACTCGGCAGGTCGGCATTGCTGACCAGGGAGTGCGGAAGGTCGTGGACGGCAGCCATGGCCGCCCCGATTTCCCGGGCCAGGGCTGCGGAACCCTCGCTGAGTTCTTCGACGGACCGGGTGGACCCGCCCAGATGGGAGTAGACGAAAGTGCTGAGGGGGCCCTGCCGGACGGTGCCCGCCACGGTGGGCATCAGGAAGGGGAGTTCGGCACGGATCGCGGGAACAAAGGCCCGCAGCACCATGAATTCCGTTTCGAGCCGGGCACTGGCTTCGGCGTGGCGGGGGGAACGGACGCGCCAGCGTTTCCCTTCGGAGTCCAGGAGGAGAGCCGAATCGAAGTCTGCCGGATCGTCGGGCGCAGAGCTAACGGCGGTCGGGGTCAGTCCGGGGACTGCCGCGGTTGCCACAGCTGCCAGTTCGATTGGTTTTCTTCTCACGCTTCCACGGTAGATTGAGCGGCGCCCAAGACGGCGATGCACCACGGCGAGTCTTGAGATCGGGTATAAATAGCGCGGGAACAATGCGGTTGGACCAGCCGGTGACCGTGCCCGGCAGGGGACGTGATCATGCCCGCAAACCCGCCCGGAAAATGTCAATTGTCGGCGGGAGTCAGTACGGTGGGTACATGAGTCTTGCGGAGTCACCGGCGTCAGAGAACCTACCACTGGTGAACACGCCAGCCCCGCCGGCGCCGGGCATCGCCGCGAACCACCTGCAGGAAACCGTCCTGCCGGTGCGCCCGGCCCTGATCGACCGCGGATCCGCGGCACGGATGAAGCCCGGCATGCTGGACGTTCTTGTCGCGTCGGGCTCGGCGCGCGCTGTGGTGCTCTCCGGCCGGCAGGCCCTCGTCGACGGCGACAGCCTGGTGCTCCTGGACGCTGCCGAACTCGCGGATCACCTCCGGAACACCGCGTACGCCCCGGAACAGCTGATCTACCTTGGTTCGGCCCTGCCCGGTTCGGACCTCGAGGCAGGCACGCAGCTGGTCCTCTTCCTCCTTCCGCGGCAGTTCGAGGTCCAGGCCGAGGAGTTTGAGGCGCACATCGCCGGTATCCCCGTGGGTGCGCAATGGGCCGGCTTCCGGGATGTCGCCGCCCGGCTGAACCCCACAGACACCGCACTCTTCATCGAAGCCAGCGCCATCGCCAACTGGCACGCCAGCCACTCGCACTGCCCCCGCTGCGGCACCGCCACCCGGCCGGAAGCCGGCGGTTGGGTCCGCCGCTGCCCTGCGGACAGCTCCGAGCATTACCCGCGCACGGATCCCGCCATCATCGTCACCGTGGTCGGCGCCGACGACCGCCTGCTGCTCGGCGGCGGAGGTCCCCTCGACGCGCGCAACTACTCGACCCTCGCCGGCTTCGTCGAACCGGGGGAGTCGCTGGAACAGGCCGTGGTCCGCGAGATCGGCGAAGAGGTCGGCGTCCGGGTCACCGCGTCCCAGTACCTCGGCTCCCAGCCCTGGCCCTTCCCGGCGTCGCTGATGCTCGGCTTCACCGCCACCACGGCGGACACCGAGACCACGCCCGACGGCGTCGAGGTCACCAGGGCGCGCTGGTTCAGCCGGAGCGAGCTGCAGGAGGCGGTGCTCAGCGGCGAAATCGTCATCTCCAGCAGGCTGTCCATTGCCCGGTCCCTCATCGAGCACTGGTATGGCGGCATCATCCTGGACCGCCCGGAGACCGAATGAGGCACTGAACCGCGCCCTCCGCAACGGAGCCGCCCCGCAGTCACATCCCACCGGACACCCACGATCGACTAAGCAGCAAGAAGTGGCGACAGAGAACTTGAACACCAGCACTTTTCCCGGCCTCCCGTCCGACGCCGGAGACCCCGGGGACGGTCCCGTCACGGAGGAGTCCCACGCCCCGGACGAACGGTCCCTCGAGGAGCGCATCCTCGGCGGGCTCGACGCCGAGCAGCGCGAGGTTGCCAGCACCCTGAACGGGCCGATGTGTGTTCTGGCCGGGGCCGGCACCGGGAAGACCCGCGCCATCACCCACCGGATCGCCTACGGCGTGCACTCGGGCGTTTACAGCCCGCAGCGGCTGCTGGCGGTCACCTTCACGTCCCGGGCCGCGGCCGAAATGCGCAGCAGGCTCCGGGACCTCGGCGTCGGCAACGTCCAGGCCCGCACCTTTCACGCCGCAGCGCTGCGGCAGCTCCAGTTCTTCTGGCCGCAGGCGATCGGCGGGGCGCTGCCCAACCTGCTGGACCACAAGGCGCAGATGATTGCCGAGGCGGCCCGGCGGCTCCGGTTGAGCACCGACCGCGCCTCCATCCGGGACCTGGCCTCCGAGATCGAATGGGCCAAAGTGTCCATGCTGACGCCCGCGAACTACCTGGAAAACGCGCAGACGCGCGGAAACCCCGGCGGTTTCGACCTGACGGCCGTTGCCCGGGTGTTCCAGGCCTACGAGGACGTCAAGACGGACCGCAACGTGATCGACTTCGAGGACGTGCTGCTGATCACGGTGGGCATCCTCCAGGAGGACCCCAAGGTCGCCGCCACGGTCCGCGAGCAGTACCGGCACTTCGTCGTGGACGAGTACCAGGACGTTTCGCCGCTGCAGCAGCGGCTGCTCGAACTGTGGCTCGGCGGCCGCGACGAACTCTGCGTGGTGGGGGACGCCAGCCAGACCATCTATTCTTTCACGGGCGCCTCCCCGAAGCACCTGCTCGGGTTCAAGGCCATGTACCCGGAAGCCAACGTGGTCAAGCTCATCCGCGACTACCGTTCCACGCCGCAGGTGGTGAAGCTGGCCAACGATCTGCTGGCGGGCCGCCGCAGCGGCGGTCCCGTGGCGGACGCCGCGTGGGCCACGCCGTTGCAGCTCCTGGCGCAGCGCCCGGCCGGCCCGGTGCCGCAGTTCACCGAATGCTCCGACGACGAGGCCGAGGCGGCCACGGTGGCCGTCAAAGTCAGGGACCTGCTCGACGCCGGTACTCCTGCGAGCCAGGTTGCCGTGCTGTTCCGCACCAACGGGCAGTCCGAAGCGTACGAACAGGCCCTGGCCTCGGCCGGGATCGGCTACCAGCTCCGCGGCGGCGAGCGCTTCTTTGCCCGCAAGGAAGTCCGCGACGCCATCCTCCAGCTCCGGGCCGCCACCCGCGCCGTCGCGGAGAACGCCACTGCCGAACCGCTCGGCCAGCTGGTCCGCGACATCGTCACCTCCCTGGGCTACACGGACGCCGCCCCGCACAGCGGCGGCGCCGTCCGGGAACGCTGGGAATCGCTCGCGGCCCTCGTAGCCCTCGCCGACGAACTCGTGCTCAGCCGCGGCCAGCAGTTCAGCCTCTCCGACTTCGTCAACGAACTCCAGGAGCGCTCCCTTGCGCAGCATGCCCCGACCGTCCAGGGCGTGACCCTGGCCTCGCTGCACTCGGCCAAGGGCCTCGAATGGGATGCCGTGTTCCTCGTCGGGCTCAGCGAGGGCCTCATGCCGATCTCCTTTGCCGACACCCCCGAGTCCGTCGACGAGGAGCGGCGCCTGCTGTACGTCGGGATCACCCGGGCCCGGGAACACCTGTTCCTGTCCTGGTCCACCGCGAGGACACCGGGCGGGCGCGCCAACCGCAAGCCCTCCCGCTTCCTCGACGGGCTGCGCCCGGATTCAGTCGCCAGCTCCTCGGTCCGCGGAAAAGGCCCTGCGCCGCGCCGGAAGGCCGCTGTTCCGGCGTCGTGCCGGGTCTGCGGCACCATGCTCTCCTCCGGCGCGGAACGCAAGGTGGGGCGCTGCGGCCAGTGCCCGCCCAGCTACGAGGAACAGACCTTTGACGCGCTCCGGCAATGGCGCAAGGACGTGGCCCTGGAAGCGGACGTCCCGGCATTCGTGGTCTTCACGGACGCGACCCTGACGGCCATCGCCGAAGCCCGCCCCGAATCACTCGAGCAACTGTCCACGCTGGCCGGCGTGGGCCCGTCGAAGCTGGAGAAATACGGTGAAGCCGTGCTGGCGGTACTCGTCGAAAGCACCAGCCTCTGATGGCAGGCGCGGCGGGCCGCCGGGCCGCTCACGGGCCGCCATCACCCGGCACTCCCGCGGCTGTCCCGCTGACGACGGCCGACGGCGCCCCGGTGGAGGTGCGCCGCTCCGCGCGGCGGCGCCGGACGGTCGCCGCGTTCTGGGAGAACGGCACCGCCGTGGTCGCCATTCCGGCGTCCTTCACCCGGACCCAGGAACGCGAATGGGTGCACCGGATGCTTGCAAAGCTCCGGCTGCAGGGGGAGCGGGGGACCCGTGGCGCGGGCAGGCGCCGCCCACGCAGCGATGCCGCCCTGGCTGAGCACGCTGCCGGGCTGTCCGCGAAGTATTTCGCCGGCCGCGCCGTGCCCTCCACGGTCCGCTGGGTCAGCAACCAGAACTCGCGCTGGGGTTCCGCGACGCCGTCGGACGGGTCCATCAGGCTCTCCGACAAGCTCCAGCCAATGCCGCAGTGGGTCATTGACTACGTGTTGCTCCACGAGCTGGCCCACCTGCTCGTGGCCGGCCACAACGCCGCGTTCTGGCGGCTGCTGGAGGCCTACCCGGAAACACAGCGCGCCAAGGCCTTCCTGGAAGGCGTGTCCTTCGCGACGTCCCGCGGCCTGGCCCCGGGCGATGTGGCCGGTGACGTTGATGACGGCGTTGATGGCAACGATTTAGACGAGGCATAAGAAAGCCCCGGCGGGAACTGAAGTTCCCGCCGGGGTCGCCAGACCCGGGCCGCTAGGGCTTAGGGTTTTCGCTTCCGGGAGCATTGTCCGGACCAGCATCAGGTTCCGGCCCTGCATCAGGTTCCCCAGGTTCGCCGGTTTCGCCCTCCGGCTGCCGGTCCCCGGGCTGGTCGAAGCCGCCGCTCAGCAGCTTCTGCAGGGCGTCGTCAACCTCGGTGTCGCTCGCTTCGGCCAGCTGCCGGCGGCCGCTGAACCCCTGTGGATCATCCAGGTCTTCGGCTGTGGGCAGCAGGTCGGGGTGCTGCCAGATCGCGTCGCGGCCTTCGATGCCGCGTTCGGCCTTGAGCGAGGCCCACAGTGTCGCGGCCTCCCGCAGGCGGCGCGGCCGCAGTTCCAGGCCGACGAGTGAGGAAAACGCGTGTTCGGCCGGGCCGCCGGTGGCGCGGCGCCGCCGGACCGTCTCACGCAGTGCCGCGGCGGACGGCAGCAGCTTCTCCGTGGCGGCCCAGGTCAGTTCATCAACCCAGCCCTCCACGAGGGCCAGGGCTGTCTCCAGCTTTTCCAGGGCCTGATCCTGTGCCGGGGTGCGCTGCGGCATGAAGACGCCCTGGGACAGGGCTTCCTGGATGCCCTCGGGATTGCTGGGGTCGAGCTCGCGGGCGAGTTCCTCGATCCTGGACGTGTCAATGTGGATGCCGCGGGCGTAGGCCTCGATGGCGCCGAGGAGGTGCCCCCGCAGCCAGGGGACCTGGACGAAGAGCCGGGCGTGCGCGGCCTCGCGGACGGCCAGAAACAGGCGGATGTCGTTCTCCGGCAGGCTGAGCCCTTCGCCGAACTTCGCCACGTTGGACGGCAGGAGGGCCATTTCCAGGTCGGCCAGGGGCACGCCGATGTCGGTGGAGCTGACCACTTCGGCGGACAGGGCCCCGATGGCCTGGCCCAGCTGCATCCCGAAAATCGCGCCGCCCATGTTCTGCAGCATCGACGAGGCGCCGCCCATCATGGACTTCATCTCTTCGGGCATCTGCTCGGTCATCGCGGACGAGAGGGCGTTGGCGACGCTGTTCGCGACCGGCTCGGTCAGCCGCTTCCAGGTCCCCAGGGTCTCCTCGACCCATTCGGCGCGGGACCATGCCCGGCCGATCAGCCCGGTGGCCGGAAGCCCGGTGACCGGGTCGAGCCAGAGCTCGGCGAGGCGCAGGGCCTCGTCGACTTCGCGGGTCTGCTGGGCGGTCACGGAAGGATCCGTGCCGCTCGCGGCCACCCGGCGGGCGTTCTCGTGCGCCAGCTCCCAGTTGACGGGCCCCTCGGAGGAGGCGCTCATCATGGCCTGGACCTGTGAGAACATCTGGGCGAGGAGATTCGGGTCATCGGGAAGCCCGGCCGCCTTGGCGAGCTCCTTCGGGTCGATATTCCCCATGCCCTGGCCACCCATCAGGTTCTTCAGCATCTCTGCCAGCGGATCCTTGGGTTCCTCGTCACCATTGGACGGATTGAGTGGGTTGGAGGTCATGATCCCGCCGATCGTCGGTGTGGCTGCTTCTCCACTTCACGGTACCCCGCGGCGAGAGCGCCTGTCTGCCGAAAGTGGGCCCGTTCGCTCTAGGCAAAGACTCCCGCCGCGGGCTGTCCCCGCAGGGAGCGCGTAGTGTTAGAAGCTGGAATGTTTGCAGGCGGCAGCCGCGGTCCCGGCCGCGGCCGCGGGGCGCTGTTCACGGGGGCTGCAGGGCTCCCGGGCGCCGGCATAGAAGAGGTCCTTCATTGACGATTACCCAGGGTGAGCAGCCCGCCAGCGAACCAGCCGCCGGCCAGTCCCGGGGCCGCAGGTCCCTCCTCGGCGCAGGGCGTCCGCCCCGGAACCGCGGCGGGCGGTCCTCAGCCATGCTGGTCTCGGGCCTGCTGGCGCTCGCGCTGGGTATCACCGCGGTGAGCCTGCCCGTCCCGTACGTGGTTGAATCGCCCGGGCCGACGTTCAACACCCTGGGCAACGACAACGGCAAGCCCGTCATCAGCGTCACCGGACACGAGGCCTTTCCCGCGAAGGGCAACCTGGACCTCACCACCGTCTACGTCGACGGCGGCCCGAACGGTCCCGTCAGCGTCTTCGAAGCGTTTTCGGGGTGGCTCGACGCCACCAAGGCCGTTTACCCCGAGGAACTGATCTACCCGCGGGGCGTGACGAAGGAGCAGTCCCAGCAGGAGAGTGCCGTCGCGATGACCACCTCCCAGGAGAACGCCGTCGCCTCGGCCCTCAAGGAACTCAACATCCCGTTCGAGCAGAAAATGCAGATCGCCGGGATTCCGGCGGACTCCGCCTCGAGCGGCAAGCTGAAGGAAGGCGATCTGCTGGTGTCCATCAACGGCAAGCCGATCACCGCGCTGAGCGTCGTCCAGGCGGAACTGGCCGCAGGCAACGGGGCGCCGGTGACGGTCGTCGTCGAGCGCGACGGCAGCAGCGTTCCCGTCAGTATCACCCCCGCCAAGGCCTCGACCGGCCGCTTCATCCTCGGCGTGATGCTGCAGTACAAGTTCACTTTTCCCTTCGACGTCAAGATTTCGCTCGACAAGGTGGGCGGTCCCAGCGCCGGAATGATGTTCGCGCTGGGGATCGTCGACACCGTGACGCCGGGCGATCTCACCGGAGGCAAGCACATCGCCGGAACCGGCACCATCACCCCCGACGGCACCGTGGGACCGATCGGCGGCATCGGCCAGAAGATGCACGGCGCCAGGTCCGGTGGGGCCACCATGTTCCTGGCGCCCGCCGCGAACTGCGACGAAGTCGTCGGGCATATTCCGTCCGGTCTGCAGGTGGTCAAAGTGGAGAATCTGGCGGAGGCGCGGAAGGCCGTTGAGCTGGCGGCGTCAGGTGCCGACACAAGCGGCCTGCCCGCCTGCGCAAACAACTAGACTGACCGCGGAACTAAGCTCCGCCGCCACTCGTGGCAATCATGACGGCTGTCCCTGCCCTGCCGGGCGGCGCACGCTGTCGATACAATGCAGCAACACTTCATCACCGCACCGACTGCTAACTAAAACCAGTAACTGACGACCAGCTATGAGGTACCGAGTTTGTCCCGTCCCGCCAGCACCGTTCCGCCCGGAAGACCCCCGACACGCCGAGGCGCACTGACGCCGACGTTGATTGTCGTGGCCTTGATCGTGGTCGGGCTCATCTTTTTCGCCAATGTCTGGACGGACGTCCTGTGGTACCAGCAGCTGGGCTACTTTGAAGTCTTTCTGACCGAGAACCTGGCGCGCATTGCGATCTTCATGGCCGGTTTCGCCGTCATGTTCGCCGCCGTGTTCTTCGCGATCCGGATCGCCTACCACGCGCGTCCCGTCTACGCCCCCGACTCGGACATCCGGGACAACCTCAACCGCTACCAGGTCCAGCTGGAACCGGTCCGCCGCGTCGTCATGATCGGGCTGCCCATACTGTTCGGCCTCTTCGCCGGCAGCGCCGCCGCGAGCCAGTGGCAGAAAGTGCTGCTGTTCCTGAACCAGGAGCCCTTCGGCCAGAACGACCCCCAGTTCGGCCTGGACATCAGTTTCTACCTGATGACCCTGCCCTTCCTCGGCTTCGTCACCGGCTTCCTGATCAGCGTCACCATTGTGGCCGGCATCGCGGGCATCCTGACCCATTACCTCTACGGCAGCATCCGGATCATGGAACGCGGCATCTTCACGAGCCGCGCCGCCCAGATCCACCTCGCGGTCACCGGTGCGGCGTTACTGCTGCTGCTCGGCGTCAACTTCTGGCTGGACCGCTACACCTCCGTGCAGAACTCCGGCGGGCGCTGGGCCGGCGCCCTGTATACGGACGTCAACGCCGTCATCCCCACGAAGTCCATCCTGGCAGTGGCCGCTGCCTTGGTGGCAGTACTCTTCATCGTTGCCGCCGTCATCGGCAAATGGCGGCTGCCCGTGATCGGCACCGCCATGCTCGTGGTCACCGCGATCCTCGCCGGCGGCGTCTACCCCTGGGTGATCCAGCAGTTCCAGGTCCGCCCCTCGGAGCAGACCCTGGAGAAGCAGTACATCGAGCGGAACATCAACATGACCCGCGCCGCGTACGGTCTGGATAAGATCCAGGAGAAGCGGTACAACGCCACCACCAACGCCACCACCGGCGCCCTGGCCCCCGATGCGCAGACCACCGCGAACATCCGGCTGCTGGACCCGAACCTGATCTCGGACGCGTTCTCGCAGCTCGAGCAGTACCGGCCGTACTACCAGTTCCCGAGCGCCCTGAACGTCGACCGCTACGAGGTGGACGGCAAGATCCAGGACACGGTCATCGCCGTCCGTGAGCTCAACGAGCAGGGCCTCGCCACCAACCAGCAGTCCTGGCTCAACCGCCACGTCGTCTACACACACGGCTACGGCGTAGTTGCCGCCAAGGGCAACAAGTTCACCGCCGACGGCAAGCCGGAATTCCTGCAGGCCGGCATCCCGTCCACGGGTGTGCTCGGCACCGATGCGTCGTACCAGCCCCGGATCTACTTCGGCGAAAACTCGCCCGAGTACTCGATCGTCGGCGCCCCGGACGGCTCCCCGCACCGCGAGCAGGACCGCCCGGCCGGCAAGGAAGGGGACGCGGAGACGCAGTACACCTTCACCGGCAACGGCGGCCCGAACGTCGGCAGCTTCTTCAACAAGGTCCTCTATTCCATCAAGTTCCAGTCCTCGGACCTGTTGCTCTCCGACGGCGTGAACGCCGACTCCCAGGTCCTCTACGACCGCAATCCCCGTGACCGGGTCGAGAAGGTCGCCCCGTACCTGACCGTGGACGGCAACGCCTACCCGGCCGTCGTCGACGGCCGCGTGAAATGGATCGTCGACGGCTACACCACCAGCCCGTACTACCCCTACTCGCAGCAGGAGCAGCTCTCCGAGGCCACAGCGGACTCGCAGACGACGGCGGGCCGGACGGCCTCGCTGCCGAACACGTCCGTCAACTACATCCGCAACTCGGTCAAGGCCACCGTGGACGCCTACGACGGCTCGGTGACGCTGTACGCCTGGGACGACCAGGATCCGGTGCTGAAGGCCTGGCAGAACATCTTCCCGACCGCCCTGAAGCCGTACTCCGAAATGTCGGGTGCGCTCATGAGCCACGTGCGCTACCCCGAGGACCTGTTCAAGGTCCAGCGCGAACTCCTGGGCCGCTACCACGTCACCCAGGCGGACAGCTTCTACACCAACAATGACGCCTGGTCCGTGCCGAACGATCCCACCGTCAAGGACGAGGTCAAGCAGCCGCCGTTCTACATGTCGCTCAAGATGCCCGACCAGGAGAAGCCGGCCTTCCAGCTGACCTCATCGTTCATCCCGCAGGTGGTCAACGGCACCGCACGCAACGTGCTCTACGGCTTCCTCGCCGCGGATTCCGACGCCGGCAACCAGAAGGGCGTCAAGGCGGAGAGCTACGGTCAGCTCAGGCTCCTGCAGATTCCGCCGGAGGCCCAGGTCCCGGGCCCCGGCCAGGCGCAGAACAAGTTCAACTCGGACCCCACCGTGTCCCAGGCGCTGAACCTGCTGCGTCAGGGCGCTTCGGCGGTCCTCAACGGCAACCTCCTGACCCTGCCCGTCGGCGGCGGCCTGCTGTACGTCCAGCCCGTCTACCTGCGGTCCACGGGTGAAACCTCCTATCCCACGCTGCAGCGCGTGCTTGTGGCGTTCGGCGACAAGATCGGGTTCGCTCCGACCCTGGATGAGGCGCTGAACCAGTTGTTCGGCGGCGATTCGGGGGCCACGGCCGGCGACTCGGCGAACAACGGGCAGACGCCGCCGGTCACCCCGCCCGACGGCACCACGCCCCCGGCCACGGGAACTGTCGACGCGAAGGCTGAACTGAAGGCGGCCCTGGACGAAGCCAACGCGGCCATCAAGGCCGGCCAGGAAGCCCTCGCCAAGGGTGACTTTGCCGCCTACGGTGACCAGCAGAAGCGGCTTGCGGCGGCCCTGCAGAAGGCGCTCGACGCCGAGGGCAAGCTCGCCGCCGCGCCGGTTCCGGCGCCGACGGCCACGCCGACGGAGACGCCGGCGCCGACTCCGAGCAGCTGACGCCGGGCAGCCAGCGCTGACGAGGCCGGGTCCCCGTTCCACCGGAACGGGGACCCGGCCTTTTCCGTACCCGCTGCACCCGCCGGGCCGGGGAGATGCACATCACGCCGCCCCGATTTGGCCTGAAGTTCACCGGCAGGTAGAGTTGATCTTGCGACGCGGGGTGGAGCAGTTCGGTAGCTCGCTGGGCTCATAACCCAGAGGTCACAGGTTCAAATCCTGTCCCCGCAACTGGTGTAAAAGGTCCGGAACGCTGGAAACAGCGTTCCGGACCTTTTGTTTTAACACCCGGTGCTCACTCCCCGGACCCACGGATCGGACCGCGGATCGGACCGGCGGGGGCCGGTGGTCAGGGTGCCGCGCAAAGTAGGGTAGTGTTGATCAAGCGACGCGGGGTGGAGCAGTTCGGTAGCTCGCTGGGCTCATAACCCAGAGGTCACAGGTTCAAATCCTGTCCCCGCAACTGAAGAAGACAAGAAAGGCCCGGATCTGGTGATCCGGGCCTTTCTCTTTGTCCTGCTCTTTGTCCCCGGCGGGACCGGCTCAGTCGTCCTTGAGCCGCTGGTAGGTATCCAGCGCCCTGGCCCGCGACTCCGGCAGCCCGACAACCGGACCCGGGTACTCCGGGGCGGCGCCGTCTGCCTTCCACGGCTCGTGGATCTGCTTCCTGTCCAGCGCGGACAGTTCGGGGAGGTACTGGCGCAGGTACCGGCCCTCGGCGTCGAACTTCTTGCTTTGGGTGACGGGGTTGAAGATCCGGAAGTACGGCGAGGCGTCGGCGCCAGAGCCCGCCACCCATTGCCAATTGGCGGGGTTGCTGGCCGCATCGGCATCCACCAGCGTGTCCCAGAACCAGGCCTCTCCCACTCTCCAGTCGGCCAGCAGGTTCTTGACCAGGAACGACGCCGCCGCCATCCGGACGCGGTTGTGCATCCACCCGGTCAGCCAGAGCTGGCGCATCCCGGCGTCCACCAGGGGATAGCCGGTGCGCCCCTGCTGCCAGGCCGCCAGCTCGGTGTCCGACGGCGTCTGCCAGGCGAAGCGGTCAAACTCCGGACGGTAGTTCCGGACGGCCAGCTGCGGGTTCTCGTACAGCAGCTGCCAGCAGAATTCCCGCCAGCCCAGCTCGGAACGGAAGATGCCGACGTCGGCGGGGGACTGCTGCGGAAAACGCTCCCGGAGCGTGTGCCAGATCCGGAACGGGCTGACTTCGCCGAACCGGAGATGGGGCGAGAGCCGGCTGGTCCCCTCGACGCCGGGGATGTCCCGGCCCGTGCCGTAGTCCTCCACCGGCCCGTCGACGAAGTCCTCGAGCCGGCTGTGGGCGCCGGCCTCGCCCGGGGTCCATTCCGCGGCGAGCCCTGCGCTCCAGTCCGGTGTCCGGGGGAGCAGCCCCCAGTCCTCCAGTGCGTCGCCGGCCGGCAGGTGCCCTGCAGCGTCCGTGGCCGGCAGCGGGAGCCGTTCGGGGGCCTCCAACGGGAGCCTGGGCTCGGCACCGTCCAGGCATGCGCGCCAGAACGGTGTGAAGACCTTGTAGGGTCCGCCGGCGCCGGTGCGCACCGTCCAGGGCTCGAACATCAGGTTGGCCTGGAAGCTCGTGGCGTCGATGCCGTGGCCGGCGGCCCAGTCCTTGAGGCCGGAATCGATGCTGCGCTCGGGGCCGCCGTAGCGGCGGTTCCAAAGCAGGTGCGTCGTATGGGTCTCCTCCGCCAGCGCCTGGACGATGGAGGCCGCGGGTCCGCGGCGGAGCAGCAGCCGCGAACCGGCAGCCTCCAGATCCGCCCCGAGCGCGGCCAGCGAATGGTGCAGCCACCACTTCGCTGCGCCGCCCAGGGGACGGATGCCGGGGGAGGCCTCGTCCAGGACATAGACAACAGTGAGCGGTCCCTCCAGCGAAGCCGCTTCGGCGAGGGCCGGATTGTCGTCCAGGCGGAGGTCATCACGGAGCCACACAAGGGTCGAAGACATGAATCCACGGTACACGGGGAGCCGCAGCCGGGGTGGCACTGAAACCGGGGGCACAGAAGAGGCCGGGCCCGGCGTCGTCCCGTACTGCTGACGAACCACCGGGCCCGGCCTCGGGCCGGCGGGAGCGGCCGGCGGACGTCCGCCGGTGAACTGCCTAGAGCTTGTCGAAGTCTGCTTCGTCTACCCTGGAGCCGGCAGACTTGCCCTCGCCTGCGCCAATCGCGGCGGGAGAGCCGCCGGACTTCAGGGCTGCCAGCCGGGCCTCGATCTCGGTCTGCTCGCCGAGGTCCTCAAGCGAGTTGAACTGCGCGTCCAGGCTGGAGGCGGCGAGTTCCTGCTGGCCGCGGACCTTCGCTTCTTCGCGGCGGATCTTCTCTTCGAAACGGCCCACCTCGGACGTGGGGTCCATGAAGTCGATGCTCTTGAGGGCATCGTGTACCTGGGATTGGGCCGCGGCGGTCTTGGAACGGGCCACCAGCTCGTTGCGCTTGCTGGTGAGCTCGTTGAGCTTGCCCTTCATCTGGTCCAGGCCGTGCTTGAGTTTGTCCACGACCTCGCTCTGCGAGGAGATGCTCGGCTCGGCGGACTTCGCCTCGTTCTCCGCGGACATCTGGCGCTGCAGGGCCACCTTGGCCAGGTTGTCGAACTTCTCGGCGTCGGTCGAGTCACCCTTGGACCGGTACTCGTCGGCCTTGCGGGACGCCGCCAGGGCCTTGTTGCCCCAGTCCTTGGCGTTCCGGATGTCCTCGTTGTAATCGTCCTGGAGCATACGCAGGTTGCCGATGGTCTGGGCCACCGCGGACTCCGCCTCGGCGATGTTGTTGGTGTAGTCCCGAACCATCTGGTCCAGCATCTTCTGCGGGTCCTCGGCCTGGTCCAGCAGGGAGTTGATGTTGGCCTTCGCCAGCTGCGCCATGCGGCCGAAAATGGACTGCTTCATGGTGATACCTTTCGTCCTGCTCAGTGGTTCCCACTGAATCCGGTGAACAATGTACGTACTGTCTCTATCCGCCGTCCGGAGCGTTTCCGCCGGCGCCTAGTCTGTCGCCGGCCCGCCCGGGCCGGTCGGGGGCTCAGTCAGAAGCTGCCGGAGTCTCCGCCGCCGAAGTCGCCTCCGCCGCCAAAGTCACCGCCGCCCCAGCCGCCGCCGGAATCGCCGCCGGAGTCTCCGCCGCCCCAGCCGCCGCCTCCGCCGCCGTGCAGGATGGAGTTGATCAGGATACCGCCGAGGATGGCACCGCCAAGGCCTCCGCCGCCCCCGCCGCCGCCGAACATCCCGCCACGGCCGTAGCCCTGGTTGGCGTAACCGCCGAACTGGTCGACATCCGACTGGGCCAGCTGAGCCGCCTGCGCGGCCAGCGTGTGGGCCTGCTGGGCGTACTGCAGCGCGCTGACGGGATCCGTCCGGGAGATGGACAATGCGTAGTCCAGGTTCCGCTGGGCCTCCGCGAGGCGCGTCCGCGCCTCGGTGCCGACGCCGCCGCGCCGTGCGATGATGTAGTCCGATGTGGCACTGATCTGCGCCTGGGCGGACATGATGCTCTGCTGCAGTGAAGCCTGCGCGCGGCGGGCCTGCTCCTGCTGGTCGCGGATCCCCGTGAGGGCCGCATCCAGCGACTGGTGAGCGGTCTCGACCCGCTCCAGGGTGGCGATCGGATCGATCTTGCCGCCCTGGATCTCGGCCTTGACCTGGGCCAGCGCCGCTTCCCCCGCGGCCACCGGACCGGCCAGCTCGGGGTGCGCTCCGGACTGGATAATGGCCCGGGCCTGCGCGAGGTCCTGTGAGGTGTCGACGACGGCGGACTCGAGGCTGCTCCGCGCCTCGCCGAGGCTCGCGGCGACCTTCGTGATGGCGTCGATCAGCACGTTTGTCTGATGCAGGCTCTCTTCGGCGGCCCGGACGGCGACGGCGGCGAGGCCGCCCTCACCGGCGCTGAGCTTCTCCTGGGCCGTGTCGGAGGCATTCCGCACGAAGGCGAGCCGCTCCTTGGCCTGGCTGATGTTGTCGGCGACCTGCACCAGGGCGCTTTCGGCGTACTTGACGCGCAGTTCGGACAGGGACTGCTCCGCGTTGGCAATCTTGGCCTCGGCTTCGCGCGCTCCGGCGCTCACCGCGGCAAGCGCCTGCGGGGCGTTCTTCTCCAGTTCCCGGAGCGAATCGAAGTCCGCCTTCTGTTCCTGGAGCGAGGCCAGCGCGGCCTCCGAGCGGCGGATGATTTCGCCGAGCCAGGTCCGCTGCTGTTCCTCGGTGTCCGGGATGTGGTCATCGAGCTGCTGCTGCAGCTTGAAGGACTCGGTCATGTGCCCCTTGGCCTCCTGCAGCGCCGTCGTGAAGTTCCCGACGGCGGAGTCCCCGTACTGCGCCTGGGCGAAGCCGAGTTCCTGCTCGCTGGACTTGATGGCGTCGTCGGCCTCGATCAGCAGCGACCCGCTCTTGCGCCGCAGTTCCTCCACGCTCAGGGAGGCCAGCGGGTCGAGCTCGGCGCTTTGCTGGCCGGTGCCGGCACCCTGGGCAGCGTTCTTCTTCCGGCGGTTCCGGAAGAAGAGGTAGGCGCCCACGCCCCCTGCCGCGACGACGCCGGTGCCGACCAGGACAGCGGCGCCCGCGCCATCGCCCGAGGAGACCGAGCCGCTGCCGCCCCCGGCGGCGTCGCCGACGGCGGTGGCGGTGTCAATGGCGGCCTGGGCAAAGTCGCGCTTGCCGCCGGCCAGGTTGGGCACGATGGCGTTGGATGTGATGTTGCTGGTCTTCGAGGCAATGGCGCTCGCCGAGTTGGGCGCGAAGTAGTACTTGCCGTCGTCGGACATCGCCAGGATGACGTCGGCCTTGCCCATGCCCTTGTTCGTGGCTACGGCCTGCGCCCATTCCTTCGGGGTGGAGGGGTTCGCAAAGGTCTTGGCGGTGACCACATAGAGGTTGTACTTGTGGTCCTTCAGGAGTTTCTGGATGGCGTCCTGGACTTCGCCCTTGCGGTTTCCGAGCACGTTCGCGCTGTCCACGATGTTTTGCCCGCTCGGAATGGTCACCGGATCTTCGGCCAGGGCCGGAGCGGCGGGGAGCGCCAGCAATCCGGCGACGCCAAGAACGGCGAGGAATCGATTCAACTTAGACCGCATGTGCAACCCTTCAGCACTTCCGCGACCGGTTCGGCCGAACCAGTCGTCATAGAATGCAGCAGCGCCCCCACGCAGATGTAAAGCCGCAGGTCGCTGTGGCGATTCCATTTGATTCTATGGTCCACCCAATGGGCCGTCCACCGATGGGAATATGCCACCAGCGAAACGCACTGAACCCATATAACGGGCCGGATGCTTGCTGCCCGACGGCCGTTCAGGAACCTCCCAGCAAATGTCCGCTCTAGTATCAGTCAGAGCGTCCATAGTTAACGCAGACGAGGATGAAAGGAAGTCTTATGACTGAGAACCCAGCGCACGGTGCAGCACCGGACAACCGGGAGCCCACGACGCCGCCTGAGGGCTCTTCGGGGCAGCCAGCGGCCGCCCCGGTGCCGGACTCAGCGCACGAGAACCCGACCCTGCGGCTCGACAGCACCGAACACGGCTCGCCGCGGCCGGTCTACCCGCAGCGCCAGCCGTTCTACGGCGAGCAGGCCGGACCCACTGCGCCCCAGCACTACGGCCCGCCCCAGTACGGCCAGACGCAGTACGCGGCGAATCAGACACAGCCCGACCAGGCCCAGTCCGGGCACACCCAGCAGGGCGGGCAGTACAGCCAGCCCCAACCGGGCCAGCACGGCCAGCCGCCGTACGGGCAGTCGCAGTACGCCGGGTCCGCCAACGCGCCCAAGCGCAAGGCAGCCTTCGGCGTCCCCACGCTTGTCGCCAGCATCCTGGCGGCCGGCCTCGTCGGCGGCGGCGTCGTCGCGGGCACCACCCAGCTCCTGGGCGACCGCACGGGGACCTCATCAAGCACCGGCAGCAGCAGCCAGGCCGGACCCGTCATTGTCAACAACAAGGATGACGTCAACGCCATTACCGCCGCTGCATTGAAGGCATCCCCCAGCGTGGTCACCATCAAGGCGACCAGCGGCAGTGACGGCGGCACCGGCTCGGGCATCATCCTCGACGGCGAGGGGCATGTCCTCACCAACACCCACGTCGTCACGCTCGACGGCAAGGCAGCGAACGCCACAATCGAGGTCCGCACCAGCAACGGCAAGGTGTACAACGCCAAGGTCGTCGGCACCGATCCGCTCTCGGACCTCGCCGTCGTCCAGGTCCAGAACGGCTCCGGGCTGGTCCCGGCAACGCTGGGCGACTCCGGCAAGCTCAACGTCGGCGACACCGCCGTCGCGATCGGCTCGCCCCTGGGCCTGACCGGAACCGTCACCGACGGCATCGTCTCCACGCTCAACCGCACCATCAGCGTCGCCTCCTCGGCCGCGCCCAAGGACGGAGCCGACAACTCGCAGGGCGGCGACCAGGGCTTCCAGTTCGCCCCTCCCGGCGGCGGGCAAGGCGAGAGCACCGCGAACCAGGGCTCCATCTCCATCAACGTGATCCAGACCGACGCGGCCATCAACCCCGGCAACTCCGGCGGCGCCCTCGTGAACACCAAGGGTGAGATCATCGGCGTCAACGTCGCGATCGCTTCCGCCGGCGGAGAAGCCGGCAGCAGCGGAAACATCGGCGTCGGCTTCAGCATCCCGATCAACCACGCCAAGCGGGTGGCCCAGGAGATCATCAGCACCGGCAAGGCCACACACGGCCAGTTCGGTGTCAGCGTCAAGGCCAAGACCGCGAGCTCCTCGGCTTCCGGTTTCTCGGTCGGGGCGGAAGTCGCGACCGTCGAGTCCGGATCCGCCGCGGACAAGGCAGGCATCAAGGTCGGCGACGTCGTGACGAAGTTCCAGGATCTTGGCATCAGCGATCCGAACCAGCTCACCGCCGCGGTCCGCGAACAGGCCGCCGGCGCCTCGGTCAAGGTCGTGGTGGTCCGGAACGGCCAGGAGCAGACCCTCGATGTGACCCTCGGCGCGGCGGCCGAGCAGTAAACGCAGCACGGGCAGCGCGTCCCGTACGAAGGAGGCCGGGCGGCACCAGCAGGTGCCGCCCGGCCGTCGCCGTCCCCGCCCCTCCACTGACATGGACGTTAACCCAGGCCGGCCGGGGCTCCGCTATATGGTTAGCTAGGAGCACCCCGGCACCCCGGGCGTTCCGTGGCCACGACCCCGCCCGGCTGGCTGTCCACCCGCATGGAAGGCTGCTGTACACACAGTGGAAGAGACTTTGAAGATCATCGTGCTGGTCAAGCACGTCCCTGACACCCAGTTCGACCGGCACCTGACCGGCGCGGGCAACACGACCGACCGTTCCGAGAGCATCCTCTCCGAGCTGGACGAGTACGCCCTGGAGGCTGCACTGCAGCTGATCGAGGCCCGCGGCGGCGAAGCGGCCGGCAACAAGGTGATAGCCCTGAGCATGGGCCCCGCCGGTGCCGTCAACGCCGTCAAGAAATCCCTGCAGATCGGTGCGACGGAAGGGGTGCACCTCAGCGACGAGGCGCTCGCCGGCTCCGACGCGGCCGCAACATCGCTGGCCCTGGCCGCGGCCATCCGGCATCTCGAAGCGGACAGCCCGGCCGATCTCATCCTGACCGGCATGGCCTCCACCGACGGGGAGACCTCCCTGGTCCCGGCCCAGCTCGCGGAGCGCCTGGGCCTCCCGCAGGTGACGTTTGCGTCCTCGCTGGAGCTCGACGGCGGAAAACTTACCGCCCGCCGCGACGGCGATTCCCATGCCGACACCATCGAGGCCACACTGCCTGCCCTCGTCTCGGTCACCGACCAGATCAACGATCCCCGCTACCCCAACTTCAAGGGCATCATGGCGGCGAAAAAGAAGACCATCACCACGCTGGCGCTAGCCGACATCGGCGTTGACCCCGCGAAGGTCGGGCCGTCCGGCTCCTGGACCGTGGTCGAAACCGCCGAGGCCCGCCCGCCGCGCACCGCCGGCACCATCATCACGGACGAAGGCGACGCCGGCATCCAGCTGGTCGAGTTCCTGGCCGCCCAGAAGCTGCTCTAAGGGGATCATCCGACATGGCAAGAGTACTCATATTCATTGACAACCCCGGCCCGGCGCTGAAGAAGCCCAGCCTGGAACTGCTCACCATCGCCCGCTCCCTCGGCGAACCCGCTGTCGCGTTCAACGGCGAACTGAAAGACGACGTCGCCGCGGCCCTCGCGGCGTACGGGGCCCAGGCTGTCTACCGCCCCTCCGCAGCCGATCTCGACGACTACCTCGTGGGTCCCAAGGCGTCTTACCTCGCCGCCGCGGTGCAGATGTCCGGGGCCACCATCGTCCTGATCGAGAACTCGACCGAGGGCAAGGAAACCGCGGCCAGGCTGGGCATCAAGCTCGGCGCGGGCGTCATCACCGACGTCGTCGCCGTGGACCCGGACGGGACGGCCCACAAGTCCGTGCTGGCCGGTTCCTACACTACGACGGCGAAGGCCACGACGCCCGTGTCTGTGCTCACCGTCAAGTCCAACAGCGTCACGCCGGAGCCTGCCGTCACCGGCACAGCACCGGAGGCCGTCACGGTCGAGGTCCCGGAGACGGCCACCGCCTCCTCCGCCAAGATCACCGAGCGCAGTGAAAAGCCGGCCAGCGGACGCCCGGACCTTGCCGACGCCCGGATCGTGGTGGCCGGAGGCCGTGGCGTCGACGGGAACTTCGGGCCCGTGGAAGACCTCGCTGACGCACTGGGAGCCGCCATCGGCGCGTCCCGCGCCGCGACGGACGCCGGCTGGATCGGCCACGACGCCCAGGTGGGCCAGACGGGCAAGACCGTCTCGCCCCAGCTGTACATCTCCGCCGGCATCTCCGGCGCCATCCAGCAGAAGTCCGGGATGCAGACGGCCAAGGTGATCGTGGCGGTGAACAAGGACGCCGAATCTCCGGTCTTCGAGATCGCGGACTTCGGCATTGTCGGTGACCTCTTCAAGGTCCTGCCGCAGGCCACCGAAGAAATCAAGAAGCGCCGGGACTGATTCCTTGAACACCTTCGCCGCAGCGGCGCAGAGCCCGTTCGATCCGGAGACCAACCGGATCGGGCGGGTCCTTTGTTTCACCGCCCACCCTGACGACGTCGATTTCGGCGCCGCCGGAACCATCGCAGCCTGGACCGCCACCGGGGTCGAGGTCAGCTACTGCATCATGACCGACGGCGACGCCGGCGGCTTCGACCCGGACCAGCGGGACGAGATCGTCCGGCTGCGCAGCGAGGAGCAGCGCCGCGCCGCGGCCCTGGTCGGCGTGACGGACATCCACTACCTGCACCAGCGCGACGGCTACCTCGAGCCCAGCCACGAGGTGATCCGCGAGGTGGTGCGGCTGATCCGCCGGCTGCGGCCCGACGTCGTGCTCGCCATGCACCCCGAGCGCAATTGGAACCGCATCCAGAAGAGCCACCCCGACCATCTGGCCGTGGGGGAGGCCGTGACCCGTGCCGTGTACCCCGCGCTCGAGAACCCCTTCGCGTACCCGGAACTGGCCGAAGCCGGCCTGGCGGCCTACAAGCTGCCGTGGCTCTGGCTTTTCGCCGGGCCCGAGGAACGCGAAAACCACTTCGTGGACGTCACGGACCACCTGGACAGCAAGCTCGCCGCCATCCACATCCACGTCAGCCAGCATCCCGACGTCGAGGCGATGGAACGCACGGTCCGCGGCCTTATGCTCCGGACGGCGCAGCGGGGCGGGCTGGCCGAGGGCCGCAGCGCCGAGGCGTTTCATGTCGTAACAGTCAACGGTCCGGGGACCATCGCCGGCTTCTAGTGTTGCTCCCGGCAATCCGCTGCCATAAGCTGGCCTCTGTTTAAATCATATTTATTGATGAAAGGCAGACTTTAATGGCGAAGACTGCGCAGCAACCTGTCCTTGTGATCATGGGTGTCTCGGGATCGGGAAAATCAACAGTGGCCGGGCTTCTTTCCGGCAAGCTCGGCTGGGACCTCGCGGAAGGCGACGACCTGCACCCGCCGGCGAACGTGGCCAAGATGCAGGCCGGCGAGCCGCTGACCGACGAGGACCGCTGGCCGTGGCTGGAAACCATCGCCGACTGGATCCGTGACCACACCACGGCCGGAAGGCCCGGCGTCGTCACCTGCTCGGCGCTGAAGAGGCGCTACCGGGACGTCATGCGGGGCGAGGGTGTCGTGTTTGTCTTCCTCGAGGGGACCAAGGACAAGATCTCGGACCGGCTGGCCTCACGGCACGGGCACTTCATGCCTCCGGCCCTGCTCGAATCCCAGTTCGAGGCGCTCGAAGCCCCGGGCGAGGACGAAACCTTCATCAGCCTCTGCGTCTCCGCCACGCCCGCGGAAGTTGCCCAGAAGATCATCGACCGACTCGGTCTGGACGCCGGCGACGCCGTCGGCCCGTAGCCGGCACCCCGGCCGTCCCACCAGTCATTTCAGCTAGGAACACGTTTTGAATTCTCTGTTAGCAATGCAGCTTCCGGCTGCCGTCGAGGCCTGGACGGGCCACGACACCCGCCTCCTGCTGGTCGCAGCGCTCGGCATCGCCCTGATCGTCGTGCTGATCGCCGCGTTCAAGCTGCACCCGTTCCTCGCCCTCATCCTCGGCTCGGCCTTCGTCGGCCTCGCCTCCGGCGTGGAACTGGCCAAAATCATCACCAACTTCGAGGACGGAGTGGGCGGCGTCCTGAAAGAAGTCGGCCTGCTGATCGCCCTCGGGGCCATGCTCGGGAAGCTGCTGGCTGACTCCGGCGGGGCCAACCGCGTGGTGGACACGCTGCTGGCCAAGGCCACGGGCAACAAGCTCGTCTGGTCCATCACCCTCGTCGCGGTGATCATCGGCCTGCCGATGTTCTTCGAAATCGGCCTCGTGCTGCTCCTTCCGGTGATCGTCCTCGTGACCCAGCGCTCCAAGATGCCCCTCATGCGCATCGCCATCCCCGCGCTGGCGGGCCTGTCCGTGCTGCACGGCCTGGTGCCGCCGCACCCCGGACCCCTCATCGCGATCAGTGCCGTCAAGGCCGAGCTCGGCACCACGCTGGCGCTGGGCCTCCTCGTCGCCGTCCCCACGGTCATCATCTGCGGCCCGCTGTTCTCCCGGCTCGCCGCCAAATGGGTTCCGGTCGGCGCCCCCGCCGTCGCCGGCGGCATCGACACCCGGCACGGCGCGGACATGGAAGGCCTCAAACGCCAGCCCAGCTTCCTCGTCACCTTGCTGACCATCATCTTCCCGGTGGTGCTGATGCTGATGAAGGCCGTGGTGGACATCATCTGGCCCGACGCCAAGACCGCCCCGGGGATCCGGACCTTCTTCGACTTCGTCGGCCAGCCGCTCGTCGCCATGACCCTGGCCGTGCTGCTCGCGATCTTCACCTTCGGCTACGCCGTGGGCTTCACCGGCACCAGGATCACCGCCAAGATCGGTGCAAGCCTGGGCCCCATCGCCGCCATCCTGCTGATCGTCGGCGCCGGCGGCGGCTTCAAGCAGACCCTGATCGGCGCCGGCGTCGGCGATTCCGTGAAGAAATGGGCCGAGGGCACCAACATGTCCGTCCTCGTGCTGGGCTTCATTGTCGCGGTCGCCCTGCGCCTGGCCACCGGTTCGGCGACTGTGGCCACCGTGACCGCCGCCGGAATCGTCGCGCCGCTGGCCAGCTCGCTCACCCCGACGCACGCCGCCCTGCTGGCTCTCGCGATCGGCGCCGGGTCGCTGTTCCTCTCGCATGTGAACGACGCCGGGTTCTGGCTCGTCAAGGAACTGTTCGGGCTGACCGTGGGCCAGACGTTCAAGACCTGGTCCGTGATGGAGACACTGATCTCGGTGGTCGGCTTCGGGTTCATCATGCTGCTCTCAATGGTCATTTAGCGGCCGCCGGCCAACGCCTGGGACATCAGCACCAGACGAAGAATGCCGCCCCGGCCTTGACCCTCCCGTTCGGGGTGGTCAAGGCCGGGGCGGCTTTTGCGTTGCCCGAGGCCGGCGCGGGGCCGGCCCCGGAAGGGTCAGTCCCGGTCAGGCTCCGAGCGTGGCCGCAGCCACGGTCGGCATGGTCGGCGACGCCGATCCGCCGGCCGGCTCCACGGTGATGCCGAGCGCCGCGGCGCTGCTGATCCCCTTGACGACGGCGGGCTTGGACAGCGCCTCGGCGTCCATCAGGCCCTGCGATACCGGGGCCGAGCCGTCCTTAGGGATCAGCCACATCTGGTAGACCTTGCCGGGCGGGGGCGCCGGGACGTTGTTCATTTTGACCACGATGGCGTCCTTGGATGACGAGACGGACACGGTGGCGGTGCCACCGCCCGTGACCTCGACGGTGGCCTGGCGGACATCGCCGGCCTGGAGCACCTGGCTGAGCGGATCGTTCTGATTCGCGACGTAGGCACCCACTCCCACACCGCCCAGGGCGATGACGGCAGCAGCCGCGACGCCGACGAGCCAGTTGCGCATGCCCTGCGGCCGGCGTCGTTCTTCCCGGCGCTGGCGCGCGGCACCGAGCTCGTCGGTGACGGGAACCTCGGGGGCTTCCCGCACGGGCTTGGCGACCACCGGCGGGTCGGATGCCGGCGCACTGCCTGGCTGTTGTGCCTGTCCGCCGGCGTCCTGGGCCGGCAGGGCGGCCACGATGCGGTCGAGGAGTCCGGGCGGCGGTGCTGCCTCCGCGGTGAAACTTGCCGCGAGGGTCTCCTGCGCCTGGCGTACCCGCTCGTTGAAGGCGGCGCGCTCCGCGGGCGGGGCATCGGCGACGTAGCGCTCAATGGCGGCGCGCTCGGCGTCGTCGACGGCGTTCAGCGCGTAAATCTCGGCGAGGTCGACCCCCCGGCCCGAGGTGAGGTCGGTGGCGATGTCGGCCGCGAAAGCGCCGGGAACACGTGCGTTGTTGTGCGCATTTATGTCGGTCATCTCAACTCACCCCCAAGCAGGTCTTCAGTCGGATCAGTCCGTCGCGGATGCGGGACTTGATGGTGGGAACCGCAGCGTTGAGCCTCTCTGCGACTTCCCGGTAGGTGAGGCCGCCGTAGTAGGCGAGCCGCACGGACTCCTGCTGTGTGTCGGTCAGCGTCTCGAGGCAACGGACCACGGCCTCGGCTTCAAGCCGGCTGCCGACCTCGTCGGAGACGGAATCGTGGTCGATCTCCTGGCTGCTGGCGCCGTACTTCGCTTCCCGGTCGGTGGAGGACTGGGACGACCTGACCTTGTCCACGGCCCGGCGGTGCGAGATGGTCATAAGCCAGGCAAGCGGGGTTCCCGCGTCAGGATTGAATTTCGCGGCGTTCTGCCAGACCTGGAGGAAGACTTCCTGCGTGGTGTCCTCGCTGAGCTCCGTGTCGATCAGGACCCGCCGGGCCATGCCGAAGACACGCCGCGAGGTGAGCTGGTAGAACTCGGCAAAGGCGGCCTGGTCCCCCTGGGCGACCTGTTCCAGCAGCGCACCCAGCCGGAGATTGACTTCGGCTGAGGTGCTTGGGGGAGCGGCGGTCCCGGGATTCGGTGCGTTGGGAGTTTCCATCACCTTCAAGCATAAGGCGCTTGGCGCCGATCCCGGGTCAGGATGGGCCGTTCCCGCGGTGTGGCCGCCCGCAGCCCGATGGGACGGGTGTCTGTCTACCTGCATTGTCGTCACCTGCCGTTCCTCGCTCCCTTCCCCGTGCTCAGTGCGGTTGCCCTATAGGGGGCTTCAGTAATGATTCGGTGCGGGAGGCGGGCCGGATGGGCGCGCTGTGCAGGATATTTTGTGGCCGGGAGTCGGCGGAAACGCCCGGGCACTACAATCTGGCGCCGGCGAAGCCGTTCTGCCGCCAGGCCTCGTAGACGGCGATGGAGGCAGCGTTGGCAAGGTTCAGGGAACGCAGGGCGGGCAGCATGGGCAGCCGGACGCGGGAGGTCACATGGGGATCGTTCTTCAGCTCTTCGGGCAGGCCCACGGATTCGCAGCCGAACAGCAGGACGTCGCCGGGGCGGTAGCTGATGTCGGTGTAGGACGCCTCGCCGTCGGAAGTGAATGCGAAGACGCGGTCCGGTGCCAGCGACTCCCACGCGGCGTCAATGTCCGGGTGGACCGTCACTACGGCGAGGTCGTGGTAATCCAGGCCGGCGCGGCGCAGCTTGGCGTCGGAAAAATCAAAGCCCAGGGGTTCGACCAGGTGCAGCTGGGCGCCGGTGATGGCGGCCAGCCGGATGGCGTTGCCGGTATTGCCGGGAATTTCGGGGGTGTGGAAGAGGATGCGGAACACGTTCCCATCCTAGCGAGCCGCCGCTAGTGCATCCCGCGCAGCAGCCGCGCGAGCACCGGGACAACCACCGTGTTCGGTGCCGGCCCGGAGCCCAGGAACTGTTTCAGCCCGCGCGCCAGGCCGGCGGCGTTGACCACCCGGACCGTCTCCTGGCTGTCGCCACGGCCGCTGCCGAGCCCCGCCGTTGTGCCGCGGTGCTGGTCGATGACGGGTTCGTGCAGGTTGCCGTCGGTGCTGTGCACGACGGTCCAGCCGGTCACGTTCAACTCCGGGAAGATATCCTGCATCCGGCGCACCACATGGGCCAGCTGCGGGGGCGCGATGGAACGGCCGCCATGGGTCAGGGTGCTGCCGTTCCAGGCATAGGCGCCGGGCGGCAGGAGCATCGAGCCGATAACGGCCAACCGGTAACCGGACAGCACCACCTGGTCGATGTGGCTGTTGTCCGCGGGTGACTGGAGGCCGTTGATGAGCCGGGCGGCCGGAATGGCGGGCAGGATCTGCCGGCTGATCAGCTGCACGGTCCGCATTTCGCGCTGGATCCTCGCTTCGGCGCCGAAGATCCCGCGCTTGCGCGGCATCCCGTGGACCTGCAGGCCCGCCAGGTCCGCCGGGATCAGCGGCACCTCGCCGGCTTCGGCCACCTGCTCGAAGGCCGGGACATACACGGGGGCGTCTGCCGAGGTGTTCCGCGGGGTGTTGGGGCGGCGGACGTGGGCCGAGGCGCGGCTGCCCGCGGCCGGGGCATCGAAGTGGGCGCCCTCGTCGGCGGGCGGGCCGGCGAAGGAGCCCCGGCCGCTGCCGTAGGAACGGTCGTAATCCGCGCGGCGCTTGGCATCGATCAAGGTCTCGTAGGCAAGGGTGACCTGCCGGAACGCGGCGGGATCGCCGCCGTGGTCCGGGTGCGCCTTGCGGGCGGCCCTGCGGTAGGCCACCTTGATTTCCTTTTCGGTCGCCGTCACGGGGATCCTGAGGACCTGGTAATGCGAGCTGCTGCCCTGCGTCAAGCAAGAATCCTTTACACGTTGCTGGTACCGGCCCATCGTGGACGTCTGGCCAGTTTAACCGGCTAGGGGAACAACGACCGCGCGGTCCCGGATGGTTCCCGGGCGCTGGCATAATTCAGCGCATGATGATCGCCCTTGCCGTAAACCCGCGCGCGTCCTTCGGCCGCAGCCGGCAGGCCGGCGAGGAGGCGGCGTCCTGCTTCCGTGCCTCCGGGGCCGATGTCCTGCTTCTGCGCGAGGACAGCTATGCGGAGCTGGCCGGGGCCGTGGCACAGGCGCTGGCATCCGGGGCGGACGCCCTCGTGGTGGTCGGCGGCGACGGGATGGTCCACCTCGGCGTCAACGCGCTCGCCGGTTCCGGCGCGCCCTATGGCACCGTCCCGCTGGGGATCATTCCCACCGGGACCGGCAATGATATGGCCAGGGCGCTCCGGCTGCCGCGGCGCAACGTGGCCGCCGCCTGCGCGCGGACGCTCGAGGCCTTGTCCGCAGGGGGCAGGATGATCGACGTCGGCAGGGTCAGCTCGGGCGGGGTGACCCGGTGGTTCGCGGGTGTGGTCTCGGCCGGGTTCGACGCAGCCGTCAACGAGCGGGCCAACGCCTGGCGCTGGCCGCGCGGCAACGCACGGTACAACCTGGCCATGCTGCGCGAGCTGACATCGTTCCGGGCCATCAGCTACACCGTGACGGCCGACGGCGAAAGCTGGCAACAACAGGCCATGCTCATCTCCGTTGCCAACGGCCAGTCGATCGGCGGAGGCATGAAGGTCACCCCCGATGCCTTGCTCGATGACGGCCACCTGGACCTGTTCATCGTCGGGCCACTGTCCAGGCTGGGCCTGCTGGCGGTCTTCCCGAAGGTCTTTTCCGGCGGCCATACGGGGCACCCGGCGGTGCACATCCGCCGGGTCCGCCGGATCGAGGTGGCCGCGGACAACGTGGTGGCGTACGCCGACGGCGAGCGGATCGGGCCCCTGCCCCTCACCATCGAGGTGGTCCCGGCGGCCGTCCGCGTCCTTGCCTAGCGACCCCGGCGCAGGGACACGTGCCCGGGACGCGAAGCGTCTAGAATCATGCGGAGGTCCGGGCCGGAATACGGCGCAGGCAGGGCGGACTGGCGGAGGAATGCATGGGCGGGTTCCCGGGAATAGGGACGGCACACCAGGGTTCCGTGTCCGGGCGGCGTGGCCGGGCGGTAATGCTCGTCCTGCTGCTGGCCACAACGGCCTCGGCGGCCGGCTGCAGCGTCGGCGTGCCCGATCCCGCAGCGCCGCGGGCAGCCGCCGGCACCCCGACCCGCTCCACTCCCACCGTGACGCCGGGACACGACGCCGCGGCAGTCGCAGCGCGGGACATGTCCTTTGCCGCGGGGGAGAGCCTGGCGGCCGGGGTCCCGGTCCAGGTCTCCGACGGGCTGCGGGAGACCCCCGGCTGGAAGACCGGCAAACAGGGCGTGGCCGGCGGCAGCGAATACGTGAAGGCGGACGGCTGCCTGGCCGCGGCCAAGGTCCGGGTGAACCAGCAGCCGCTCGTTGTGTCCGGGGACGACAAAGCCTCCACGGTGGCGCTTTCCAATACCTTGACCCCAGCATCCAGCCCGCGTACCTGAAGACGGACACCCTGCGCTGGGGCGGGGATCCGGACAAACCCGCCCCGCGCGTGGAGGTGCTGGTGCTCGAGGCCGGCCAGCGGGCCGGCGCGGGAGCAACCGCCGTCTACGCCCGGCTGTTCGGCACGGCCGCCGCCTCGGTCTACATCTCGGTTTCCTGCCCGGACGCGGCGGCCCTGGCCTCGGCCAGGGCCGATGTTGCGGAGTGGCTCGCCGTTGTCCCGCCGGGCTGAGCCGTCCCGCAGCGTGACCGGCCTAGCGGTTCTTTTTTGGCGAGAGCCGGTTCAGCGCCAGCGCACCCACCAGCAGGCCGAAGTCCCGGAGTGCGACGTCGAAGAAGGCGCCCAGCACGAGCAGGTTGACGATGATGCCGAGCAGCCAGACCGCCACCAGCAGTGATCCGAACCGGGGCCGGATCGCCACCGCCAGGCCGGCGACGATTTCAACGACGCCGACGATATACATGATGCTCTGGGCCGGCAGCGGGACCACGGACGTGGCAACCGGCGCCAGGTACATGGTCCAGTCGGTCAGCAGATTGGTGAACTTGTCCAGGCCGAAAATAATCGGGGCGACGGTGAAGACCGTCCGCAGCAGCAGGAACGCCTGACGCTCCGGTGCGGCGGCCCGGGGGCTGGCGGTTGACGAGAGGGCTGTCGAGGATTTCATGGGAACTCCTTCTAAAAGTGGTTAGCTTGATTTTAGAATGGTACGGCAAGTTAAGCAATGAATCTTGTTTTTAGAGTTAGGCTGATCCCATGATCCGAGCCCCGTGGAACCGCAGGATTGAAGCCGTCGCCTCTCTCGGCGATGAGAGCCGCCGGGCGTTGTTTGATTTCGTGTCCTCCTCCGGCGACGCCGTCAGCCGGGACGACGCCGCAGCAGCCCTCGGCCTGCCCAGGAGCACCGCCTCCTTCCAGCTCGACCGGCTGGTGCAGGACGGCCTGCTGGCCGTGGAGTTCCGGAAGCTCGGGGGCCGGGGAGGGCCCGGATCGGGACGTCCTGCCAAGCTGTACCGGGCCGCGGTCCAGGAGGTGGCGGCCTCGGTACCGGACCGCAACTACGATCTCGCCGCGGAGCTGATGGTCTCCGCTATCGAGGACGCGGCGGCCAGCGGCGTCCCCGCCCGGGAGGCACTGCTCCGGGCCGCTTTCGCACGGGGCCAGGCAACAGCCCGGGCCGGAACCGGCGCCGCCACTTTCGCCGAGTTCCTTGCCGCGGAAGGGTACCGTCCCGAGGGCGACGGCGAAGGGGGCCTGGTGCTGCTCAACTGCCCTTTCCACCGGCTCGCCGAAGGCCATGCCGGGGTGGTTTGCGCCATGAACGGAGCCTTCCTCGGCGGCGCCGCTGAGGGCTGCGGCCTCGACCCGGAGCGAATCGAGGCACTCGACATCGAGGATCTCAGGGCGCTGGGCGCGGCCAGGCCGGCGCAGTGCTGTGCCCGGATCAGGCCGGTCTGAGCCGGCAATGTCACCGGCGCCGGCCCTGCAGTCAGGCGACTTTGAGCTTGGCCTGCCCCTTGATACCGGTCAACAGTACGCCGGCGATCACCAAGAGTCCGCCGATGACCTGCACGAGGGTGAGCGGGGTCCCCAGCAGCACGGTAATGATGGCCGTGAAGACGACCATCAGGTTGAGGTAGTTCCCGGCGGTGCCCGGCGGAGTGGTCTTCAGCGCGAGGTTCCAGAACAGGTAGGAGCCCAGCGAGGGGAAGATGGCGATGTACGCCAGCGACCAGCCTTCGGCCGCGGTGTCGGGAAACCGCACGTTCATGGCGAACGCGAACGGCGCCAGCGTCACGGTCGCGATCACCACCTGCACGGCGGTGGCCGCGATGGCCGGCACATCCAGCCGCCGGGCGATGATCGTGTAGAAGCCCCAGACCACGATCGCGCCGATCATCAGGAGCTCGCCGGTGTTGATGGAGAGGCTGAAGACGCGCGCCAGTTCACCCCGGGTCAGAACGATCAGCACACCCAGCAGACCGAGGCAGATGCCGAGCCAGCCCAGGCGGGTGGTCCTCTCGCCGAGCAGGACGACCGCCATGACCACGATCAGGGCAGGGTTCGCGGCGGTAATGAGGGAGGCGTTCACCGCGGAGGTGAATCCGAGCGCGCCGTAAAGCAGCAGCGTGTACCCGCTCATGCCCAGGGCACTGAGCAGCAGCAGCACCGGCCAGCGGCGCAGCACCGCGCGCCAGTCCGGCTTCTCGATGAAGTGGGCCAGCAGCAGCAGCGGCACGGCGGCCAGGGCCCAGCGCCAGAAGGTCAGGTCCAGCGGGGTCATCGAGGCCACGGCGGCCTGTCCGACGACGAAATTGCCGGACCAGAACAGGGCGGCCAGCACAAGGTAGAGGGACGCTTTCACCGCTTGAATGTACACCAGCCCCGTATCGTCCCCGGCTGCTCCGGCCTGCTCCGCCGCACGCGGCGCGGCAGCGCCGGATGCACAGGGCGCGGGCAGAGGCCGCGGGTAGAATTGGGCTGTGCCTGTATACCTCGACCATGCCGCGACCACCACCCTCGCCCCGGAGGCGCTGGCTGCACTGACGCGCGAACTGGCCCGGACCGGCAACCCCTCCTCGCTGCACGGATCGGGCCGCCGCGCGCGGCGGTCCGTGGAGGACGCACGGGAAGTGCTGGCAGCGGCCGCCGGCGCCCACCCCTCGGAGGTCATCTTCACCTCCGGCGGGACCGAGGCAGACAACCTCGCGGTCAAGGGCCTGTACTGGGCCCGCCGCGCCGAGGACCCTGCGCGGACCCGCATCCTGTGCTCCGCCGTCGAACACCATGCGGTGCTGGACACCGTCGAATGGCTCGGACGGCATGAAGGTGCCGAGATCTGCTGGCTCCCGGTGGACGCCGCGGGCGTGGTGGACCTCGCGGCGCTTGAGGCCGAGCTCTCCCGGGACCCGGCCTCGATCGCCCTGGTCACCGTCATGTGGGCCAACAACGAGGTCGGCACCATCCAGCCCGTCGCCCGGATTGTGGAACTGGCCCACGCCGCCGGCGTGCCCGTGCACTCCGACGCCGTCCAGGCCTTCGGCTCCCTGCCCGTGGACTTCCGCGGGACCGGACTCGACGCCATGTCCGTCTCCGGGCACAAGATCGGCGGACCCGTCGGCGTCGGCGCGCTCATCCTGGGCCGGGCGGTGAAGCTGACCCCGGTCCAGCACGGCGGGGGGCAGGAGCGCGACGTCCGCTCCGGGACCCTGGACACCGCGTCGATCGCCGCTTTTGCCGCCGCCGCCGGTGCCGTCGCCGCAAAGATCCCCGAGGAGGCTGCCCGGATCGCGGCGCTCCGGGACCGGGTGATCGACGGCGTCCTGGCGGCGGTGCCCGAGGCCGTGCTGCGCGGGGCCCCGGGGACCGGCCGGCTGCCGGGCAATGCGCATTTCACGTTCCCCGGCTGCGAGGGGGACTCGCTGCTGTTCCTGCTGGACCTCGCCGGCGTGGAATCCTCCACGGGCTCTGCCTGCACCGCGGGTGTTCCGAGGCCGTCCCATGTGCTGCTGGCCATGGGCCTGGACGAGGATACGGCGAGGGGTGCGCAGCGGTTTACGCTCGGGCATTCCTCGACCGACGCCGACGTCGATGCCCTGCTCGCCGCACTGCCGGGCGCCTACGTGCGGGCCCGCCAGGCCGGCATGGCCGGGCATGAGTCCAGCATCCAGACCGCCGGAACGGTCGCCCGCGAGTCTGCGCGACAGGCTACCCGTCAATCCCCTGGAAGGGTCTGATCCAGGAGCCGATCCAGCGGTGCCGAGGAGTCGGCGAGCAGGTCCGGGCTGACGGCGGTGCGTGCGCTGATCAGCGCCTTGATCGCCTTCTGCGGCTTGGCGGCGCTGGGCCAGTTCACGTTCATCCCGGCCACCACCTTGCCCTCGCGCTGCCAGAAGGCAATAAATTCCTTGTCCGCAACCGAGCCGCGGATGACCGGTGGCCCGGCAACCAGCGACGGAAACCCCGAGTACTCCATGCTGACGTCGTACTGGTCCGTGTAGAAGTACGGGATGGTATCCAGTGCAGCATCGACGCCTAGCATCGCCTTGGCGGCCACCTTGCCCCCGTTGAGCGCATTGGACCAGTGCTCGCTGCGGTGGTGCTCCCCGGTGAACGGGTGCAGGGCGTTGGCGACGTCGCCGGCGGCGAAGATCCCGGGCGCCGAGGTCTGCAGCGACGCGTCGGTGAGTATGCCGTTGCGGATCCCGATGACGGCCGCCTCGGCCAGGCTGAGCTCCGGCACCACGCCCACGGCGATGACCACGAGGTCGGCGGGCAGGACCTCGCCGGCGTCGGTGACCACTCCGGTCACCCGGCCCGAGCTGCCCTGGATCCCGGCTGCAGCCGCCGGGAGCCTGAAGCGCACACCGTGGGACTCATGCAGCGAGCGGAAAAAGGCGCCCAGGTCCGGGCCGATCGCCGCTGCCAGCGGAACGTCCTCCAGCCCCAGCAGGGTGACGGTGTTGCCATAGGTGCTCGCGGCGGCGGCCAGTTCCATCCCGATCCAGCCGGACCCGACCATCACGACATTCAGGCCACCGTCGGCGAGGCGGGCGTGGAGGCGCCGGCTGTCCTCCACCGTCCGGAACGTGCTGACGCCGTCGAGCCCGCTGCCGGGCAGCGGGATGGTCCTGGGCCGCGCTCCGGTGGCGAGCAGGAGGGAGGCATACTCCAGCCGGCGGCCGTCATCCAGAACCACGGCCCGGGCGGCCGGGTCCAGCTCCGTGACCCGGACGCCAAGCCGGAGGTCGACGTCGTTCGCGTCATACCAGTCCTCGGGAACCACCGGCAGGGCGTCGTCGCCGGCTTTGCCCAGCAGGTACTCCTTGGACAGCGGCGGGCGCAGGTACGGCTGATGGGACTCGGCAGCCACCAGCACCACCGGGCCGCTGAAGCCCTCCGCCCGCAAAGTCTTGGCTGCCGTGGCTCCGGCCAGCCCGCCGCCCACGATCACGATGTCCTCGACAGCCACGTGAACTCCATTCCCGCCGGGGGCGCGTTGCGGATTCTAAAACCGATAATTCTGACGCTAGAAGGGCGGGAGACTCCAGTCAAGGCTTTTGGGTGAGGATTCGGCGTGGCGATAGAATGGTGCGGCAGGCATTGTGTTAGTCCTGCGGCCGCCGGCATGGGCCGCGGCCGCTGTGCCCGCGCCCCCGACCCCCAGAGAAAGCCAGCATGCGAGTTCTTGCAGCCATGAGCGGCGGCGTTGATTCCGCCGTTGCAGCCGCCCGCGCCGTCGAGGCGGGGCACGACGTCGTCGGCGTCCACCTCGCGCTGTCCCGGATGCCGGGCACCTTGCGAACCGGCAGCCGCGGCTGCTGCACCATCGAGGACTCCCGCGACGCCTGGCGCGCCTGTGACGTGCTGGGCATCCCGTACTACGTCTGGGACTTCTCCGAGCGGTTCAAGGAGGACGTGGTGCAGGACTTCATCGACGAGTACGCCGCCGGGCGCACGCCCAATCCCTGCATGCGCTGCAACGAGCGGATCAAGTTCGCGGCGCTGCTGGAGAAGGCGATCGCCCTGGGCTTCGACGCCGTCTGCACCGGGCATTACGCCAAGGTGATCACGGACGCCGAGGGCAACCCCGAACTGCACCGCGCCGCGGACTGGGCGAAGGACCAGAGCTATGTGCTGGGCGTGCTGACGCACGAGCAGCTCAAGCACTCCATGTTCCCGCTGGCGGACACCCCGTCCAAGGCGGAGGTCCGCGCCGAAGCCGAACGCCGGGGTCTTTCCGTGGCCAACAAGCCGGACAGCCACGACATCTGCTTCATCCCCGACGGCGACACCGCCGGATGGCTGGCCGAGAAGATCGAAATGACGACGGGCGACATCGTCGATGAGTCCGGCGCAAAGGTCGGCGAACATCCGGGCGCCAACGCGTTCACCGTCGGCCAGCGCCGCGGCCTGAAGTTGGGAACCCCGGCCGCCGACGGCAAACCCCGCTTCGTCCTGGAGATCAGGCCGAAGGAAAATAAGGTGGTCGTCGGGCCCGAAGCCTTCCTGGCCATCGATGAAATACGCGGCATCAAGGTCTCCTGGGCCGGGTTGCCGATCGCCGAGGTAGCCACCGGCGAGGAGTTCGACTGCTACGCCCAGGTCCGCGCCCACGGTGACCCCGTGCCCGCCACGGCCAGGATGGAACGTGCGGAAGCGGACGGCGTCGAAGCCGGCCCCGGAAACCTCGTCGTCACCCTGATCGAGCCGTTGCGCGGCGTCGCACCCGGCCAGACGGTGGTCCTCTACCAGGGCAGCCGCGTGCTGGGGCAGGCGACCATTGATGCCGCCCGCTCGCTGCAGCGCCAGGCCCTCTGACGCCCCGGATATTTTGAAGGAGCACCGCACATCCCCGATGTGCGGTGCTCCTTCCATTAACACCGGACCGATCCGGCGCCGCTGGCGCATGCCGGATATCCGGGTGGATTCCTGAAGAAAGTGATGGGTTCCTACCGTTCGTGTAAATTTTGTGTCTCATCTCACAAGATGTAACGATTCACCAGATGGTTCTCTGGTTGAATCTAGGAATCAGGACAGCGCGCCGCCCACCGAGTCGTTCGTTTCACTTCCGGGCTGCGCACTAGTACTCATCGAACAGAAAGTTCACAGATGGCAATGAACAAAAAGGCCCTGCAGAGCGCCATCGCGCTCGCCGGGGTATCCGCCTTCGCCCTGACCGCCTGCACCGGCCCTTCCGGCGGCGCGACGGCTTCCGGCAGCGCCGCCGGCGGGGGCACCATTACGTACGGAACGACCGACAAGGTCGTCACCCTCGACCCGGCCGGTTCCTATGACGCCGGCTCCTTTATGGTGATGAACCAGATCTACCCGTTCCTGCTGAATTCGAAGCCCGGCACAGCCGACTCCACGCCTGACATCGCCGAGTCCGCTTCCTTCACCAGCCCGACGGAATACACCGTCAAGCTCAAATCGGGGCTGAAGTTCGCCAACGGCCACGCGCTCACGTCGTCGGACGTCAAGTTCTCGATCGACCGCGTCGTCAGCATCGCCGACGACAACGGCCCGGCCTCGCTGCTCGGCAACCTCGCTTCCGTGGAAGCCAAGGATGACAGCACGGTGGTCTTCACGCTCAAGGCCGGCAACGACCAGGTGTTCCCGGGCGTCCTCGCCGCCAATGCCGGACCGGTCATCGACGAAGAAGTCTTCCCGGCCGACAAACTGATGAGCGACGACGAGATCGTCAAGGGCAAGCCGTTCGCAGGTCCTTACACGATCGAAAGCTACAAGAAGAACGAGCTCGTCAGCCTCAAGGCCAACCCTGACTACAAGGGTCTGCTCGGCAAGCCGGCAAACGACGGCGCCACGATCAAGTACTACGCGGATTCGAACAACCTCAAGCTGGATGTCCAGCAGGGCAACATCGACGTCGCCGGCCGCAGCCTGACCGCGACGGACGCCGCTGACCTCGAGAAGGATTCCAAGGTCAAGGTCTACAAGGGCCCGGGTGGCGAGCTGCGCTACATCGTGTTCAACTTCGACACCATGCCGTTCGGCGCCAAGGCAGCCGACGCCGATCCGGCGAAGGCTCTTGCTGTCCGCCAGGCCATGGCCAATGTCGTCGACCGCGATGCGATCGCAAGCCAGGTCTACAAGGGCACGTACCTGCCGGCGTACTCCGTCGTTCCCGACGGCTTCGTCGGCGCCATCCAGCCGCTGAAGGAAATGTACGGCGACGGCAGCGGCAAGCCCAGCCTGGACAAGGCCAAGAAAGCCTTCAGCGACGCCGGCGTCACCGCCCCCGTCACCCTGAAGCTGCAGTACAACCCGGACCACTACGGCAAGTCCTCGGGCGACGAGTACGCCATGATCAAGGAACAGCTGGAGAAGTCGGGCCTGTTCAAGGTCGAGCTGCAGTCCACCGAGTGGGTCACCTACTCCAAGGACCGCACGGCCGACGCCTACCCCGTCTACCAGCTCGGCTGGTTCCCGGATTACTCCGACGCCGACAACTACCTCACGCCGTTCTTCGTTCCGGGCAACTTCCTGAAGAACCACTACGAGAACCCGGCCGTGACCGATCTGGTCAGCAAGCAGCTGACCACGGTGGACAAGGCCGAACGCGAAAAGGTGCTTGGTGAGGCCCAGACGGCAGTCGCCAAGGATCTTTCCACGCTGCCGCTGCTGCAGGGTGCCCAGCTGATGGTCGCCGGCAAAGATGTCAAGGGTGTCGACAAGACACTCGATGCTTCCTTCAAGACCCGCCTTGGCGTGATTTCCAAGTAGGTCCAATCCCCATCCGGTTCTGACCAGCCCAGGAGGCGGGGCGCCTGCACGGCGTCCCGCCTTTCCTGCTGATAGAGGACAACAGATTCCCGAAGCCCACAAGGCCGACGGAAACACACATTTAGGTACCAATGACAACACTTATCGAGGCGCCGCCAACCGACGCCGACGGCCTCCTGCCGTCAAAGAAGAAGTCGTCCGGTGGGGGACTCGGCCAATATCTCCTGATCAGGTTCCTGCTGATCTTTCCGACCATCCTGATCCTGGTCACCATGGTGTTCTTCCTGATGCGGATCACCGGTGATCCCATCACGGCAGCCCTCGGCGGACGGCTTCCGCCGGAACAGCTGCAGGAGCGCATCACGGCTGCCGGCTACGACCGGCCCATCTTTGTGCAGTACTTCGAGTACCTGGGCCAGCTGCTGACCGGCAACTTCGGCACCACGCTCTCCGACAACCGCAAGGTCTCGGAGATGCTCCTCACCTACGGCATGGCCACACTGGAGCTGACCATCAACGCCCTCCTTGTCGCCCTGGTCGTCGGGATCCCGCTGGGCATGATCGCCGCGCACCGGCGCGACAAGGCCCCCGATGCCGTGCTGCGGATCTTCGCCATCCTCTGCTACGCCACTCCGGTCTTCTTCTCCGGCCTCCTGTTCAAGCTGACCTTCGCGGTCTGGCTGGGCTGGCTCCCGGTCGCCGGACGCGCCAGGCCGTCCACCGAGCTCGCCCTGACCGCCCTGGAGGCGCCGACGGGCATCTACTGGCTGGACGCCATCCGCAGCGGCAACATGGCCGCACTGGGCGACGTGATGGCCCACGCCGTACTGCCCGCCCTCACGCTCGGCCTGTTGACGGCCGGCATCTTCCTGCGGCTGGTCCGCACCAACGTGATCGGCACGCTCGGCAAGGACTACGTGGAAGCCGGCCGTTCGCGCGGCGTCAGCGAATTCCGCCTCGTCACCAAGCACGCATATAAGCCGGCCCTCATTCCGATCATCACCGTGATGGGTCTTCAGATTGCCGTGCTGCTGGGCGGGGCCGTGCTCACCGAGACCACCTTCGAATGGAAGGGCCTCGGCTTCCAGCTCGCCACCTATCTGACGGCCCGTGACTTCGTGGCTGTCCAGGGCATCGTGGTCCTGCTGGCAGTGATCGTGGCTGTGACCAACTTCATCGTGGACATCTTCGCCGCGCTGATCGACCCCCGCGTGAGGTACTGACATGAGCACCACTCCCATTCTTGAAACCTTCAAGGACCCCCGGGCCCCCTGGCACCGGCGCCTGCCGGTCGTATCGCACTTCAACAAGAGCGTCGGCCTGCAGCGGGGCATGCTCGTCGCGGGCCTCGTCCTGACCGCCCTCTTCCTGCTGACCGCGATTTTCGCCCCCTTGATCGCACCGTTCGGCTTCTCCCAGATTTCCGACGCCGACGGCAACTTCCCGTCGCAACAGCCACCCGGCGGCAAGCACCTCTGGGGCACCACTGTCGGCAGCTACGACGTCTTCTCCCGGGTCGTCTGGGGCGCGCAGACCGCCGTCATGGTGATCGTCGTGGCCGTGATCATGTCGATCTTCATCGGCGTGATCCTGGGCCTGGTCAGCGGCTACCTCGGCGGCTGGATGGACCGGATCCTCGTGGTGATTGCCGACGCGGTCTACGCCTTCCCGCCCCTGCTCGTGGCGATCGTCATGGCGATCGTCATCAGCGGCGGCAGGTCCAGTCTGTGGGGCGGCATCCTGGCGGCGGCGATATCCATCACCGTGGTCTTCATCCCGCAATACTTCCGCGTCATCCGGGCCGAGACCATCCGGCTCAAGGCCGAGCCGTTCGTGGAATCGGCGAAGGTGGTGGGCGCCTCGAACATCCGCATCATGAGCCGCCACATCTTCAAGAACGCCACCCGCACGCTGCCTCTGATCTTCACGCTCAATGCCTCGGAGGCCATCCTGACCCTCGCCGGCCTGGGCTTCCTCGGGTTCGGCATCGAGCCGACGTCGGCCGCCGAGTGGGGCTTCGACCTCAACAAGGCCCTCGCGGACACCACCTCGGGCATCTGGTGGACGGGTGTGTTCCCCGGCCTGGCGATAGTGCTCACGGTCCTCGGACTGACGCTGGTCGGTGAAAGCATCAACGACCTCAACGATCCCCGTCTGCGCGGCCGGAAGGCCGCCTCTTCCGGCAAGGGCAGCCCGGATTCCACGGCAGGGGCGCAGGCAGCAATCGACGCAGAAGTGAGAAGTTCATGACCATCAACATCGACCCGCAGGGTCCCGGCGCCGGGCCCGTCCTCGATATCGACCACCTCAAGGTCACGTTCGCGACCGACGCCGGCGACGTGTACGCCGTCAAGGACGTCAGCCTCGTCGTCAATCCCGGCGAAGTCGTCGCGATCGTGGGCGAATCCGGTTCGGGGAAAACCGTCACCGCGAAAACCATCCTGGGGCTCCTGCCGGAGACGGCCCTCAGCTCCGGGGCGGTGCTCATCAACGGCAGCAACGTGATCAGCGTCAGCCCGGCCGAGCTCCGGCAGATCCGCGGCCGCGACGTGGCCATGGTGTTCCAGGAACCGTCCACCGCGCTCAACCCGGTCTTCACCGTCGGCTGGCAGATCGCCGAAGGCATCCGTGCCCACGCCGGCCACGGCGGGACGGGCCGCGTGAGCGCCAAGGAAGCCAAATCGCGTGCCATCGACGCGCTCCGCAAGGTGGGTATCCCGGATCCGGAAACCCGGGTCAATTACTATCCGCACCAGTTCTCCGGCGGGCAGAAGCAGCGTGTCGTGATTGCCGCGGCCCTCGCCCTGAACCCCGGACTGATTGTGGCCGACGAGCCCACGACTGCCCTGGACGTCACAGTGCAGGCGGAAATCCTGGAACTCCTGCGAGACCTGCGGGACCAGTACGGCACCTCGATCGTGCTGATCACCCACAACATGGGGGTCGTGGCCGATCTCGCCGACCGCGTCGTCGTCATGTACCAGGGCGACGTCGTCGAAGAGGCCAGCTCACGGACCCTGTTCGCGGAACCCAAGCAGGACTACACAAAGAAGCTCCTCGCGGCCGTTCCGCACCTCGGCAGGAACTCCGCCTCCGAAGGGATGACCGAACGCGCCCACCAGGGCGGCAAGGTGCTCGTCGAGGCCAGGGAGCTAACCATCGAGTACCCCGGCCGGCTGGGAACGCCTGCCTTCAAAGCAGTGGACGGGGTCAACTTCACCCTGTCCGAGGGCGAGGTGTTCGGGCTCGTCGGCGAGTCAGGCTCAGGCAAGACCACCATCGGCCGTGCGATCGCGGGACTGAACCGGACCACCGGCGGAAGCCTCAAGGTGCTGGGCTACGAGATGCTCAACCTCAAAGAGCGCACGTTCAAGCCCCTGCGCAAGGAGATCGGCTTCGTGTTCCAGGACCCGGCCGCGTCCTTCAACCCGCAGCTGACCATCGGGGAGTGCGTCGCCGAGCCGCTGGTCATCCACAGCCAGCCGACCCCCGCGCAGGCACGCCAGCGGACCCGCGAGCTGCTCGAATCCGTGCAGCTGCCGGCGTCCTACGCTGACCGCTACCCGCACGAACTCTCCGGCGGACAGCGGCAGCGCGCCTCGCTGGCGCGCGCGCTGATCTTGAACCCGAAGCTGCTCATCGCCGATGAGCCGACGTCGGCCCTCGACGTCTCGGTACAGGCTGTTGTGCTGGAACTGTTCAAGGACCTGCAGACCGAATTCGGCTTCGCCGCGCTGTTCATCAGCCACGACCTCGCCGTCGTGGACATCCTGTCCCACTGGGTCGGGGTGCTCTACAAGGGCAAGATGGTGGAACAGGGGCTCGGCAACCAGGTGATGGGCAACCCGCAGCACGATTACACGCGGAAACTCATCGCCTCCCTGCCCGTCCCGGACCCGGAGGAGCAGGCCCGGCGCCGGGAGGAATTCCGCGCCGTATTGCTCGGCGGCTAGGACCGCTCCGGCACGCCGGCCACGGCACGGGACATGCCCACCGTTCACAGTGAACGGTGGGCATGTCCCTTTCCTGCGGTCTCCGGCGGGTTCGTGCGGGCGCCCGCGGCGGCTGTCCGCACCCGGCCGGGCGCCGCTTAACAGCAGGGGAGATTAGCAGCGGTGCCCCTAGACTGGGTCAATGACCGAGCAGAACCAGACCAATCCCGATGCCGATTCCTTTGATCCTGGAGCCAGCTCCCTGGCCGGCCAGGTGGATCCCGCGGTGATGGCGGAACTGTTGTCGATCCGCTCAAGCATCGACAACATCGATGCGACCCTCGTGTACCTTCTGGCCGAGCGCTTCAAAGCCACCCAGAAGGTCGGCTTCCTCAAGGCCGCCCACAAGCTCCCCGCTGGGGACCCGGGCCGGGAGACCGCCCAGATCGCCCGGCTGCGCCGGCTCGCGGCCGAGGCGCACCTGGACCCGGCGTTCGCCGAAAAATTCCTGAACTTCATCATCGGCGAGGTCATCCGCCACCACGAAGCGATCGCCGAGGACCACGAGGCCGCCGCCCAGGCACAGGGTTCCGGCCGCGCCGCTGCGGGCCCCGCCGTCCCGTCGGACGCCTGACGTGGCAGCCGCCACCCTTCCGGATCCCGGCCAGGTCACGGCCACGGCGCTCGGCCCCTGGCCCGGCGAAGACCCGCTGGAGGCCACGAGGATCGTCCGCGGCGAACTCGGCAGCCCGCACCTGCCCTTCCTTGCCGAACTCCCGGACCGCGGCGTCGGCTCGGACGCACTTGGCCGGACGGCCTCGCTGCTCGTCGAACTTGCCGTGGACGTCCAGCCCTACGGCTGGCGGATTGTGGACCGCCCGGGCAAGGACCTGATGCGGGCCCGCTCGGCCCTGGCCACCGACATCAACGTCCTGGCCGACGTGGTCGGCGCAGAGGACACCCCCGGCACGGACCTGAAGATCCAGCTGCGCGGCCCGCTCAGCCTCGCCGCCGGCCTGCACCTGCACAACGGGGAGCGGGCACTGATCGACTATGGCGCCCGCCGGGATGTCGCAGCCTCGCTGGCCGCCGGGGTCGGCAGCTATCTCAAGCGGGTGGCCTCGGCGGCCCCCGGAGCCCGGCTCGTCGTGCAGATCGACGAACCGGAGATCGCCTCGGTGCTCGCCGGCACCATTCCGACCTCCAGCGGGTACCGGACCCTGCGCTCGGTTCCCGGCGGGGAAGCCACCGAAGCGTGGCGGCTGGTGATTGATGCGCTCCGGGACGCCGGCGCCGTCGAAATTGTCGTCTCGGTCTCCGAAATCGAGGCTCCCTTCGACCGGATCCTGGCCTCCGGCGCGGACGGGATTGCCGTCCCGCTGCGGGCCCTGACCTCCCGCCAGTGGGAGCAGCTTGCCGGAGCGGTGGAAGGCGGTAAACGGCTGTGGGCCGGCGCGCTGGATGTGGCCACGCCGGCGGCTGCGCTGCCGCGCGTCGCCGACGTCGTCGAAACGGTCTGGCGCCCCTGGCGCCAGCTCGGGCTCCCGGCATCCACACTGGGCGCGCTGCGCGTCACTCCCTCGGAGGGGCTCGCGCAGCACTCGCCGTCGTCCGCGACGGCCGTGCTCACCCGGCTGACCCAGGTGGCGGACGGGCTCAACCAGCTGGCCCTCGGTTAGGCCCACCGGGCCGGGGGACTCAGACGCGCCGCTCCCAGTGGTCCGGCCGGGCGGCGCCGGGGAGGTAGCCCGGCGCCGTGATGCCGCCGGCGTAGGCCTCCAGCCGGTAGTCGAAGTGCCCCGCGTAGACGAGCACCAGGCCGATCTGCGGCTGGATCACCTTGACCTGGATCCGGTGCTTGCCCTGGCTGCCTTCCCGCGGCTCCCACCACTGTTCGGCGTAGGCCTTGGCATCCAGCACACCGGGCAAGGGAATCCGCAACGGCCCGAGGAACAGCCTCGATACCTCCGAGACGCCGCGGAGCCTGCCTTCGCGGGAGACGCTCAAATTCAGGTCCGTCGCGAGCCGGCGGTACCGGCCGACGTAGTCGACGAGGCCCCGCCGGCTGCCGGCGTCCACGTAGCTTGTGGTGTCGTGGAAGAGCCGCGTGGTGGCGGGGAAGAAGATCTCCCGCCGGGCCGTCAGGCTGGAGCGTCCGAAGGGGTCCAGGTGGGCGTGGTTCTCGATCCGGAACGGGATGCCCTCGCCATACTCGGGAAAGAAGGCCTGCTCCCCGCTTGTCAGGCGCAGCAGCGGGCGCAGCCAGGACTGCCGGCAGCCCACCACCTCGAAGACGCCTTCGCCGACGCCATAGTGGCCCGAGCCCGGGGCGAGTGAGAAGTAGTCCTGCAGTTCCGGCTGCAACCGGGTGAAATCGGTGCCGAGGGCAAGCTGGTAGATCGGGATGTGCACGGGAGCCTCCTGCGGGTCCTGGCCGGATGGGTGTCTGTCCACAGCATGCAGGACATGCGGCTGCTTGTCACAGCCGGCCGCGCGCCGCCCGGAGTTTGAGCCCCGGACAATGTCCCGCGCCATGCCCGGAAAGCGCTCAATACGACAAAGCCAATCCAATAAGGGAATATATAACTATGAAGGCACGCATTCTGGTAGTGGACGATGACGAGGCGCTCGCAGAGATGATCGGCATTGTGCTGCGCAATGACGGCTTTGAACCCGTCTTCTGCGCCGACGGCGGGCAGGCACTCGAAGTGTTCCGTGCGTCCAAGCCCGATCTCGTGCTGCTCGACCTGATGCTCCCGGGCATGGACGGAATCGAAGTCTGCCGCCAGATCCGCGCCGAGTCGGACGTCCCGATTGTCATGCTGACGGCGAAATCCGACACGTCCGACGTCGTCCGGGGCCTGGAGTCCGGCGCCGACGACTATGTGCCGAAGCCTTTCAAACCCGCAGAGCTCGTGGCCCGCGTCCGCGCCCGGCTCCGGCCCGGCGACCAGAAAGCACCGGAGACCCTGCGCATCGCGGATGTCACCATCGACGTTGCCGGCCACCTCGTAAGCCGCGGCAGCGAACGGATCTCGCTCACCCCGCTCGAATTCGACCTGCTGGTTGCCCTGGCCCGCAAGCCGTGGCAGGTCTTCACCCGGGAGCTCCTTCTGGAGCAGGTCTGGGGCTACCGCCACGCCGCGGACACACGGCTGGTCAACGTCCACGTCCAGCGGCTGAGGTCCAAGATCGAACGTGACCCGGAAGCCCCCGAAGTTGTATTGACGGTCCGTGGTGTCGGCTACAAAGCAGGTTCCTGAGCCGTCCGACGGCGCTCCCCGCGCGGCGTCGTACGAGGCAGTGTCGGACCGGGCAGTTTCCGCGTCCGCGCCGGGACCCGCGTCCGCACCCGAACCCGCACCCGAAGGGCAGCCGCACGGCCCGGCCGGCGGCTGGTCCCGGATGCGCTTCCGTGCCAGGATCTGGCTCCGGCGCGCGCTGATCGTAGGCGTGCGCGTCGCCCGGCTGGTCCGGACCGGGGTTTCCCGGCTGCTCCCGGGCATCCGCTATCTGCTCCGCTCCCTGCACCGTAAATGGCGCCGCTCGATGCAGTTCCGCACGGTCCTGACGACGCTGATGCTTGCCATCGGTTCCTTCGCCGTGGTGGGCGCCTACCTCTCCAACCAGATCGCCAACAACCTTTTCCAGGAACGGCTCGCCCAGGCGGAGTCCGAGACCCGCTACAACGTCAAGCAGGTCCAGGACACGTTCGACGGCGCCCAGGTCACCGACCAGTCCAGCGTCATCACGCTCGTCTATGACACCCTCAACGCCGTCGAGGGCCGCGGCTCGGTGATCCAGCGGCGCTATGTCTTCGAAGCCATGCCCGAGCAGACCAAGCCGCGCAACCGCTGGGTGGAATCCCGCGCCTCGGACCAGCTGACCATCAGCGTGATCCCGCCCGAGCTGCGCAAGGCCGTCCAGAATTCCGGCAAGGAACAGTTCTGGGCCTCCACCGAATTCCCGGTGGGTACCGAGGACCGCCCCGGCATCGCCGTCGGCAACAAGGTGACCTTCAACGGCACTGTCTACGAGCTCTACCTCATCTACGACCTCAACACGGCGCAAAAGACCCTCGACGAGATCCAGAACGTCCTGCTCGCCGGCGGCGCCGTGCTGGTGCTGATGATCGGCGGCGTCGCCTGGTACGTGACCCGCAGCGTCGTGAGCCCGGTCAGCCACGCCGCCGTCGTGTCCGAAAAACTGGCCGCCGGGCAGCTGCAGGAGCGCATGGTGGTCAAGGGCGAGGACGAGGTGGCCCGGCTGGGGGCCTCGTTCAACCACATGGCCGCGAGCCTGCAGGAACAGATCACCCAGCTCGCCACCCTGTCCCAGATGCAGCAGCGGTTCGTCTCCGACGTCTCCCATGAGCTGCGCACCCCGCTCACCACCGTGCGGATGGCCGCGGAAGTGCTCTACGATGCGCGGGAAGACTTCGACCCCATCAACAAGCGCTCCGCCGAACTGCTGCACAACCAGGTGGAACGGTTCCAGTCCCTGCTGGCGGACCTGCTGGAGATCTCCCGGTTCGACGCCGGCGTGGCCACGCTCGACGCCGAGCCTACCGACATCGTCCAGCTCATCACCCATGTGATCGACGGGGTGGCGCCCGTCGCAGCCGAGTACGGCTCCGCAGTCACCCTCAACGCCCCCGCGGGAAGCACCATCGTGGAAATGGACGACCGCAGGATCGACAGGATCCTGCGCAACCTCATCCTGAACGCACTGGAACACGGTGAGGGCCGGCCGGTGAACGTTTCCGTGGCGGCCAATGGCACCTCCGTCGCCGTGGCCGTCCGCGACCACGGCATCGGCATGAGCGCTGCGGAAGCGGCCCGCGTCTTCGACCGCTTCTGGCGCGCCGATCCGGCCCGGGCCCGGACCACGGGAGGCAGCGGCCTGGGACTGTCCATTGCCGCGGAGGACACCAAGCTCCACAACGGCTGGCTACAGGCCTGGGGCAAGAAGGACAACGGGTCCAACTTCCGCCTGACCCTTCCCTTGCGCCAGGGCGAGACCATCACGAGGTCACCGCTCCAGCTGGAGCCGGCCGACGTCGGGCTGCCCGGCTCCGGTCCGGAACGGACCATGCTGCTGCTGGACCCCTCGCCGGTCCGGGAGAGCACGGTCCCCGCTACTGCAACCGGCAACGCCGGAACGAAGGAGGAGTCATGAGGGGTCCCTCGAGGAAGCTCACGACTGCCTGCGCGGCCGTGTTGGCGGTACTGCTGTTCGTCCTGACGTCGTGCGCCCAGATCCCCCGTTCAGGACCGGTCGGCAAGAGCACGGACGAGAGTGCGGGCAACCCCAACAACGCCCCCGTCTTCTTCCCGTCCGCGCCCCGCCCGGGCGCAGAACCGGAAGCGGTGATCGAGGACTTCTACCTCGCCGGCAGCGGCTATGAGGACGATTACGCCGTCGCCCGCCAATACCTCACCCAGGCCTCCTCCGTGACCTGGAAACCGGATCAGCGTGTCCTCGTGTTCCGGTCCGCCCGGGTGGTGCGCACGGGCGTCGAGAACGTCTTTAACTACCAATTGGACGTGGCGTACTCAGTCGATGCCGACGGCGTCGCCACCCAGCATCCGCCAGGCACCAAGGAGAACATTCCCGCCACGCTGACCCAGGTCGACGGCGAATGGCGGATCGCCGAGATCCCGGACGGCACGGCCATCCCGGAAGAGACATTCAAGGTCATCTACGGCGCCTATCCGATCTACTTCTACGACCCCACCTTCACCTATGCCGTCCCCGATGTCCGCTGGTTCATCAGGAAGAAAACCGTCAAGGCCATGACCAGCGCCCTGCTCGGCGGACCCGCGCCCTACCTCAAGGGCGCCGTCGTCAGCGCCTTCCCCTCCGGCATCAAGCTGGCCCGGGAATCGGTTCCGGTTGTCTCCGGGGCGGCCCAGGTGGATCTCACGGCGAAGGACCTCGTGGAGGCCTCCAACGAGGACCGGCTGCGGATGCAGACGCAGCTCGCCTTGACGTTCCGCAGCCAGCCCGATGTCATCAACGTTGAACTCCGGGCCAACCAGGACCTGGTGCGGGTCGAAGACAACGGATCCGTACTGCCTCCGATCCGCGACAACAACGTCCCGGCCCACCAGATCGCAATCAGCGACAACGACCTGGTCCGGTATGAGAACAACAGGATCTCTCCGCTCCCGGACATCCAGTCCGTCACCGCCCTCGTACCCCGGTCCCCGGCAGAGTCACCCGTCTCGCAGTCGGTGGCATTCCTCAACGGTGCCCGCACCACCCTGTATTCGATCGTGCCGGGCCAACCGGCCAGGGCGTTGGCCACCCGCGCCAGCCTCTCCCGGCCGTCCTTCGGACGCTATGACTGGGTGTGGACGGCAGGTCCCGGAGCCGGCGGCGCCAGCGAAGTCATCGCCTACCGCCCCGTCGGCGTGGCCGAAGGGGCCGCCGTGCCCACGGTGTCACTGGCACCGGGCTGGCTCGCCGGGCGCACGGTCAAGGAGTTCCGGGTGTCCCGTGAAGGGGCCCGCGCGCTCGTGGTTTCGGAGCTGAACGGCACGACCAAGGTCCAGGTGACCGGCGTCATCCGGGCGTCCGACGGCACCCCGCGGGACCTCACCGCGCCGATGACCCTCCAGACCGCCGGCGACCCTGACCAGGGGGTCTGGGTGGACGACACCACCGTTGCCGTCATGAAAGGCTCGTCAAAGGACGCTGTGACCCCCGAACTGCTGTCCCTGACGTCAGCCCAGCCCCAGGCGCTCGCACCCTGGCCGGGGCTCACCGCCCTCAGCGCCGGCAACGGCGCGGAAGAAATTTTCGCCCAGTCCTCGGAAGGTATTTTCCAGCGGCTGGGCAACGGTTGGTCCCCGCAGCTCAAGGGACCGATCGATCCGTCCTACCCCGGCTGAACGGCCGGTACCGGCGGGCTGTCCACATAGCTGTCCCGGCCGCTGTCGCCGCGGGCGGCGCCGGGCGATCCTTGACGGGTGGGCAGGCACAAGGAACGCACCGGCGGCAAAGGCCGGCGGCGCGCCGCGGATCCTGACCTGGTTTCGCCGGAGCCCCCGGCCGCGAGACACCGTGACGACTATCCCGCCGGGCCGTTGCGGCTGGCGGACCGGGCAGCGGCTGCCGCGGCTGAACTGCTGGCCCTCGCCGTTCCCGTGGACTGTGTCTGCTGCGGGACGGAGGACCTGGCGCTCTGCGGCACCTGCGCCCGGCAGATCCGGCTCCTGACCGGCAACCCGTTCCGGGCGGAGGCGCAGGCGCCGGCCCTGATGGACATGGACGGGACCGTGCTGCTTCCGGTCGTCGCGGCAGGCGTCTATCGCGGAGAGCTGGCGCAAGCGGTGCTGTCCTTCAAACGGCACGGCCAGGCGCAGCTCGGCGACGTGCTGGCCAAGGCCCTCGCCGGGGCCGTGAGCGCCGCCACGGGCGACCCGGCAGGACTCTGGCTGGTGCCGGTCCCCACGAGCAACGGCGCCTACCGGAAACGGGGCTTCAGCCCCGTCCACCTGTTGCTCAAGAGATCCTGCTCTTACAGGGCGTCGGGGGCCGCCGAAGGGTCCGGCCCCCTCGTCGTCGACGCACTCCGGAAGGCGGGGCCGCTGGCGGGAGCGCGAAGGGGCGGGGACGGGAACGGCAGTGTCGCCCTCCGCCGGCCGGCCGGCGGGCAGAAGGGACTGGGCCGCGGTGCCCGGTCCCGGCGGGTCCGCGGATCCATGCGCACACGGGGCGGCCTGTGGCCCCCGGAACCCCGCGGACGGGCGTGCATTATCGTCGACGACGTGCTCACCACCGGTGCCACACTGGCCGAAGCAGCCCGCGCCCTGCGGCAGGCCGGGGGAGTGGTCCTGGGCGCCGTTGTCCTCGCCGCGACACGCCCGCCGGTCGCATCCGACTTCGGCGCCGCTGATCGCATGGTGGCAGGCGAGACGGGCGGCAGGGGAAAAAATAAACCAAAAAAGGATGAATAAGAGGTAGCTATGAACTAACGTCGAAGATGGGTACCAAGAACAGATGTACCTGTCGATAGCGGCTCGGAAAGGGGCTCGACTGTCATTCAGATCGACCCCAGGAAGTGCCGCCGTCGTGTCACCGAAGTTATTTGGAGGGCACTATGGAGTTCATGATCAGCGGACGTAATTTGACGGTCTCAGACCGCTTCCGCGAGTACGCCGACGAGAAGATCTCGAAGATCACCTCGCTGGGGGACAGGGTCCAGAGGGTGGACGCGAAGGTCTCCAAGGAGACCAAAGCACGCCAAGCCGATGAGATGCTCACGGTTGAGCTGACAGTCCTGGGCCGCGGCCCCGTCATCCGTGCCGAAGCCAGCGCTGCAGACAAATTCGCCGCGTTCGATCTCGCCTACAACAAACTTCTTGAACGCCTGCGCAGGGCCAAGGACCGCAAAAAGGTCCACCACGGCAGGCACACCCCCAAGTCCGTCACCGAGGCGACGGCAACCCTCGAGCCGGCCAGCACCACCGAGCCGATCTACGAGGAGGCGAACCACTGGCTTGAGCCCAAGGAGGCCCCCGCCCAGAAATCGCCGTATGAGGTTGAGAATGATATCCCGGCCGGAGACTCGCCCGTGTTGATCCGCCGCAAGGTGTTCACCGCTGCGTCCCTGACGCTCGACGACGCCGTCGACAACATGGAGCTCGTCGGGCACGACTTCTACCTCTTTGTGGACAAAGAGACCAAGGCGCCGTCCGTGGTGTACCGCCGCGAGGGATGGACCTACGGCGTGATTTCGCTGGACCAGACCTGCGAACCGGGTAAGGCCGAGCAGGAAATGCAGGAAAAGATCCTCGCCTACCGTTCCGAGGATGAGCCCGTCAGCACCTAAGCTGGTGCTGACGAACGGACGAAGGGACTAAGGTGAACGATTCGCTGAGCCTTCAGCAGGCGCGGCGGATCGCACTGGCAGCCCAGGGATTGGACAAAGTACGGCCCGCCGGCCCCGTGACTGCACGGGCGGTGGGCCGTACGTTTGGCCGCCTGCACCTCGTCCAGATCGACTCCGTCAATGTCCTGGCCCGGAGCCATTACCTGCCGTTCTTCTCCCGGCTGGGCAACTACGACCGCGGAATCCTGCACCGGATGGCCGGCACCCACCCCCGCCGCATGATGGAGTACTGGGCCCACGAGGCCAGCTTCATCCGGCCCGACCATTTCCAGGACCTCGTGCTGTGGCAGAGCCGGAAATGGGTGGGTGCGCACGCCATGGACCCGGAACTGCGGGACGGCGTCGCGTCCCGGGTGCTGGAAGCGCTCGCCGCCGGGAAACCGATGACCGCCGCCGAGCTCACCGCCAGGCTGGGACACGTGGAAGACCGGCAGCAGGACAACTGGGGCTGGAACTGGAACGCCGTCAAACGGGTCCTGGAGCACCTCTTTGAGGAAGGCCTCATCTCCGCCGCGTCCCGCACGGACTCCTTCGAACGCCGCTACACCCTCACTGCCAGGATCCTGCCGGCGGTGCCGGCGGTGCCGGCGCGCCCGGCGGGCCCTGGCGCGGCCGGACCGGACGCCGCGGCCGCAATGGACCGGCTGATCGACTCCGCCGCCCAGGCCCACGGGATCGGGACGGTGCGCTGCTTCGCTGACTACTTCCGGACTCCGCTGAAGGCCGCCGCCGTCTCGGTGCAGAATCTCGTGGACGCGGGCCGGCTGCTCCCGGTCGCGGTGGCCGGCTGGGACAAGCCCCTGTTCCGGCACGTCGAGGCGAAACTACCGCGGGCCGCCACCGGCAGGGCGCTGCTGAGCCCCTTCGATTCGCTGGTCTTCGAACGCCGCCGGCTTGAGGCACTCTTCAGTTTCCACTACCGGATCGAGATCTACACCCCGGAGCCGAAGCGGCGCTTCGGGTACTACGTGCTGCCGTTCCTGCTCCGCGCCGGGATCGTCGCCCGGGTGGACCTCAAAGCCGACCGCGCCAACGGCCTCCTCCTGGCGAGGGCCGCCCACGCCGAGCCGGGCGCGCCGGCCGATACCGCCGTCGAACTCGCCGCGGAGCTCCACCTCATGGCAGAGTGGCTGGAACTGGACCGGGTGGTCGTTTCACCGCGAGGGGACCTGGCGCCGGCGCTCGCGGACGCCGTCAGCGGGACGGAAAACGCCGTATCCGCTCTGAGGGAACAGGCGTAACCGGCTGTGCGTCTCTCCCGTAGACTAAACACGCCAGAATTCGGCAGCTTGAGACTGGGAGCAACTTCACGTGGCATCACTTATCGAAAAACTTCTCCGCACGGGTGACAAAAAAACCCTGCGGCAACTGCGGAACTATGCCGATTCCATTAATGCCCTGGAAAGCTCCTTCAAGACCTTCACGGACGCCGAACTGCGTGAAGAGACCGACCGGCTCCGTGCCCGGCACGTCGACGGTGAAAAGCTGGACGACCTCCTGCCCGAGGCGTTCGCCGCCGTCCGCGAAGCGTCCTCCCGCACCCTTGGCATGCGCCACTTCGACGTCCAGCTGATGGGCGGCGCCGCCCTGCACCTGGGCAACATCGCCGAAATGAAGACCGGTGAAGGCAAGACCCTGGTGGCCACCGCTCCGGCCTACCTCAACGCCCTCGCCGGCAACGGCGTCCACGTCATCACCGTGAACGACTACCTCGCCGAATACCAGTCCGACCTCATGGGCCGCGTCTACCGTTTCCTGGGCCTGAGCAGCGGCTGTATCCTGTCCAACCAGGACCCCTCCCTGCGCCGTGAGCAGTACGCCGCGGACATCACCTACGGCACCAACAATGAATTCGGCTTCGACTACCTGCGCGACAACATGGCATGGGACAAGTCCGAGCTGGTCCAGCGTGGCCACCACTTCGCCATCGTCGATGAAGTGGACTCCATCCTCATCGACGAGGCCCGCACCCCGCTCATCATCTCCGGACCCGCGCAGGGCGACACCAACCGCTGGTACAGCGAATTCGCCAAGGTTGTCACACGGCTCCAGTCCGAGACAGACTACGAGGTGGACGAGAAGAAGCGCACCGTCGGCGTCCTCGAGGCCGGGATCGAAAAAGTCGAGGACTACCTCGGCATCCACAACCTGTACGAATCCGCGAACACCCCGCTCATCGGCTTCCTGAACAACGCCATCAAGGCGAAGGAACTCTTCAAACGGGACAAGGACTACGTCATCCTCGACGGCGAAGTGCTGATCGTCGACGAGCACACCGGCCGCATCCTCGCCGGCCGCCGGTACAACGAAGGCATGCACCAGGCCATCGAAGCCAAAGAAGGCGTCGAGATCAAGGCCGAGAACCAGACCCTCGCCACCGTGACCCTGCAGAACTACTTCCGCATGTACGACAAGCTCGCGGGCATGACCGGTACGGCCGAGACCGAGGCCGCCGAGTTCATGAGCACCTACAAGCTCGGCGTCGTAGCGATCCCCACCAACCGGGACATGACGCGCCTCGACCAGGCTGACCTCGTCTACAAGAACGAGGCCGTCAAGTTCGACGCCGTGGTCAAGGACATCGCCGAACGGCACGAAAAGGGCCAGCCGGTCCTCGTGGGCACCACCAGCGTCGAGAAGAGCGAGTACCTGTCCCGGCTGCTGGCCAAGGAAGGCGTCCGGCACGAGGTCCTGAACGCCAAGAACCACGCCCGTGAAGCCGCCATCGTGGCTCAGGCCGGCCGGAAAGCGGCCGTGACGGTCGCCACCAACATGGCCGGCCGCGGTACCGACATTATGCTCGGCGGCAACGCCGAGTTCACCGCCGTCGCCGAACTGGCGACGCGCGGACTGGACCCGGAAGAAAACTCCGAAGAATACGAGGCCGCCTGGCCCGCCGCCTTCGAAGCCGCCAAACAGGCGGTCAAGGACGAACACGAGGAAGTCCTCGATCTCGGCGGCCTCTACGTCCTGGGTACTGAACGCCACGAGTCACGCCGCATCGACAACCAGCTCCGCGGCCGCTCCGGCCGTCAGGGCGACCCCGGCGAGTCCCGGTTCTACCTGTCCCTGACCGATGACCTGATGCGCCTGTTCAACTCCGGCGCGGCAGAGCGGCTGATGAACAGTTCCGTGCCGGACGACGTCGCGCTGGAATCCAAACTGGTCTCCCGGGCCATTGCCTCGGCCCAGGGCCAGGTGGAAGGCCGCAACGCCGAACAGCGCAAAAATGTCCTGAAGTACGACGACGTCCTGAACCGCCAGCGCGAAGCCATCTACGGCGACCGCCGGCGCATCCTCGAAGGCGATGACCTGCACGAAAAGGTCCAGTTCTTCCTCGAGGACACAATCAGCGCCTCCATCGAGGAAGCCACCTCCGACGGCACCGGGGACGACTGGGACTTCAACCTGCTCTGGTCCAACCTCAAGACCCTGTACCCGGTCAGTGTGACTCCGCGCGACCTGATCGACGAAGCAGGCGGCAAGTCCCGGATCACGGTGGACTTCCTCAAGGAGGAGATCCTCTCCGACGCCCGTCTGGTCTACCAGGCGCGTGAAGCAGCGATCGGCTCCGAGAGCATGCGCGAGCTTGAGCGCCGCGTGGTGCTGTCCGTCATCGGACGCAAATGGCAGGAGCACCTCTATGAGATGGACTACCTGAAGGAAGGCATCGGGCTCCGGGCGATGGCCCAGCGCGATCCCCTGGTGGAGTACCAGCGCGAGGGCTTCATCATGTTCCAGGCCATGATGGAGGCCATCCGTGAGGAGAGCGTCGGTTTCCTGTTCAACCTCGAGGTCGAGGTGACTCCGGCCGAGGACGTAGTCATTGCGGACGCCGAGGGACAGCACACGGAGCACCACGAGCCGCAGATCCGCGCTGCCGGACTGGAAGCCCCGGAGAAGCCTGCCCAGCTGCAGTACACCGCCCCCGGCGAGGACGGCGCAGCCCAGACCCGCATCGAGGCCAAGTCGTCCGGCCGTTCCGGCAACCCGGCCAAGGCCGCGGCGCAGGACGGCCCGCGCCGAGCGAACAAGAAGAAGCGCCGCTAGCCAGCCACTGCCGCCCAGGCCGCTGCACAGAGGAGAGGACCGGAACTGTTGTTCCGGTCCTCTCCCGTTTACCCTCCTTCCGGTCGTCCTGCCCCCCAAGCCCTTTGTCCTCCAGACCTTGTACTCCAGCCTTTGGCCGCGGAGTCAGCCGATTTCCAGCGCCGTGACCCGCCAGACCAGCTTGCTTCGTTCCAGCCGAAGCGCCACGGCCCGGACCCGCAGCTCATCGACCACCACGGCACTGGCCTCGTAGATGTCCGCTGAGATCCTGCAGGCACGGACCGAGCGCACGGAAGGGTTGCGGTGCAGCCGTCCGGCGGTGGGGGAGTTCCCGGATGCCACCCGCCGTGTCAGCGCCGCCCGGTGTTGCAGGGACGCCAGGCAGCGCTGGTCGAGCCGCCGGGCAAGCTGCTGCACGGGCCGCGTACCGGCCAGGACTTCGACAGCGGCCTGGACAGTACTCCGGCAGATCGTGCAGATCTCCCGGCCCTCATCCACGACCGTCAGGTGTGCTCCGGCTGCCGCCGGCGAAGGCACTGCTGTCAGGGCGGGTGCTGCCAATGCCGACGACGGCTGCTGGCCGTCCGACGCCGCGGCATGGCCGCAGGGAACCACGCGGAGGGGGTGGCGGGGTGAAGCCGGGGATTCCGCGAATGCGCGGATCCCGCTGGGTGCGCTCATGACGTTTCCTTTGCTGTTGGTTCGTGGCTGTTGGATGCTTGCTGTCTGCTGTCTGCTGCCTGCTGTCTGCTGTTGGCCGGTTGCTGCCGGGGATTCCGAAGGTGGCGGGGCCGCTACCCTCCGGAAGGAGGTCTGAGTATCTGTCCCGGACGCAGGACGTGCGGGCTGTCGCCGATGACTGCCCGGTTGGCCTGGTAGAGGCGGGGCCATTCCCGGGCGATGTCGGCGTCGGTCGCGAGCGGTCCCAACCGGGCGGCGGCCAGGCTCCAGAGTGAGTCCCCGGCGCGGACGGTAACATCGCGTACTTCTGCGGTCTCCCGGGTCCTGAGCTGGCGCGCAGCCAGCGGGCCGGGCTCGATCGCCGGGGCGCGCGGGGTCCACTGCGGGCGGAGGTCCGGTCCCAAGGAACCGGCGTGATGTCCCGAGGGGCCGGGGGAAGGAGCCGCCGCCGTCGCGGGGTTCCACTGCGCGGAGACCGCAGGCCTGGGCAGGGAACCGGGGTCGGGGCCGGGGGCCGGCGTGCCGGCGGTGGCCAGGGGCGCGGCAAGCAGTTGGATTCCAACGGACGCCAGGGCGAGGCGCCGCATGAAAGCGGGGCTGAATTTGCCGGTGGCCGCCGCGGCCCGGGTCCGTCCGCTGCGTTCCAGCAACGCCGCGGCTACCGCGGCTGTGAACGACATGGCCCACCACATAATCACGATCAGGCCCGTGGTATTGGCGAAGATGCCAAGCTGGTCCTCGAACCCCACGGACTGCTGCCGCGCCGTGCCTGAGCGCCAGCGCTGCACGAGGCTGTGGCCGGTTCCGGCGAGGACGCAGCCCAGCAGCAGAATCACCCCGGCCATGGCGGCGTCGGCGGTCGGAAGACGCCGGGGCCCGGTTTTCCGGCGCGCTGTTCCTGCACTGCTCACAATGGCCACCCTTTCTACTTCACGCAATGTTTGAGGTCGTTTGAGGTCGTTTGATGCATTTAGATCTGTTTAAAAGAGTGTGATCCCGAATGCGCCGATTTGTCCAGAGCCGGAGGGCGACGTGTGGATTGACCCCGGCTGAGGGCACGCCTACGCTGGCGCCATGCGTTGGGACGACCTGTTCACAGATCTGGAAGGACAGCTGGCCGCCAGCGGGCAGCTGGACCTGGAGGCGGAAATCGCGGAGCGGGCTCGTCTGGAAGCGGCGGCCGTGGAACTCGCAGACAGGCTCCGCGGCTCACTCGGACTGCGGGTCCGTGTGCACCTTGCCTCCGGGACGGTGTTCGAGGGCGTCCTCAGCCACGCGGGCAGCCAGGCGCTGGTCCTCAACGAGGCGCGGCACCAGGTCCTGATCCCCTACTCGGCCGTCGTCCGGTACCTCGGGCTTTCCCGGCTGGCAATAACCGAGCCCTCCAGGGTGCGCCAGCGGCTCGGCCTGGCCAGCGCCCTCCGGGGACTCGCGAGCGACCGGACGAGGCTCGCCGTCCTGACGTCGGGAAGTGCGTCGGGGGAAGCCGCGCTCCACGGCGTGATCGACAGAGTGGGGCGCGACTATCTGGACCTTGCCCTGGCGGAGGAGGGAGAGGACCGGCGCGCGGCCGCGGTCCGCGGCATGGCGACCATTCCCTTTGCGGCGTTGTCGGCCCTCAGATCGGCCCGGATTGCAGAGGCATAGCCGGGCCGCGGGGGCTCAGGCGTTCCTGGCCTTAGCCTCGGCAATCATGCGGCTCGCCTCGGCGTACCGCTCCTCGATGTACTGCTCGAGCATCTTTTCCTCCACGCGCCACTGGCCGCGGCCGCCCACCTGGATGGCCTTCAGTTCGCCGCTGCGCACCAGCGCGTAGGCAGCCGGAGCGTTGATCTGGAGCTGCTCGGCAACGTCTGCGAGGGTCAGGAATCGGGGCATGGCTCCATTTTGCCACCGATGGGTTCATCTGGTGCGGTTATCCACAATTTGTACTTGTTTGGCTCTGCATCTTCCCGCCGGTGCCTGCAAGCCGTCACAATGGGGGTTCCCGGCACCACAGGCCGGACGGCGACGACAGGGGGCGTGGGCGCATGGGCGTGAGCACGGTAGCCGGCGGTGCACGGCTGAAGAAGCCTTCGTGGAAAGATCCCCGGCTCCTCGTCGGCATCCTGCTCGTGCTCGCCTCCGCGGCCGGCGTCATCTCGCTCGTGGGGGCCGCGGACCAGACCACGGAGGCCTATGCGGCACGGGAACCAATCGCCGTCGGCGAGACACTGACCGCGGACAAGCTGAACCGGGTCAAGGTCCGCCTCGGCGACGTGGAGCAGCTCTACCTGACCCCGGAGACAGGACTGGCCGAAGGGCTCGTCGCGGTGCAACGGATCGGCAAGGATCAGCTGGTGCCGCGTGACAGCACGGGCCGGATTGACCTCCTGGACCGCAAGCAGGTTGCCGTCACCGTCGACGAGGCCCTTCCCGCCCAGGCCGTGGCCGGCTCCAGCGTGGATGTCTGGGTGGCACTGCCGGACACCCGCAACGGATTCAGCCAACCCGCACTGTTGCTACCGGGTGCGGAAATCGCCCAGATCACTCCCGGCAGCACCGCCCTCGGCTCCGCACGGTCCACGGTCGTGATGGTCCTGGTGTCGGACAGTCAAATGCCCGGGCTGCTGGGGGCACAGGCCAACAAGGCGAAGATCTCGGTGGTCTGGAATCCGGGCGGTACCTCGCGATGAGCATTCCGGTGGTGACCGTCGGGCACTCGAGCCAGGACGTGGTGGACGGGCTGGAGCGACTCCACGGACCAGTGTCTGTCGTCCGGCGGTGCGGTGAACTCGCGGAGCTGCTGGCCGCCTGCCAGAGCGGGCTGGCCCGGGCAGCCATTATCGCGGAGGGCAGCGAGGAGCTGACGGCATCCCTGGTGGACCGGCTGTCCGCGGTCGGGGTGGCTGTGCTGGCGCTCACGGACAGCCCGGAGGAGATGCTCCGACTGCGGGGGATAGGCGTCTCCGCCGAGGCGCCGGGTGTCGATGCAGCCACCCTTGCCAGCCGCATCACAGGAGCGGTGGAACAGCTGGGTGGGGCGGGGCCGGCGGCCGGCCCGTCCGGCGCCGAGACCATTCCGCACCCGTCCGACGGCGGTGCCGGGCGTGTGGCGCAACGTGCGGGAACCGGCCGGATTCTTGCCGTCTGGGGTCCGGCGGGCTCGCCGGGCCGGACTTTCGTCGCCGCCAACATTGCCGGGGAGCTCGCGGCGGAGGGCAAGTCCGTTCTGCTGGTTGACGCGGACAGCTACGGGGCCAGCCTGGCGGCCATGCTCGGACTGCTCGATGAAGCTGCCGGGCTGGCGCAGGCCTGCAGGCTGGCGGACCAGGGCCTGCTCGACGGGGAGGCGCTGCTCAGGGTCGCCACGCCGGTGGCCACCAAGTCCGGGTCCTTCCGGGTGCTCACCGGGATCACCCGGGCGGACCGCTGGACGGAGCTCCGCGCTGCTGCGCTCTCCCTTGTGCTGGACCGGGCACGGGAGCTGGCCGACGTGACGGTTATTGACACCGGCTTCTGCCTGGAGGCCGATGAGGAGCTGAGCTTCGACAGCGTTGCCCCGCGCCGGAATGCCGCAACCCTGCGCTGTCTGGAAATGGCCGACACCGTCTTCGCCGTCGGGGCAGCAGACTCCATCGGGGTGCCGCGCCTGGTCCGCGGCCTGGTGCAGCTGGAGACCGCCGTCCCGGAGGCATCACCCCTCGTCGTGATGAACAAGGTCCGGGCCGCCGCTGTGGGGCGCGCGCCCGAGCGGCAACTGCGCGAGGCCTGGGAACGCTACGGACCGGCGCCTGCCGTCTCCGCCTTCCTTCCGGCGGACGCGGCGGCCGCTGACGCGGCACTGCTGAGCGGGTCCCTGCTGCTCGAATCAGCCCCGGATTCGGCGCTCAGGAAGGCCATCGCGGATTTGGTTTGTGCACCTGTCCAGCGAAACCGTAAATCCTCTGTATTTTCTTCCACAGCAAAGGTCCGGGCAAAGAGTTAGGCTCGCCATACGGGTCGCAATGATGCGGCCATGAACTTTTTTGATGGAGGCGTTTGTCGATGTCGTCTGGGTCCAGCGTGGAGGATCAAACCGTTTCGATCGGTGCCGGGGAAGGGTATCTCGGGGACTACTACGAGCACCTTGCCGAAGAGGATGCCCGGGCCTATGCCCGGGAGTTGCTCACTGCCAGGGCAGAAGCGCACCGCCAGGCTGCAGCCATCCGGGTCCCCGGAAATGCCAACATCTCCATCGTCGACGAGCCGGATTGCAGCGTCGTTTACATCGTCACTGACGACATGCCCTTCCTCGTGGACTCCGTTAACGCGGAACTGGTCCGGCAGAAGTCGCCGATCCACCTTGTGATGCACCCGCTGTTTGTCGTCACGCGCAACCGCGAAACCGGCCAGCTCGTCAAGGTTGCCCGCGTTCCGTCCCATCTGGGCATCTCCAGCGGCGATACCGCCGCCATGCCGAACCTCTCCCACCTGATCGCGGAGGGCGACAACGCATCCCATATGGAATCGTGGATCGCCGTCGAGATCGACAGCGCGGACGAGGCCAAGCACGCGGACCTCGTCAAGGGCCTCTCCCGGGTCCTCGGCGACGTCCGTGCTGCCGTCGAGGACTGGCCCAAGATGCGCAACAAAGCGCAGGAAATCGCCGGCAACCTGGACAAAATAGCCAACTCCGGGCAGATCGCCGAGTTGCGTCAGGCGCAGGCATTGCTCCGCTGGCTGGACGACGGGAACTTCACCTTCCTCGGTTACCGCGAATACGAGCTCAAGAACGAATCAGGCGAGGACGTCCTGGAACCGCGGGAAGAGAGCGGCCTCGGACTGCTGCGCCCCAGTGTCGACACCCCGCACCAGATCCAGCACCTGACCGAAGCCGGCCGGAAGAAGGCGCGGGAAAAGCGCGCGCTCGTGATCACGAAGGCCAACTCCCGCTCCACAGTGCACCGCCCGGCATACCTGGACTACATCGGCGTCAAGAGCTTCGATGCGGCCGGCAACGTCAACGGTGAACGCCGCTTCATCGGCCTCTTCGCCACCACCGCGTACGCCGGGTCCGTCCGCGACATCCCTGTGGTCCGCGAAAAGGTGGCCGCCGTCCTGCGCGACGCCGACTTCCCGCCCGATTCCCACTCGGGCAAAGACTTGCTGGGTATCCTGGAAACCTACCCCCGAGACGAGCTTTTCCAGATCGAGATCCCCGATCTGGCCGCCATCGCCACGGGTATCCAGCGGCTGCAGGAACGACGCCGGACCCGGTTGTTCCTCCGGCCGGACATCTACGGCAGGTTCATGTCCGCCGTCGTCTATCTTCCCCGTGACCGCTACACCACGAACGTGCGCCTGCGCATTGAAGAGGAACTGCGGGAGACGTTCAACGCCGTGTCCATCGACTACGAGGCCAGGATGACCGAGTCCGCGCTGGCGCGGCTCTTCTTCCGCATCCGGCTCCCCAAGGGCGCCGACGTGAGCAACATCAGCAGCGACGAGCTGGAGAAGCGCCTCGTCCGGGCTGGCCGGTCCTGGTCCGAAGGCATCTCCGAGGTCCTCCGGGCCCGCGTCGGCGGCGGCAGGGTCACCGCCGCAGGGGAAACGACTGCAGCGGAAACCACCGCCGCGGAGGAGACCGACAAGGAACTGGCGTCCATCTGGGCAGAGGCCTTCCCGGCCAGCTACCGGGTCGACTACGAAGTGGAAGATGCCCTGGAGGACATCGCCCGCTTCGAGAAGTACGGTGCTGCTGCCGAGCGGGCCGGCGAGGGCGTCAAGGAAGAGCCCGGAGTCCACGTGTACCTGCCCGACGGTGCCGGCGCCACGCTGGAGGAAGACGCCCGGGTCAAGCTCTACATGCTCGAGCCAAAGAGCCTCAGCCAGATCCTGCCGTACTTCCACAACCTTGGCCTGGAGGTCCTCGACGAGCGACCCTTCGAGATCGAGACTTCGGACCACCGCGACTTCTTCCTCTACGACCTGGGCCTGAAATACCCGGCCGGGGTGGATCCCCTGAGCACCGGCCAGCTGCTCGGCGACTCCTTCGGGGCCGCCGTGTCGGGAGCCGTGGAATCGGACAGCTTCGACCGGCTGGTGCTGCGCGAAGGCATGCACTGGCGGCAGATCATTGTGCTGCGGGCCTACGCGAAATACATGCGGCAGATGGGCAACACCAACTCGTTCGAGTTCATGTCGGACACCCTGCTGGCCAACCCCGACGTCACGAGGGGACTCACAGCCCTGTTCTCGGCCCGCTTCGACCCCTCGCTCGGAGACGCCGAACGCACGGCCAGGCAGGACGAGGTCCGCGCCAAACTCGATGCTGCCATCGAACAGGTCGCAACCCTGGACGCCGACCGCGTGCTGCGCACCTTTGCGAACCTGATCCAGGCCACGCTGCGGACGAATTACTACCAGAACAAGACCCACGTCAGCTTCAAACTGAACCCTGCCGTCATCGAGGGCCTGCCGTTCCCCCGGCCGATGTTCGAGATCTGGGTCTACTCGCCCCGGGTCGAGGGCGTGCACCTCCGCTTCGGCAAGGTGGCCCGCGGCGGGCTGCGCTGGTCGGACCGACGCGAGGATTTCCGCACCGAAATCCTGGGCCTCGTCAAGGCGCAGACCGTCAAGAACGCCGTCATCGTCCCCACGGGCGCCAAGGGCGGCTTCTACGCGAAGCAGCTGCCGGACCCGGCCGCTGACCGGAGCGCCTGGATGGCGGAAGGCATTGAAAGCTACAAAACCTTCATCCGCGGCCTGCTGGACATCACGGACAACCTCATCACGACGCCGGACGGCGAAACGCTCGTGCCGCCGGCCGACGTCGTACGCCACGACGACGACGATTCCTACCTTGTGGTGGCAGCCGACAAGGGCACGGCGTCGTTCTCCGACATCGCCAACGGACTCGCCGCCGAGTACGGCTTCTGGCTTGGCGACGCCTTCGCGTCCGGCGGCTCGGTGGGCTATGACCACAAGGCCATGGGCATCACCGCCCGCGGCGCCTGGGAATCGGTGAAACGCCACTTCAGCGAGCTGGACCTCGACACCCAGTCCGAACCGTTCACCGTGGTCGGCGTCGGCGACATGTCCGGTGACGTCTTCGGCAACGGCATGCTCCTCTCCAAGCACATCCGCCTGCTCGCGGCCTTCGACCACCGGCACATCTTCCTGGATCCGACCCCGGACGAGGCGGCGTCCTTCACGGAGCGCCAGCGGCTCTTCGAGCTGCCACGCTCCTCCTGGGACGACTACGACAAGTCGCTCATCAGCGAAGGCGGCGGCGTGTTCGCACGCCAGGCCAAGTCGATTCCGGTCTCGGCACAGGTGCGCGAGGCATTGGGGCTGCCGGACGGCACCACCCGGCTCAGCCCGCCGGAACTGCTCCGCGCGATCCTGCTCGCCCCGGCCGACCTGCTTTACAACGGCGGCATCGGCACCTACGTCAAGGCCAGCACGGAAACGAATGCCGAGGTCGGCGACAAGGCCAACGACTCCATCCGGGTCGACGGCCGCGATCTGCGGGTCAAGGTGGTCGGCGAAGGCGGGAACCTGGGCATGACCCAACGCGGACGCATCGAGGCCGCGCTGCAGGGCGTCATCCTGAACACCGACGCGATCGACAACTCGGCGGGTGTGGACTGCTCGGACCATGAGGTCAACATCAAGATCTTCGTGGACCGGATGGTGGCAGCAGGAAAGCTTGACCCCGCCGAACGCTCCGAATTCCTGGCCTCGATGACGGACGAAGTGGCCCGGCTGGTGCTGCAGGACAACATCGACCAGAACATCCTGCTGCTCAACGACCGCATGCGGGTCTCCGAATGGAGCCCCAGCTACGAGCGCCTTATGGACTGGCTCGAGAAGTCGGCGGACCTTAAGCGCGACCTGGAGGCACTGCCGACCACGGAGACGCTGAAGGAACGCCTCGAACAGGGCCAGGGCCTGACCTCGCCGGAGCTGTCCGTGCTGGCGGCTTACGCCAAGATCGAGCTCACGACGGCGCTGCGGGACAGCTCGCTGTCCGATGATCCGTGGTTCCGTGAAACGCTTCGGGCGTACTTCCCGAAGCAGCTGCGGGAACGGTTCGACGCCGAACTGGACACCCACCCGCTGCGCCGGGAAATCATCGCGACCGTGGTGGCGAACGACATGATCAACATGGGCGGCATCACCTTCGCGTTCCGGGCCATGGAGGAGACTTCGGCCACTGAGGCCGCCGTCGCGAAGGCGTTTGTGGCGCTCCGCGAAGTGTACGAGCTGGACATCATGATCGGCGAACTCAACGAGCTGCCGGCGTCCTTCCCGACCGAGCACTGGAGCACCGTCCACCTGGACATCCGCCGGCTCCTGGACCGGGCAGTGCGCTGGGTCCTGAGCCAGAGCAACGCGTCCCGGCCAATCGCCGAGACCGTGGCGGAGTTCAAGCCGCTGATGGACCCGATGCGCGCACGGCTCCTCGACTATCTGCGTGGCGAAGACCGTGCCCGGGTGACCGAATGGCTGGAGAAGGCGCGCGGCTGGGAACTGCCGGACGACCTCGCCCACCGCTGGGCGGAACTGTTCGAGAGCTTCGTGCTGCTGGACATCGCCAAGATCGTGCACGCCAGCCCCGAGCCCGTGGAGAGCATCGCACACGTGTACTACACGGTGTTTGACCGCTTCCACGCGGATTCCCTGCTGGAACGCATCACCAAGCTGCCCAGGCAGGACCGCTGGCAGGCGCTGGCCCGGGCGGCCCTGCGCGATGACCTCTACTCCACGGTGTCGGACATGACGACCGCCGTGCTCGATACGACGCCTCCCGGAACCCCCGCGGAGGACCGGCTGGAGCTGTGGGAAAGCCAGAATGCCGAGCAACTGGACCGTGCGAAGAGCATGTTCGATGAGGTCAACGCGCTCGAGGCCGATGACATGGCCTCGCTGTCGGTAGCATTGAGGCTCTTGAGGTCAATCGTTCGACGCTAGGGCACGTGCTGCCCGCCGCGTCGCAAATGGAGGTGCTGTGGCAATCTTTACGGACCCTATCAGGGAGCATGCTGATTTCGGCCCGGGGGATGCCGAGTGGCTGCACCTCCTGGTCGGCGACTGGCAGATGGTCGCCGACCTCGCGTTCGCCGACCTGGCGCTGTGGTTTCCGCACCCCGAGCTCGGCTATGTGGCGCTGGCCCACGTCCGCCCCTCCACCACGCATACGGTGTTCCACGCCGACTTCGTGGGGGAGGGGATCCGGTCGGACCTGTTGCCGCTGGTCGACAAGGCGTGGGAGAGCCGTGCGATCGAGCGCTCGAACGAGACCAACTGGAGCAGCGACATGGCCCTGCGGGTCGAGGCTGTGCCGATGGTCCGCAACGGCACGACGCTCGCCATCGTCACGACGCACATGGATCTCTCCAGCTCGCGCATGCCGTCCCGGCTGGAGCTGACCTACCGGCAGTGCGCCTACGATCTGCTGCGGATGGGCACGCTGGGGCTGTGGCCCGACTTCGCCTCGCCCACCGGCTCGCGCCGCGGCGCGCCCCGCGTGGGAGACGGCCTGATCCGGCTCGATGCCGAGGGCATCGTCCAGTACGCGAGCCCCAACGGCGTCTCTGCCTTCCGGCGGCTCGGCGACGGCGAATCGCTGGAAGGCCGGAGCCTGGCCGAAGTGACGGCAGGGCTCCTGAAGGACCGGCGCCTGGTCGATGAAACACTGCCGCTGGTGGTCACGGGAAGGATGCCGTGGCGAAGCGAAATCGAATCGCGGGGGGTCAGCCTCTCGCTGCGCGCCATTCCCCTGCGCGATGAGGAACAGCGGTTCGGCGCCCTGGTCCTTTGCCGCGACGTCTCGGAGCTGCGGCGCCGGGAAATGGAACTCGTCACGAAGGACGCCACGATCCGCGAGATCCACCACCGGGTCAAGAACAACCTGCAGACCGTGGCCGCCCTGCTGCGGATGCAGTCCCGGCGGATGGTCAGCGACGAGGCCAAGCAGGGCCTGGAACAGGCGATGCGGCGGGTGGCGACGATTGCCCTCGTGCACGAGACCCTGTCCCAGGGCCTCACCCAGAGCGTCGATTTCGATGAGCTGATCGGACGCCAGTTCCGCCTGTCAGCCGAAGTGGCTTCCCCGTCGCAGCAGGTGAAGACGCAACGCTCCGGGCTGTTCGGGGAACTGCCGAGCGACTTCGCCACGCCGCTGGCGCTCGTGATCAACGAACTGGTGACGAACGCCGTCGAACACGGGCTGGAGGGACGTACCGGCACGGTCTCCCTGATCGCGGACCGGTCGGAAAGCGAAGATGGTGACGAGCTGCTGACCGTGACAGTGGCGGACGACGGGGTGGGCATTCCCGAAACGCCCTACGTGGAAGGCCTGGGCCTGCAGATCGTGCGCACCCTGGTCACGAGCGAGCTGGGTGGCAGCATCCAGTGGACAGCGCGGGACGGCGGCGGCACCGCTGTACAGATCGTATTGAGCCTGGCCAAGAACTGAGCTGTGGCGGCCGGGCCCGGCGGTAAGCCGGGTCCGGCCTCCTTTATGGCGCCTTAGATACAGCGCGTTAGAGACAGCGCGTTAGATACAGGACGCTAGATACAGCAAGGGCCGCAGACCCTGAGGTCTGCGGCCCTTGCTTCGGTGTCGGCCGAAAGCGGGAAATCAGGAAGCGCGGCGGGCGCGGGCAGCGCGGCGCTTCAGGGCGCGGCGCTCGTCTTCACTCATGCCGCCCCAGACACCGGCATCCTGGCCGGACTCGAGCGCCCACTGCAGGCACGTGTCCACCACCGGGCAACGCCGGCAGACGCTTTTGGCTTCCTCGATCTGCAGGAGGGCAGGGCCGGTGTTTCCTACCGGGAAAAACAGCTCCGGGTCCTTGTCAAGGCACGCTGCGCGGTTACGCCAATCCATGCTGATCAGTCACTCCATTCCTGGGAACTCGTTAAATGCCTTTGTGAAATTATTCACTAAAGGCTTCATAAGAAAGGGGCCCTCTGGGGCCCCCTCGGTCATCTGGATTAAGCGTGTCATGTTAACGCTGTGTAAACAAGGGGTAATAGGCTGCAATATGCCATGCTCTCGTGAGCGATGCATCACATAGGCTGGCGGCGCCCTCACATTTAGACGACTATGTCCGGTACTGTGCCAGTGTGTCAAGACCCCCCGAGAACCCTTCCGACGCCGCCGGGCCGGGCCCCGGCGGCCCTGCCGGACCGGGTATTGCCCGGCCTGCTGGAATCACCGTTATCGCGGTAATTGCGGCGCTTGAGGCGACAGCCCTGCTGGTTGCCGCCGGCTGGTACGGAAGCCAATTGTTGACCGGCGCCCCGGTGCTGTCCTTCTGGGGCGCGGTATTCACCCTGGGGCTGCTCCTCGCCTTTTCGGTGTGGCTTTTTGCCGTGGCACGATTCCTGTTCCGCGGATACCGCTGGCCCAGGGCGGGAGCGCTCGTGGCTCAGCTTTTTGTCCTCACCATTGGCTTCCCGACCCTGACGGGCGGATACCCGCTGGCCGGACTGGCAATGCTGGTCCCGGCGGCGGCTGCCATCGTGCTGCTGTTCGACAAGCGCGTCATCGCCTTCGCGTCCCGGACCGGCAGCGCGCCTCCGGCCCTGTAACCGCCATCCCGGTCACGGGACAGCTCCCGGCACGGCCCCGCCGCCGGGGGCGGGATCTCCGGCCAACTGCACTGCCAAGGCGTGTCCGTCCGAGATCACCACCGCCCGTCCGCGCGGCGGGTTTTCCTCCGGTTCGAACCTGACCCCGAAGATGTCCCCGTCCAAAAGGCTTCTAGGGCAGATCAGCACACCTTTGCCGTGGCCCCGCGCGGACTGCACCAGAGGGACGCGGTGCTGAAGCGTCGGGCTGAAGCCGGCAGCCAGGACCACCGTCCAGCCAAGGCTGTTGAGGCTTAGCAACTGGCGGTTGCAGTCCTCGGACTGCAGGTCGACATCGTCGGCCACCAGCACGGCCTGCCGGTCCAAAGTGCCCGAGCGGGCGGCGGCAAGGGCTCCGGCCCAGAATTCCGCCGGATCCTTGCCTGCCCGGGGGTGCAGCCAGCTGCAGGCCGAGGGGTTGAGATCCGGGAGGGCCGCCAGCAGCGAGGACTTGCCCGTGCCCGGACCCCCGAGGACCGCCAGGACGCTTCCCGGTGCCAGCGTGAGCGAGACCGGCATCACCTCGTCCCCGCCCACTCCGAGGCAGAGGCGGACGTGGCCCCGGGGCCCCGGTCCGGGGGAGTCCGTCCGGGCGAGCAGTTCGGCCACGCTGACCCGCTGCGGCAGGGCCTCGATCCGGAACGGAGCCTGCCGCACCAGCTGCACGGGCCCGGGCTGCCGCCCGGGGTCCGGTGCCGCATAGAGCTGCCCGCTGTGGCCCGCCGTCGCTGTGGCCCCGGCGAAGGGACCAAAAACGGCTGCCCGGCCCGGAACCGCGTCCTGCGCAGGCAACCGCGGCCAGGCGAGCCGGCCTTCCTCGGTGGACCCGGCCGGAAAGAAGATGCGGTTGGCGATCCCGGCGAAAAACCGCGCTGTCGCCAGTTCCCGCTCGCCCGAGGCAACGACGGTGATTCCGGCCTTGGCACCGTCCCGGACGATGTCGTGGACCAGGTCTTCGCCCCGGGCCAGCGGCCCCGAGCGGAATGCCGAGACCCAGGAGCCCCACCCGCACACGGCGAGCACCAGCCCCGGTGTGCCGGCAACGGCCGGCGCGCTGAGCCTGCGCGTCATTTCGCCGGCCAGGCGTTCCAGCAGCCGGATTGCCCGCCGGGGTTCGTGCAGGCCCGCCACTGCCCCGACCCTCGGTGCCTGTCCGGTCCAGCTGAGGGTACCGGAGGCATCGAGGATGTAGAGGTGGGACTCCTGCTCCGAGGCCAGCAACTGGTCCACCGCCAGCGCGAGGGCGGCGTCCCCGGCTCCTGCAGCCCCGCCGACCAGCCCCAGATGGCCGTGTTCGTCCGGGCACCAGCCCAGCTCTGCAAGGCGCTGCTCTTCCGGCAGGTCCAGCCAGCCCAGGCGGACCGTGCCGGGGCTGCCCGGGACGCCGGGCGGCGGAGCCGGGAGTGCCGGCGGGAGCGGACGGGCGACCGGCAGGCGCGGACGGCCGCCGCCCTGCGCCGCCCACAGCCTGCCGGTCACGCTGGCCAGCGCTGCCGCCTCCGGGGCCCGTGCCCGTTCGGCCCCGCCGGCGTCGCTCCGCTGCTCCTCCGCGGGCGGGCCGGCGAGCCACTCTTCGGCCGTCCATACCCGCACCATCCCGGCGTCGGACCAGGAACTGTCCGGGGCTAGGATGGCCGTTTGAAACTCTTCCGGTGCTTCGCTGCCTCTGGCGAGGAAGGCGCGGCCGGGACTGCCGATGGGAATGTCAGCCGCGAGCGTGGAATTCATGATGTCGGCCGACTCCATCGCGGACTGGACCCGCAGGGCGATGCTGCTGGTCACATTCGCCCGGATGTCGGCCGTGATCGAGCCCTGCGGCCGTTGGGTGGCCAGGACGAGATGGATGCCGAGAGACCGGCCGATGGCCGCGATTCTCATCAGCTCCGTCAGCGCCCCAGGGGCTTCGTCGACGAGCATCCGGAATTCGTCAATGACGATGATGAGATGGGGAAGGGCGGGCAGTTCCCGGTCCAGGGAGCCGTACTCGAGGAGATCGCGGGCATGGGCGGCGGCCAGCAGTTCTTCCCGGCGCCGGACCTCGGCCCGGAGCGAGACCAAGGTTCGGTCGACTTCCTGTATCCCGAGATCGCTCAGCATGCCCACGCAGTGCGGCAGCCCGGTCAGCGGCCCGAGACCGGAACCTCCTTTGAAGTCCACGAAGAGCAGGTTGACGCGGTCGGGCGGGTAGCTGGCGGCGAGGGCCGCCACCAGTGTCCGCAGGAACTCGGACTTTCCCGAGCCTGTGGTGCCGGCCACCAGGACATGGGGGCCGTCGCGCTGGAGGTCCAGGTGGAGGGTTCCTTTCCCGCCGGTGCCGACCGGGACCGGCAGCCCGGTCAGCCCGCCGGAATCCGCCCAGCGCCGGGCAATGTCCGGGGCTCCGAGCGGGAGGATCCCGGCCAGTGATCCGCCGGCGGCCACGGCGGGGTCCGTGCGCGGACTGCCGGCCGAGCCCAGCCGGCGGCAATAGCCGTCAAATACCGGGGACGGAACAAGGTCAGGGAGAAAAGGGACCGCATCAGGTCCGTGTGCCAGCAGGGCAGTGCGCCCTCCGAGGACGACGGCGGTCAGGGCGGACGGAACCGGGTGGCGTGGGCAGCGGATCACCTGCCAGCCCAGGCCCGCGGCCAGGACGCTCAGTCCGGCGGCGGCGGCCGTCTCGGACGCTGCCGTGCCGCCCCCACTGGCGCCGGGGTCGTCGAAAATAATCAGCACGCCCCGGTCGCAGCCCGGACCCGGGCCGGAGCGGAGGTGGCTGGCGGTTGCGGCGTCCCGGCCGGACAGCGTGACCCGGGGGAGGAACCTCGCGGCCAGCGGGAGGGACTGCGGGCCACCGTGGATGAGGACCCTGGTCCGACGGGCGGCGGGATAGCCTGCGAGCTGCAGGATGAGGGAGCGGATCAGCCCTGCCACAGCCTCCTCCGGTCCGGTGACAGCGGTGATGGCGGCAGCCGGGTCCAGCGTCAGCGGCATCAGCCCGAGCGGGGGCGGGCGGAATCCGGGATCCGCCGGCTCCGGCCGGATGTTGGCCCGTTGCTCCGCCTGGCCAAGCCGCAGCCAGACAGCGCCGGCGGACGGCTCCCCGCTGTCGGGGACCCCGGACATGCTGCGGAGGCACAGCTCCGCCGCGGACGGCGCGGACCGGCGGCGTCGTCCCCTGTCCTCGTGCACCGCCGCCGCGATGGCTGCCTTCAGCGCGCGGCGCTGCCTCCGGCCGGAGACGGCCGGCACCAGCATCGACGCGGCCGACACCACGCTGAATGCGAGGAACATCCACATCCCGGTGATCGCGGCCAGGCCGGCCCCGATGGCCAGTGGCAGGGCCGCAGTGAACAGTACGGCCGCGCGGCCCCGCCGGCCGGCGAAACCGTCAGCGGGGCTGCCCGCCGGGACCGGATCCGCAACGCTTCCGCCCGCCGCCCCGGACACACGCGAATCCGCGGACCCGCCGCCGAAGACCAGGGACATCGTGGAATTGCCGCACCGGATTACCGAACCGGTTGTCACCACCGCGTCGCGCACGCGCGCGCCGTCCACGGTGGTTCCGTTGGCGCTGTGCAGATCAACGATGGTGACAGCTGCGTCCGAGACGTCCAGCCGGGCATGCCGGCGGGACAGTTCGGCGTCCGGGAGGATGATCTCCGGCCCGCTCCGTCCGATCCCGAACCGTCCCCGCCGCAGCGGGACGAGCGTGCCGGCGCCGGGACCGCTGTGTACGGCCAGGACCAGCGGCGGAGGCCCGCAAACACCGGGAGTGGCAGCGGCGGCAGGCAGGCACCCGTCCACCAGGACGGCCCCGTTCCGCAGCGGAGGATCGCCGACCCGCAGGGACCGGACCGGAACACCGTCCGCACTCAGCGGCCCCGTCCCGCAGCGCCGCGAGATGGCCGCCTCGAGCTCGGCGCCGGAGCACCCTCCGGCTACTTCGACGGCCAGTTCGACGGCCCCGCCTGTGAGCGTCGAACCTGGTGCCGGCACGAGGGTGCAGTGGAACATCACCGCAGGGATCCTTTCTGCCGGGGCGGGTTGCAGTCCACCCTAGAAGCGGCGGCGGGATGCCGTCAGGTGCCCGTCCGCTCATGTGGATAAAGGGGCCCGGTCCGTGGTTCCGATCGACCCTCGGGTAGGCTAGAGCAGCAGACAATGCGCAACATTGGGCTGCCCGCATTCGAACCAGGAGAGTTTGTGACCGCTGACCTCGTCATCGTAGGGTCGGGCTTCTTCGGCCTGACAATCGCAGAACAGGCCGCCACTGAGCTGGGCTTGAAGGTCGTAGTCATCGACCGCCGCCACCACATCGGAGGCAACGCCTACAGCGAAAAGGAAGAACAAACCGGCATCGAGGTGCACCGCTACGGCGCGCACCTGTTCCACACCTCCAACGAGCGTGTGTGGGAGTACGTGAACCGCTTCACCACGTTCACCAACTACGTGCACAAGGTTTACGGCGTGCACAAGGGCGAGGTCTACTCGCTGCCGATCAACCTGGCGACAATCAACCAGTTCTTCCGGGCCAACCTCACCCCCGGCCAGGCGCGCGAGCTGATCAAGGACCAGTCCGGCGAGCTCGCCGGCACCGATCCGCAGAACCTGAACGACAAGGGCATCCAGCTCATCGGGCGGCCGCTCTACGAGGCGTTCATCAAGCACTACACCGGCAAACAGTGGCAGACGGATCCCAAAGACCTGCCGGCCGGCATCATCTCCCGCCTGCCCGTGCGCTACAACTACGACAACCGGTACTTCAACGACACCCACGAAGGCCTCCCGACCAACGGCTACACCGCCTGGATCGAGAAGATGGCCGAACACCCGAACATTGAAGTCCGGCTGAACACCGACTTCTTCGACGAGTCGCACGAGTACAGCAAGAACAAGGTCGTCGGCCAGGTCCCGGTGATCTACACCGGTCCCGTGGACCGCTACTTCGACTACGCCGAGGGCGACCTCTCCTGGCGCACCATCGACTTCGAAGAGGAAGTGCTCGACGTCGGAGACTTCCAGGGGACGTCCGTGGTCAACTACAACGACGCCGACGTGGCCTACACCCGCATCATCGAACCGCGCCATTTTCACCCCGAACGCGATTACCAGACCGAGAAGACCGTCGTCATGCGGGAATTCTCGCGGGCCGCGGAAAAGGGCGACGAACCGTACTACCCGATCAACACGGCCGCGGACCGCGAACGCCTGCTCAAGTACCGCGACCTCGCGGCCGCCGAGCAGGATGTCCTCTTCGGCGGACGGCTCGGCACGTACAAATACCTGGACATGCACATGGCCATCGGCTCGGCCCTGACCATGTTCGACAATCAGATCCGCCCGCACTTCGAAGCCGGCGCCAAACTCGAAAGCGGGGGAGTGGACGCATGAGCTCCGCAAACGTGACAGACAACTGGAAGACAATCCAGCGGGTCATCCTGCCCTCGGCAGACCAGCCGGACACCGTGTCCCTGTACGCGGACGCCGGCAGTGCCAGCGGCATCCGGCTGCGGGAGAACGACGAGCTCGCGCGCACGCCGAAGCTGCCCGAAGAGAAGCTGCAGATGTTCAGCTCCGGCAGCCGCGAGGCGCACTTCGAAGACCTCCTCACCCGGCATTCCATGCGGGTCCGGTCCGGTGAGCAGATCTCGTTCGGCACGTACTTCAACGCGTTCCCGGCGAGCTACTGGCGGCGGTGGACGTCCGTCCGGGACATCCGCCTGGTGGTCAGGACCAGCGGCATCGGCACCGTCACCGTCTTCAAATCGAACGCCCGCGGATCCGTCCAGCGCGTTGACGGCAAACACGTCGACGGCGACACCACCTCGGTGTTCGAACTGTCCCTGAAGCCGTTTGGCGACGGCGGCTGGTACTGGTTCGACCTGGCGGCCAGCTCTGCTGATCTCGTCCTTGAGGACGGCCAGTGGGAGACTACCGGGGGACCGGCCACCAGCGGCCAGGTCACGCTCGAAATCACCACGATGAACAAGCCGGACTTCTGCCTCAACAACGCCCGCATCCTGTCCGAAAACCCGGATGTCCTTGAGAACGTCAAGGAAATCCTGATCGTGGACCAGGGCACCCAGAAGGTGGAGGACCAGGAAGGCTTCGCGGAGGTCCGCGAATCCCTCGGCGGTAAGCTCCGCGTCATCAACCAGGCCAACCTCGGCGGCTCCGGCGGCTTCGCACGCGGCATGTATGAGGCCGTGGAGAACGGCAGCGACTACGTCCTGCTCCTGGACGACGACATCGTCGTCGAACCGGAAAGCATCGTCCGGCTGCTCACCTTCGCAGACTTCTGCCGCAAGCCCACGATCGTCGGCGGGCACATGTTCGATCTTTACAACCGAAGCGTTCTGCACACCTTTGGTGAGGTCGTGGATCCCTACCGGATCGTGCCGTCCGCGCCTCATGCCGATATGGAGGTCCGTCACGACTTCAGCGTGGCCAACCTGCGCCAGACCGCCTGGCTGCACCGCCGCGTGGACGTGGACTACAACGGCTGGTGGATGTGCCTGATTCCCACCCGGGTGATCAAGGAAATCGGCTTGTCGCTGCCGCTGTTCATCAAGTGGGACGACGCCGAATACGGACTGCGCGCCCGTGAAGCCGGCTTCGCCACGGTGTCGCTGCCGGGAGCCGCCGTGTGGCATGTGTCCTGGATCGACAAGGACGACCTCGTGGGCTGGCAGGCCTATTTCCACGAGCGCAACAGGCTGATCACCACCCTGATCCACAGCCCCTACCCGAAGGGCGGGCGGGTGCTGCGCGAATCGGTGCAGGCGGACGTCAAACACCTTGTCTCGATGCAGTACTTCACCGAACACGGCAGGATCGAAGCCCTCAAGGACATCTTCGAGGGACCCCACGAGCTGCACAAGATCCTGGCTTCGAAGCTGCCCAAGATCAACGCATTGAAGTCCGAGTACCCGGACGCGCAGTTGAAGGACGACGTCGACGACTTCCCGGCCCCGAAGCTGGGACGCGGCCCCATGGGCGGCACCGTCGTCGGGATGCCCAATAAGAAGGACCTGATTCCCTGGGGCATCAAGACCGTCGCGCGGCAGCTGATGAAGGCGCCCGAGCCGGAAAGCGCCGAGAGGCCGCAGGGCTACCTGGCGCACCGCGACAACCGCTGGTTCAGGGTCGCGCACTACGACAGCGTGGTGGTTTCCAACGCCGAAGGCACCGGCGCGTCCTGGTACCAGCGGGACCCGAAGAAGCTCAAATCCATGCTGACCGAAGCGACCCGCCTGCATCTGCGGCTGTACCGTGAATGGGACAGCCTGGCCGAGCAGTACCGGTCCGCCGTGGCCGACATCAGCTCGATCGATTCGTGGAAGAAGACGTTCGAGGCGCATTCCAAGGATGGCAACTAGATGGCCGGTGAGACCGACCAGCTCGTCAAGCCCGGAAGCGGGCGCGGACTCCTCGACGTCTACGGAGACCGGTTCCTGCTGAAGCTGCTGGTGCGCAAAGAAATCAAGGTGCGCTACCGCGGCTCGGTGCTTGGGCTGCTGTGGTCGTACGTCAAGCCGCTCGTGCAGTTCCTGATCTACTTCGTGGCGCTGGGCATCTTCCTTAACCTCCAGCGGGGCACGCCGAACTACGCGATCTACCTCTTCGCCGGCATCGTCCTGGTGAACTTCTTCACCGAGTCGCTGTCGAACGCCACCCGGTCCATCGTGGACAACCGTGATCTCATCCGGAAGATCTACCTGCCGCGGGAATTGTTCCCCGTGTCCACGGTGTGGGTCTCGGCCGCCCACTTCCTGCCGCAGCTCGTGGTGCTGATCGGTGCCTGCCTCGTGGTGGGCTGGAGGCCGTCGATCGTGCAACTGGCATCCGTCGTCCTGATCTTCGTGATGGTGGCGGTTCTCGCCACCGGCCTGGGGCTCCTGTTCGGGGCCATGAATGTCTACTTCCGGGACTCCGAGAACATCGTGGACATGATCGTCATGATCGTCACCTGGGCTTCCCCAGTCCTGTACGTCTGGTCGATGGTCCAAGGCGTGATGGGGCCGTGGTTCTGGATCTACCAGCTGAACCCGATGACGGTCGCCGTCGAAGTCTTCCACTGGGCTTTCTGGGAACCGACGCTCAAACCCGACCAGATGGTGAGCGGAACCATGCCGCCGGGCCTGCTGACTGTCTGGCTCCCCGTCTCCATGCTGGTGACGCTCGGGGTGCTGTTCCTGGGACAGCTGACGTTCCGCCGGCTCGCCATCCACTTTGCACAGGAGCTCTGAGATGACTGCGCACGGCCATGTTGCCATCAGCTGCGAGGGAATCCGGAAGCAGTTCGTTCTGCGTCACACCCGGTCCCTCAAGGAAGCCCTCGTCTGGCTCGTGAAGGGCCGCAAGGGGGATCTGTCCAAGAAATTCCTGGCCCTCAAGGACGTCTCGCTCGAGGTCAAGCAGGGTGAAACTGTTGCCCTGCTGGGGCTCAACGGCTCCGGCAAGTCCACACTCCTGAAGCTGATCTCCGGTGTGCTGCAGCCCGACGGCGGCACGGTGCGGACACGGGGCCGCGTCGCGGGCCTGATCGAAGTCGGGGCGGGATTCCACCACGACCTCAGCGGCCGCGACAACGTCTACCTCAACGGTGCGATCCTCGGGATGACCGAAAATCAGATCGACGAGAAGTTCGACTCCATCGTGGAATTCTCCGAGATCGGCGAGTTCATCGACACCGAAGTGAAGTTCTACTCCTCGGGCATGTACCTGCGCCTGGCGTTCTCCATCGCGGTGCACACGGACCCGGAAGTCTTCCTGATCGACGAGATCCTCGCCGTCGGCGACGAGCCGTTCCAGCGCAAGTGCATCGCCAAGATCAAGGAACTCTCGGACAAGGGCAAGACGCTCTTCGTCGTCAGCCACGACCTGGACCTGGTCGCCACCGTCTGTGAGCGCGGTGTCCTCCTGGATCACGGCGAGATCGTGATGGACGGGGAAGTGCACGACGTCGTTTCAGAGTTGCGCCGGCGCTCCCTCAGTGAAACCTAAGCATTCCAAGCCTGTGAAGTAGAGTTACGTAGTCTTGTAGACCGACGCCTCGCTAGCAGTATCCGTCCCGAATCGTTGAGAGTGGTGTTTCCTTGTCCTGGTGGCAGTCTTTGCCAGTGATCCTTCTTGCCGTGCTGGCGTTCATCCTGCCCGGCCTGATTCTGTCCCTGGCCATCCGGATACGCGGCATCAACTCGGTGCTGCTTGCCCCGGCGTTCACTGTCGGCGTGGGAGGATTCCTGGCCACGGTCTATCCCTTCGTGGGTGTTCCGTGGGGGCCGGCCACGTTCCTGGCCGGGGTCGTTGCCGTCTCGGCGGCCGCGTGGGCGATCCGGAACGCCGTCATCCGGAAATCGCCGGAGCCGGAAGCTGAGCCCCAGCGGCGTTCCATGGTGCTTGCCGCCGGGCTGGGAGCCTTGGGAGCGGCCCTGCTCATCGGGGTCCAGATGGGCACGGCGATGATATCGCCGGACTCCATCTCCCAGACGTATGACAACGTCTTCCATCTGAACGCGGTCCGCTGGACGATGGAAACGCATAATGCGTCGCCGCTCAATCTCGGAGCCTTCACCGGCATCAGCGCCTATCCCTCCGGCTGGCACGGCATGGTGGCGATCGTCGGGGAACTGAGCGGCGCCACGATTCCGGTCGTGGTGAACGCCACCAACATCGCGATCGGTGCCGTCGTCTGGCCGCTCGGCTGCCTGTACCTCGTCCAGGCAGTCGCCGGCCACAGGATCACGACGACGGTACTGGCCTTCGTTTTCGCGGCAGGCTTCTCGACGTTCCCCATGCTGATGATCGACTGGGGCGTGCTGTACCCCAACCTCTTGTCGATCTCCGTCCTGCCCGCCGCCATCGGCATGGCCTTGACCGCGCTCGGTCTGGGCCGGCACCACCGGCAGAGTTCGGTTGTGGTCTGGCTCAGCCTGGGAGTCGGCGTCGCCGGCGTTGCGCTGGCGCACCCCAGTACCTTGATGGCCTTCCTGGCATTCATGATCCCCCCGAGCGCGGCCGTCTACTACTTCAAAATCCGCCGTCTCTGGCCGCAAAGGTCCCCTACCGGACGACGCAGCATCATCCTGCTCACCGTGGCGTTCCTGGGCTGGCTGCTCGGCCTTGCCGTCCTCTGGGGTTACCTCCGGCCGCCGGAAGGTTCGGCCGACTGGCCCGTCGTGGAGACCCCGGCCCAGGCCGTCGGAGAGCTGCTGCTCAACGCACCACTCGGCCGTCCGTCCCAGGAGATCGTCAGCATCTGCCTGTTCGTCGGGCTGTGGCGGCTGTGGGCGCTCAAAAGCCGACGCTGGCTCATCGGGATCTATGCCATCGCGGCATTCTTCTTCTTCCTTGCCGCCGGCTACAACGGAATTCCCCGCTTGTTCGTCACCGGCGTCTGGTACTTCGACAGCAACCGACTTGCCGCACTCCTGCCCGTGGCGACCATGGGCCCCGCTGTCATCGGCGCGTCCTTCCTCATCGATGCCGGCCGCAGGTGGCTCAGCCGGAGGGACCAGTCCAGGACGTCCGGATTGTCCCGCTTCGCCCGAATGCCACAAACCCCCAGAGGCGTCATGGCCTCCTCGCTGGCCGCCCTCGCGGTGTTGGTCGTCGTGACGCAGACCGGCATCACCACCTTCGCTGCGGAGCACGCCCATTGGCAGTACAGGAGCGACGAGCAGTCGGCACTGCTGTCTCCCGAGGAGCGAAAGATGCTCGAACGCCTGGCAGACGGCGTCGAGCCGGGCGCGGCGATTGCCGGACTCCCCAGCAGCGGCACCTCCCTGGCGTACGCCTTCTCCGGACGATCCGTGATCCAGCCCCACATCCTCACCACCCACGGCTCCGACGTCGACGTGGTCAACGCGGGGTTGAAGGACGCGGCCACGTTCCCGGGAGTCTGCGAGTCGGTCCGCAAACTGAACGTGAAGTACGTTCTGGACTTTGGTACCCGGACCGTCACCGGCACGCTCGCCGGCTACGGCGGAGTCATGGACCTGGAGCCGAACGAAAGCCTGGAACTCATCGACCAGGAGGGGCCGGACGTCAGGCTCTTCAAGGTCCGCGCCTGCTGGGACTAGCCGGAAACAGAAGGCCGCGTCCGGCATCCGGGACGCAGCCGACGTTGTTGCCAACGGGGCATGAAAACAAGGAGGACCTCCCATCGGGAGGTCCTCCTTTGCGTTGCAGCCCCGCAGCTTGCAGCCCTGCGGTTGTGCAGGCCTGCGCCGCGGCCCGGTCTGTCAGGATCCGGGCTGAGTGCTTTCCGCGGGGGTCAACGCCGGGCTGGGCGCCGGGGCCAGGGCTGCGGCGGGGGAAGCTTCGGGACCGGGCCGGGCGTCGTTGTGGTCCTTGCGCCGGACACGGCGCATGACAGGACGTTCAATCCACAACCAGCTCGCGATTGCCGTAGGCACTGTGAGCACCGTGGCGGCCAGGCTGAAGCCGATGATTCCCCAGTGGTGCGCGCCGAACACGGCCAGCAGCTGCTGGAAGGCGAACGCATAGATGTAGACGCCGTAGGAGACGTCGTTTTTCCCGATGACGCGGGGCTGGGGGAGCCACGTCGAAATCCAGAGCGTGCCGTAAGCCACGAAGGCTCCGGAGGCCTGGCCGCCCCAGGCGGGAAAGAGCGAGACCAGGCACAGGGCAGCCAGGATGCTGAGGACGCCAAGTATCCAGTGGATGCCGATGGTGTTCCGCCACACGAAGACCGTTGCTCCGCCGAGGAAGAAGGGCAGGAGCCGCAGCAGCAGGACGACGTCGAAGTTTCCGTCGGTCAGCCGGCTCACGGTATCGATATTGATCTGTGCCACAACGCTCGCGACGAACAGGATCGTCACAGGCCAGGGCGAGCGGCGGAAGACCGCAAAAATGCCGATGAGGGCAACAACGATGTAGCAGACGAACTCGTAGTACAGGCTCCAGAGCGAACCGTTCCAGGCCCCGGGGTACGGCACGTTCAGCGGAGTCCCCGCGATGTCGTAGTGGACCATCTTCAAACCGGCGTTGGAGATCAGGAAGTTCAGCGGGCTCGTCGCGGTCGACAAATAACCGGACAGGTTTCCCTTGGCGACCCAGTACCCGATGGGAGCAAAAACGGCGGTCATCAGGAAAAGGCAGACGATGAAGGCCGGCATGATCCTGGCGAGGCGGTGCACCAGGTAGTCACCCAGCCCATGGGACCAGCGGCTGGCCGTGATGAGATACCCACTGATTCCAAAGAAGCCGGCGACGGCCCAGCCGCCGAGGCTTTCGCCCGCGAACACGGGCTCGTCGGGTGTTCCACTCAGCGGCCAGCTGTGGTGCACCAGGACAGCCAGGGCAAGGACCAGCCGGATCAGATTGAGGCTGTTGGTGCGAGGATTGAACTCTCGCCCCACCAGGAGTTCCGATTTTCGTGAGTTCAAGGGTACAAAATCTCCGGAGAAGAAAGGCACGCGCGGCCATGGTCGGCGAGGCTACGGAACAACGGTTTCTACGGAGTTCCCCTCAGGTCAGTGATTTGCTCCCAGCATGGCCACACGGAATGATGGACGGATGCGCGGAATCATACTGGCCGGCGGTACCGGATCTCGACTCCATCCCATCACGATGGGTATCAGCAAACAGCTAGTACCAGTCTACGACAAGCCGATGATCTACTACCCCCTGTCCACTCTCATCCTCGCGGGCATCCGCGACATCCTGATCATCACCACTCCGCACGACGCCGAGCAGTTCTACCGGCTCCTGGGAGACGGATCGCGCTTCGGGGTGAATCTGACCTACAAGCAGCAGCCGAATCCGGATGGTCTGGCGCAGGCCTTCATCCTCGGGGCGGAGCACATCGGCGAGGAAAAGGTCGCACTCGTGCTCGGGGACAACGTGTTCTACGGCCAGGGCATGGGCACGCACCTGCGCAAGCACGCTGACATCGACGGCGGCGCAGTCTTCGGATACTGGGTCAAGGATCCGGGCGCCTACGGCGTCGTCGAGTTCGACGATGAGGGCCGCGCACTGTCGCTGGAGGAGAAGCCGGCGAAACCCAAGAGCCACTACGCCGTCCCCGGCCTGTATTTCTACGACAACGAGGTCGTGGAGATCGCCAGCGGCCTCAAGCCCTCGCCCCGGGGCGAGCTGGAGATCACCGACATCAACAAGTCCTACCTCGCGCGCAACAAACTGCACGTTGAGATCCTGCCGCGTGGCACAGCCTGGCTGGACACCGGAACAATCGATGATTTGAACGACGCTTCGAACTTCGTGCGGACCGTGGAAAACCGGCAGGGCCTGAAGATCGGCGCGCCGGAAGAAATCGCGTGGCGCGTCGGGTTCCTTTCGGACGATGAACTGCGCGAACGGGCCGAGCCGCTCCTGAAGAGCGGCTACGGGGCGTACCTTCTCGGTCTGCTGGAAAACTAGCTGCGCGTGAACACGGATCCCGCAGAATCCCCTGAGGCTTTGAGGCCCGGCACCGGCCCGGGGGAGAAGACGGCGTCCCGGGGCAATGTCTCCTTCGTGGGCCTCTCGTCGATCTTCGCCGCCGGCAGCGGCTACGCCATTTTCGTCCTCGCGGCCCGGGTCCTGCCGGTGGAGCAGAACGCTGACTTCCTGGCGTTCTGGGGTGTGCTTTTCGGCCTGTTCGGCGTGATGACCGGTCTGATGCACGAAGCGACCCGGGCCGTGAAGTCGGCCTCGATCAAGGCCCGGACCGCCGCGGACCGGGGCGCCCCCATCATCGGGTCTTCCCTCCTGATCGGTGCAGTTGCCGCAGCCGCGGTCGCGGCGAGCGGCGCGTGGTGGATGCCGGGCTTGTTCCCGTCGCCGTCGACCGTGTCCCTGTGGGTCGGCCTCAGCCTTGCCGTGCTGCTCTACGCGGGCCACGTCGGCCTGGCCGGAACGCTGGGCGGACGGGAAAACTGGAGCCGATACGCCGCGCTGACCACAGCGGAATCAGGCGTCCGCCTCGTCGTGGTGGCTGCCGCCGCGTTGTTCGGTTTCGGGTTGGGCGGCCTGGAGCTTGCCGCGCTGTCCGGGACCCTCGTGTGGCTGGTGTTTGTCTTCGCCACCGCACGGGGCAGGGCGGCGCTGAGCCAGCGGGCCGACGTCGGAATGGGCGAGTACCTCCGCCGGTGCGGGTATTCGATGGCGACCGCCGCGTCGAACGCTGTCCTCATCACCGGATTCCCGGCGCTCATCAAACTGATGTCGGACGACGCCGAATTCGCCGGCGCCGCACCGCTGCTGCTGGCGGTCTCCCTCACTCGGGCTCCCATCCTGATCCCGCTGCAGGCGTTCCAGGGCCTGGTCATGACCAAGCTCATGGGTTCCGGCCGCCAGCTACACCGCGTGCTTCTTGCGCCACTGGGCCTGATCGCCGTCGCCGGTTTGGTGGCCGGTGTGCTGGCAGCAGTCATCGGCCCCTCGATCATGCTCATCTTCGGACCAAGCTATGCAATCGACGGACTCTGGATCGGGCTCCTGACAGTCGACGCCGCCCTGCTGGCCGTCGTCACCCTGACGGGCACGGCAGCCCTTTCCGCCGGTCAGCACCGGGTCTACCTGGCCGGATGGTTCACGGCGACGGTGGTCTCCGTTGCGCTCCTGACCGTGCCTGCGCCGTTAGACTTGAAAGTGGTCTGCAGCCTCGCGGCGGGTCCCCTCGCCGGTTCAGCGGTGCATCTTTGGGGGCTCTGGGCGGACCGGCGTAGGGGCAACCGCTCACCTGCAGAAGAGAAAGGGATCTGACCAGCGTGCTGAATGCTCCGACCATTTCCGTAATCATGCCGTCGTACAACGTCGCCTCGACCGTGCTGCGCGCGATCGACAGCGTGCTGGCGCAATCGTATGAAAATTTCGAACTGCTGATCGTCAACGACGCATCGACCGACGATACCGAAGCAGTGGTCAAGGACAAGCTCGCCGCCGTCCCGGACCACCGGCTGCGCCTCATCACGTTGCCCGCCAACGTCGGGCTGTCCGGCGCCAGGAACGCGGGCCTGGATGCTGCCGCCGGCGAATTCGTCACCTTCCTCGACGCCGACGACGAGTATCTCCCCGAATTCCTCCAAACCATGGCCGGCGAAATGGCCGGGGATGTCGACATCGCCGTCGCCGGACATATGGTGGTCCGCCCCGACGGATCACAGGCACCGCGCCACAGCCGGTTCCTCGGCGAATGCTCCGGCGAGCAGGCCATGCGCCATGCAATGTCGGACCGCCTGACGCCGTTCACGTGGGACAAGCTCTACCGGGCGTCGCTGTTCGCCGGTGTCAGGTACCCGGTCGGGTCGACCCGGTTCGAAGACATGACGGTCAACATCATCCTGTACCCTCGGGCACGGAAGATCCGGAGCGTTGAGCGTCCGATGCACCGGTACTACATCTCCGCGCAGTCCCTGACCTGGGGCCGGATTCCCACCCGGTCCGACACGGACCTGGCCTTGCGGGACCTCGACGCGCTCCTACCCCAGCGGCTCCGGTCCGGAAGCAACGGACGGTTCTACGCGAGCATGAGGCTGCTCATCACCCTCATCACGGCCCAAAGCGCGATCATGAAACTGAAGAACCAGCCCGCCGCGCAGGAGACCATTGACGACTGCCGCCGCGCGCTGACGTTCCGGCAAATCGCCCTGACAACGCTGACCCGGCCGCCGTTCGCCGCCGCCGCGCTGCTCCTGAAAGTCTTCCCCCGGCCGTTTGCAGCCCTCTACATCAGGCATTCCGCCGCCAGCTACGGGCTGGCCCAGTGAGCCACTGGCCGGCCGACGCCGCCCCTTCGCGGGCTTAGTTCAGCATTCCTCATTGGTATAGATTGGTTTATATGTCCCGCCCCCCCTTCACGCGCGCGCTTGTCATCATGCCGGCTTGGAACGAAGCAGAGTCAGTAGCTGCAACAGTCCGCGAGGTGCTGGCACAGCCGGTCTCCTACGATGTCCTCGTCGTCAATGACGGATCAACGGATGCGACATCCGCAGCAGCGGCCGCCGCCGGCGCCCAGGTCCTTGAGCTGCCGTTCAACATCGGAGTCGGCGGCGCCATGCGGGCAGGTTTCAAATACGCCCAGCGGCACGGCTATGACGCCGTCATCCAGGTCGACGCCGACGGCCAGCATGACCCCAGGGACATCCAGCGGGTGCTCGACGGTTTGGCCCACGCCGACATATCGATCGGCGCGCGGTTTGCCGACAAAGGCAACTACGTCGTACGCGGACCCCGCAAATGGGCCATGGTCTTCCTTGCCCGCGTCATCTCCGCGATGGCCGGCAAGAAGCTGACCGACGTCACGTCCGGCTTCAAAGCGGCGAACAGCCGCGGGATCTCCCAGTTCATTGACCACTATCCGGCCGAGTACCTCGGAGACACCATCGACTCGCTGGTTGTGGCCATCAAGTCGGGTTGCGTTGTCACCCAGGTGCCCGTCGAGATGCGTCCGCGGCAAGGCGGCCAGCCCAGCCACAACCCGGCAAAGGCCGCTGTGTATCTTGGCCGGTCCGTGTTCGCATTGCTGTTCGCGCTTACGCGCAAGCCCTCCCACTTAGAAGACCGGAAGGTCTTCACCGAAGGGATATGATCATGGGCATCTTCGTGGCCTTCGTTTTGGCACTCCTGATAGTCGTAGTTATTTTTGAGATGCTCCGCCGTAAGGTCCTGCGGGAAAAGTACGCTGCGCTGTGGCTCGTTGTCGGTCTCGCGACGCTGGTCCTGGCGGCGTTTCCGCAGTTGCTGGCCGGAATCGCCAAGTCACTCGGCGTGCAGGTCCCGTCCAACCTGCTCTTTGCGCTCAGCATCCTCCTTGCTCTGGGCGTCTGCCTGCACCTTTCGTGGGAGATTTCCGTGGTGGAAGACGAGACGAGGGTCCTGGCCGAGGAATCGGCGATCCTCCGCGCTGACCTGGAACGCCTGGAAGCGCGGCTCGACGCCGATCTGGCGCGTCAGCACGGCGCAGCAGAGGGCCTCAAAAAACCGATCGAATAACGCAAGAATTCAGCACCGGACCAGGGACAGGGTCCATCCGGTGCCCATCTGCAGCTCTAAAGAACGGACCAGCAATGGCAGTCGATATCTTCGTTCCGTACTGGGGCGACCCCGCGTACATGAAGGAAACAGTACAAAGCGTCCTGGAACAGGACAACCCGGATTGGCTCCTGACCGTCGTGGATGACGCCTATCCTGATCCTGAGATCACGAACTACATGGCCTCCATCACCGACCCCCGCGTCAAGTACGTCCGGAAGGACGTCAACGAGGGCATCACGGCGAACTACCGGAGCTGCGTTGCGATGGCGACCCAGGACATCATGGTGATCCTGGGCTGCGATGACGTCCTCCTGCCGAACTACGTGGATGTGATCGCGCACGCGCACGCCCAGTTCCCGGACGCCGCCATCATCCAGCCGGGTGTCCGCGTCATCGACGGCGAAGGCCGGCCCACACGCACCCTCGTTGACGTCGTCAAGCAAAAGCTCGTCCGGCCCCGCGGCGGCGGCATGCAGATCCTGGCAGGGGAGGCAATTGCCTCGAACCTCATGCACGGCGACTGGCTGTACTGGCCGTCCCTTGCGTTCCGGACGGAGAAAATCCGCGAGGTCGAATTCCGGGATGGCTTCCCCATCATCCAGGACCTCGCCCTGGTCATGGACATGATCTACCGGGGCGCCCAGCTCCTGGTCGTCCCGACAGTCTGCTTCTCCTACCGCCGGCACTCCAACAGTGCGTCGTCGGCCAAGCTGATCGACGGGTCCCGGTTCGACGGCGAGCGGGGCTACTTTGCAGTCGCTGCAGCGCAGGCCAGGGAACTCGGCTGGAAGAAAGCCGAGCGCTCGGCGAAACTCAGGCTGACATCCCGGGCCCACGCGTTCGCGCTCCTGCCGAAGGCTGCCGTGCGTCGCGACAAGGCGGGCTGCTACGCCCTCGCCCGCCATTCGATCGGTTCCTAACAACACGCTCCGAAAGGTCCATTGTGTCCCAAACCAGTAATGCCCTTCGCCCCGGTGGCACCGTCGTCGTCACCGGCGGTGCTGGATTCATCGGCTGCGCGATTTCCCCGGCCCTTGTCGAGAATTTTGACCGGGTCGTTGTTGTAGACAACCTGCACCCCCAGATCCACTCGAGCGGAGCCCGCCCGGCCGCACTCGACAGCGGCGCCGAGCTCGTGGTCGCAGACGTCACCCACGCGGAAACATGGGACCAGCTGCTCAAGGACGTGACACCCGACGTCGTGATCCACCTGGCCGCCGAAACCGGCACCGGGCAGTCCCTCGAAGAGTCCACGCGGCACGCACACGTCAACGTCGTCGGCACGACCCAGCTGCTGGACGGCCTCAACCGCAGCGGCCGGCTGCCCCGCCGCATCGTCTTGTCCTCCAGCCGGGCGGTTTACGGCGAGGGTGCCTGGCGCAGGCAGGACGGATCGCTGTTCTACCCGGGCCAGCGGACCAGCGAAACCCTGGACCAGTCGCAGTGGGATTTCCCCGATGCGGAACCGACCGCGATGAAGGCTTCGGAGATCTATCCGGCGCCGGCCAGCGTGTACGGTGCAACCAAGCTGGCACAGGAGAACATCCTGCAGACCTGGGCAGACGCCTACGGCGTGGAGACCGCCATCCTCCGGCTCCAGAACGTGTACGGTCCGGGACAGTCGCTGATCAATCCCTACACCGGCATCATGAGCCTCTTCTGCCGCATGGCGAAAAGCGGAAAGTCCATCCCGCTGTACGAAGACGGCGACGTCCGCCGCGACTTCATCCTGATTGACGACATCGCCTCGGCGATCGTCGCGGCCGCCACGTCGGCTGACGTGTCCAAGGAACCGCTGGACATCGGATCCGGCGAGTTCCAGACCATCGGCACCGCAGCGCAGCTGATCGCCGGCCACTACGGTGCCCCGGAACCCCACGTCACGGGCCAGTACCGGCAGGGCGACGTCCGCCACGCCTGGGCGGACATCGAGGCCGCCCAGCGCGTGCTGGGCTGGAGCCCTAAGGTGAACCTGGCCGAGGGAATCGAACGGCTCGCCACGTGGATCGACGAACAGCCGGACGTGCAACCCGCCTGATCTGCCACGGGACACAAAAGGGGGCAGCCGCTGATGCGGCTGCCCCCTTTTTGTGTCACGTCCCGGACCCTGGATCAGTCGGTGGGTCCCAGCAGCGGTTCCAGCGATTCCCACGTGTCGGTGTTGCAGGAATTGTCCGCGCGGAAACTGTTCCGCACCGACTTGTCCTTCACCTGGCCAAACACGTCGGCGATATCCTGGTGCCCGGTCCCGCGGCACTCCTCGTCCGACTTGGCCAGCTCGCGTTCGAGCAGGTCCGGGGACTCCGTGACGAGCCGGCAGGCCTCGTCGCCGTCGGGAACGTCCGTACCGTCCACTGCGGAGGAACCGACGCAGACGAGGTGATGGGTCGACGCCAGGCCCGCGTTCTCGGGAAGCAGCGTCACCGTCAGCCGAACGTCCGGGTCGCCCGCGGGCGCCGGGTATGGCGTGGACACCGTCGCAGTCGGGGTGGCTTTGGGCGTCATCGTGGGCCGGTTCTTCGAATCGTCGATGCTGCAGGCGGTCAATAGGGCGGTCGTGGCAACGAGGGCAATCGTTACCGAAAGAACGGGTCGCATGAAGCTCCTTGGCTGATGTACAGCCTCTACGTTACCGGATCTGCGCAGCCGGTCCCGGGGAGGGCAGATAGGCTGTATGGATGCAGAAACTCCTCGTCACCGGCGGTGCCGGTTTCATCGGTTCCAATTTTGTCCACTACGTACTGGAGAATACGGACCATCAGGTCATCGTTCTCGACAAGCTCACTTACGCCGGCAACGTGGAATCTTTGACCGGCCTGCCCGGGGACCGCTTCCGGCTGGTCGAGGGCGACATCTGCGATGCCGGCGTCGTTGACCGGCTGGTCGCCGAAGCTGACGTCGTGGTCCATTACGCAGCCGAATCGCACAACGACAACTCGCTGCACGATCCGCGCCCGTTCCTGGACACGAACATCATCGGCACCTACACGCTGATCGAGGCTGCCCGCAAGCAGAACAAGCGCTTCCACCACATCTCCACTGACGAGGTCTACGGCGACCTCGAACTGGACGATCCGGAACGCTTCACGGAAGAGACGCCGTACAACCCGTCCAGCCCGTACTCGTCCACCAAGGCCGGCTCTGACCTGCTGGTGCGCGCCTGGGTGCGGTCGTTCGGCCTGCAGGCGACCATCAGCAACTGCTCGAACAACTACGGGCCCTACCAGCACGTGGAAAAGTTCATCCCGCGCCAGATCACCAACGTGATCGACGGGATCCGGCCCAAGCTCTACGGCAAGGGCGAGAACGTCCGCGACTGGATCCACGCCAACGACCACTCGTCCGCCGTCCTGGCGATCATCGACAAGGGCCGGATCGGCGAGACCTACCTGATCGGCGCCGACGGCGAGAAGAACAACAAGGACGTCGTCGAACTGATCCTCAAGCACATGGGCCAGGGCCCGGACGCCTACGACCATGTGGTGGACCGCCCCGGCCACGATATGCGGTACGCGATCGACTCCACGAAGCTCCGCGAGGAACTCGGCTGGGAGCCGCGCTTCCACAATTTCGACGCCGGAATCGAGGACACCATCGCCTGGTACCGGAACAACGAGGACTGGTGGCGCCCGCAGAAAGCAGCCACGGAAGCCAAGTACAAGGAACAGGGCCAGTAAGTAATGTCGATCGAATTCTCGAAAAAGCTCACAGCGCACGAAACTCCGATCCCCGGCGTCGTCCTCTACGACCTTCCCGTCCACGGCGACAACCGGGGCTGGTTCAAGGAGAACTGGCAGCGGGAAAAGATGGTGGCCCTGGGACTGCCGGACTTCCGCCCGGTGCAGAACAACATCTCGTTTAACGAGTTGGCCGGGACCACCCGCGGGATCCACGCCGAACCCTGGGACAAGTTCATTTCGGTGGCCACCGGACGGATATTCGGTGCCTGGGTGGACCTGCGCGAAGGCCCGTCCTTCGGCGCGGTCTTCACCGCGGAGCTGAACCCCAGCCAGGCCATCTTCATCCCGCGCGGCGTGGGTAACGCGTTCCAGACCCTGGAAGACAACACCGCCTACACCTACCTCGTCAATGACCACTGGTCCGCCGACGCGCAGGGCCAGTACACCTTCCTGAACCTGGCCGACCAGACCGCCGCCATCGCCTGGCCCATCCCGCTGGAGCAGGCCGAACTCTCCGACAAGGACAAGGCACACCCCCGCCTGGCTGCGGTGGTGCCGATGCCGGCGAAGAGAACACTTGTGGTCGGCGCTGACGGCCAGCTCGGCAAGGCCCTTCGGAAAATGTACGACGGCGACGCTTCCGTCGAGTTTGCCGGCAGGAGCGAGTTCGACCTGGCCAGCGAAGATTCCTTCGAGGCCCGGAACTGGAAGAACTACTCCACGGTCATCAACGCGGCCGCCTACACTGCCGTCGACACGGCGGAGACGCCCGAAGGCCGGGCCGCCGCCTGGGCCGTCAACGTCACGGCCGTGGCGCGCCTGGCCCGCACCGCCGTCGAGCACGACCTGACCCTCGTCCACGTGTCCTCGGACTACGTCTTCGACGGAACCCGCACCACGCACGGCGAGTCCGAACCCGTGGCACCGCTGGGCGTCTACGGGCAGACCAAGGCCGCGGCAGACGCCGTCGTCAGCGTCGTTCCCCGGCACTACATCGTGCGCACCAGCTGGGTCATCGGCGAGGGCAACAACTTCGTCCGGACCATGGCGTCACTTGCGGAGCGCGGCATCGAACCGTCCGTCGTCGACGACCAGATCGGGCGGCTGACCTTCACGGAGGACATCGCCGCCGGCATCAGGCACCTGCTGGCGTCCGGTGCGGACTACGGCGTCTACAACCTGAGCAACGACGGCGAACAGCAGTCGTGGGCGGACATCGCCGCGGACGTGTACGCGCTCCTCGAACGTCCGAGGTCCGCAGTCACCGGCGTTTCCACGGCAACGTATTTTGCCGGAAAGCCCGCCGCACCCAGGCCGGCCGGCTCCGTCCTCGATCTGGACAAGATTAAACTGGCCGGATTCAGCCCGCGGAGCGCGGCCCGCGCGCTGGAAGAATACGTGGAAAGATTGCACTAATCCTGCGTTAGCCGGGCGGTGCGGGCGCCCCGGCAATCTGAAGTTCCTGAATAGCCCTTTACCTTTGCTTCCACCCTTTAGTATGTTGTGGGCGCACATGGCATATTGCGCGGCCTGCCGTCAGACAGGTCACGCTTAGGCCCTGTGCCACAACTGAAGATAAAAAAGGGGGGGCTTTGCAGAGTCCTAAAATTGCTGGGGTGCAACGGTCAATGCGTATGCTCAGGTTTTTGATTTTCCGCAGGCTTTTGGGGATGGCTTTGGTGGCCGTCCTTTCAATGGCCACCATCGGTGCGGGCGTGGCCTCAGCCGCGCCCCTCAGCAACGATCCGGCTCCGGTTCCTCCGCCCGTTTCCGACCTGATTCCGACGCCCCCGGTGGCCCCGGGGACGGCCCGGCCCCGCGCCGAATTCGCCGGACAAATCGGGGTCACGGTGGTCAGCGTGCAGTTGGCCGACAAATCTGTCAAGGACGTCCAGTCAATCTCCCTCGACGCTGCCAGGAAGTCGGTTTCTGCCGCAAGCGGCTATTGGAGCTCGACGAGCAATAACAAGATATCGATGAACGTCGCCCGGACAATTGAGGGCTTTAAGTCCTCCGCACGATCGACGGATTCCTTTGAAGTGATGATGGGGACCATCAGCCGGGAGCTGAAGTGGTCCTACGACGCCAACACTGTGCTCGTCGCCTTTGTCCCGCATCCCGACCTCAATTACCAGGGCTCGGGGGGAATCCAGGGCGGCGGCTGGTCCAGCGGGAACGGCAGCGGCCGAATCCTCATGCCGATGCCGGGCGGATTGACCAACAGTGTTGTGAGCCACGAGTTCGGGCACGTGTTTGGCCTGATGCACGCGAACAGCCTGCAGTGCACCAACGGCAAAGCGGACGTTTCCCGCACTACCCGCCAGACCTGGGCCGACAGGGCCTGCACGTCCCGGGAGTACGGCGACAGCACGGACATCATGGGCGTGAGCCAGTATGCGCAGCCGGCCCTGAACGCCGCACTGTTCGATTTTGGCGGGTTCGGGCGCGGAGACGAGATCCGGAATCTCGGCACCGTGAAAGGGAAGAACAGCTTCACCCTCAACGCCTGGGGCGGCAAAGAGGCGAAGCGCGCACTGAAGTTCACCGATCCGACAACCGGCGAGGTCTACTACGTGCAGGTCCGCCTGCCCGTCGGATACGACGCCGCGACCGCGGCTTCCGGCAACAAGGGATTGGAGTTCCTCAAGGCCGACCTTGGATCGGGCGGTGCCGCCTCGGTGCTGATCCCGCCGTCGACCCTGCCGTTCCTGGGCTGGTACAACAAGAACCACGCCTGGCAGGCAGGAAGCACGTTCACCACCGACGGCGGAGTCCAGATCTCCGTCAACTGGGTTTCGCAGGCGACAGCGAATGTCACCGTCACTGAGCCGCCCTCCAGCACTGTGCAGATCAGGGCCGCAGCAGCACGCCACCCTGAACTCGGTGCCGCAACCTCCGGAATCATCAAGGGACTCAAGGACGGCGGCGCCTACCAGATGTACCAGGAGGGGGCCGTGATCTGGTCACCCAAAACCGGTGCGCACGCTTCACAAGGACTGCGCGGGGTATGGCAGAAGTACGGGGTCGAAAACGGCAGGCTCGGCTATCCGCTGACCGATGAGTATTCCACCGGCGGCGGCGGCGTAACCCAGGACTACCAGGGCGGCGCCATCACGTGGGCGCCGGGAGCAGGGGCACATGCCCTGCTTGCCTCCATGGCGGACAAACACCGCTCGTTCGGTGGAGCCAGCGGCACACTCGGCTATCCCTTGACCGAGGAAATCAAAAGCAGGGACAACGGCACCTACCAGGAGTTCCAGCGCGGTGTCATCCACTGGAGCCCGGCCACGGGAGCCAGGGTATCCCAGGGCGATATCCGGTGGGCCTGGGGAGCAACCGGCTATGAGTACGGGAACCTGGGCTACCCGGCGAGCGACGCTTCCTGCGGCCGGCTGGCCGGCGGATGCCTCCAGTGGTACCAGCGGGGCTCGATCATGTGGTCGCCCCAGTCCGGGGCACGCGTTCTGACCGGCGGCATCGCCGGCACCTGGTACGGGATGGGAGCCGAGGGAAGCATCCTGGGCTATCCGACCAGCAATGAGGCCGGCGGGTTGAAGAACGGCGGCGTCTACCAGATGTTCCAGAACGGCGCCATCATATGGTCCCCCACCACCGGATCATGGGCGTCCACGGGCCCGATCCGGAATGCCTGGGCGAAGTCCGGCTTGGAAAATGGCCGGCTCGGATACCCGGTGTCGAATGAGTACCCGATCGGTTCGGGGGCGACGGAACAGCAGTTCCAGGGCGGGTCCATCAAATGGCTTCCATGGTGGAACGACGTCTCGATCAGCTACAAGTAAGTCCCCAGCGGGCGTGGATAGCGTCCGGCACTCCTAGGGTGTGTTGCTAAACCCTTTGAAGGTTGATTTCCGTCAGGCTTGATTCATGGCAGCAAGGCAGGAAATTTCTGACAAGGCATGGGCTGTGATGGCACCGCATTTCCCGGTTTGG